>NZ_PZKO01000008.1:0-288721 GCF_014926485.1 Pseudarthrobacter sp. AB1
CGCAGCCATCTGGCTTCACTGGTAAAGCCGAGCAGGGCCTGCATCACGGCCAAGGTGATCAGCTCAGCATCGGTGATCCTCGGGCTGATTCCGATGCGGGGCCGGGCCGGGATCCGTTCCGGATATGCCTTTAACAGATCATCGGCTGCCACATACAATGCAGTAGCAAGGGTGTCCAGATCGGCGTCCACGTGAGCCTCCAAGTTCGACGTTGGGTAGATAACGCCGATTCTGGACACCCTTGCCCTCTAAACCGCCGCGCCGCGCCGAACACACCCCTTGGAATTACTCATCTAGTCGCGGGCGTGGCGCTTTCCTGCGCACGGAACGTCATCGTGGTGGGCGACCTGCAGCAGCTACAGCACATAGCGGCGAAGGGTGCATCCGAGCGTGCCCGGCCAGCACCTGCGCCAAGTTACGACTATGGGCGGCACAGTATCCTGTCCTCAATCATCGAGCGCTTCGGCACCGATCTCCCCCGCACAATGCTCCGGGAGCACTACCGCTGCGACCCTGCCATCATCGATTTCTGCAACAAGAAGTTTTACGGTGGGCAACTCGTTCCGTACACGGTCAGTGACCCGGACAACAGGGCGCTCATAGTGGTACGCACAGCTAAGGGAAACCACATGCGGCAGCACGTGGGCGGTCGCATCAACCAGCGGGAAGCGGACGTTATTGCAGAGGAAGTCCTGCAAGAATTCTGCTCAGACACACGGCCTGAAGACATAGGTGTGGTCACACCGTACCGTCTGCAAGTGGACAAAGTGGCGGAAGCCCTCGTCAACACCATCCAGGCTGACACCGTCCACAAGTTCCAGGGCCGCGAGAAGGAAGTCATCATCATGAGCACGGTCCTGGACGAGACCAAAAACGGACGTTTCGGGGTTGAATTTGTGGATAACCCGCAACTGGTCAATGTGGCGGTATCCCGGGCGGTCAAACGGTTCATTTTGGTGACGAATTACGACATGCTGCCGGCCAGCCGTCATCTCCGCGATCTGGTCCAGTTCATCCAGTACCAGGATCCCGAGCACGGCGTGTTCGATAGCGCAGTCGTATCTGTATTCGATCTCCTCTACAAGGAGTACTCGGCGGTGCTCCGGCCCTTGGCTGCCCGCCTTCAAAACACGTCCAAGTTCGCTTCCGAAAACATCGTGTGGACGCTGCTCCTCGAAATTCTTGCCGAGGCAACCTACACGGATTTGGCTGTTGCTCAGCAGGTCGTTTTACGCAATCTGCTCCCCGACCTGTCCAGGCTCACGGCCCAGCAGATGGCCTACGTGCGCAACCGCGCCACGGTGGACTTCGTCATATACAACCGCATCACCAATGTGCCTGTCCTCGCTGTGGAAGTTGACGGTTTTGCCTTCCACGAGGCTGATCCTTTGCAACGAGTCCGGGACGGCTTCAAGGATGCGATCTGCCTCGCGCACGGCATTCCGCTCCTGCGGCTGCCAACCACCGGGAGCGGCGAAGAACACGTGATCCGCCAAAAGCTCGCCACAGCCATTCTTGACTAGGCATTCGTCTGAGACACGAATGCCCTCCGGTTTGCGTGAACGCAGACCGGAGGGCACACACAGTAGGGCTACTCGGACTTGAACCGAGGACCTTAGGATTATGAGTCCCGCGCTCTAACCAGCTGAGCTATAGCCCCCCGCCCTTCCCAGCGTGGTCCGTGGAGGACTTCAGCTTCAGCAGGGCAAAAACACTCTAGCAAAAAGTGGCGGGCATGAAGACCACGCAGCCATGACGCCGTGCCACGGTCAGGCTGGAGCGGGAGCTGCCAGATCGCAGTCAGACTGCTTTGTCGTCGTAGCTTGCACCCCGGTAGAGATCCTCGAAGGTCTGCAGCGTTCCCTCGATACTATGCGGTTCCACCATCCGCCGGCTGGCCTGGCCCATTGCCGCCCGTTCGTCGGCCGGCAACTGGAGGATCTTCGTGATCTTGGCTGCGAGGTCGTCGCTGTCGTTGGGCGTGAAGAGATAGCCATTCTCGCCATCGCGCACCAGGTGGGGCAGTGCCATGGCATCCGCTAGCAGGACGGGAGTGGAGGCAGACATAGCTTCAAGGGTCACCAGGGACTGAAGCTCAGCGGTCCCCGGCATGCAGAACAGGTCTGCCCTGATGTAGGCCTCACGGAGGTCGTCATCGCTGGCCAGTCCCAGGAACTTCACCCGCTCCCCCATTCCGAGACGTTCCGCCTGCGCTTCAAGAGCCGAACGGACTTCGCCGCCGCCCACAATCTCCAGGCAGACGTTGAGATCCGCGGGCGTTTTGGACACGGCATTGATCAGCACGTCCACGTGCTTTTCCTCGGCCAGGCGCCCCACAAAGACCACTGTGGGATGGGCGTGCGGTTCGATAACTTCGCCTGGCTGCAGCTCGTAGGCTGCGGAGTCGATGCCGTTGGAGAGTGGCAGTACCTTGTGTAGGAAGGCGTGCTGGTGCATGGCCTTGGCGGCCAGGGGTGTGGGCGTGGTGACGACGTCGGCCTGGCCCATGACCTTGCCCATGTCCTTCCAGGAGATCTTGCCGATGATGTCCTTGAACCACTGCGGGAACGGCAGGAACGGGTTGAGGTTCTCCGGCATGAAGTGATTGGTGGCCACAATTCTGATGCCCCGCTTCGCCGCTTCGTAGAGGACGTGCTCGCCGATCATGTAGTGGCTCTGGATGTGCACTACATCGGGCTGGATCCGATCGAAAAGGAGGCCGATCTCCTTCTTGATTTCCCAGGGGAAACAGATGCGGAAGTATTCGTGGGTGAAGACCCCGTGCGAGCGGAGCCGGTGCACGGTCGCCTCGGAGCGGAACTCGGTGAAGCTCGCGCCGTTGTCCGCGCGGCAGGCCAGCACATGCACATCGTGGCCTCGGCCCGTCATACCCTTCGCGAGCCGGTAGCTGAACTGGGCGGCCCCGTTGATGTGGGGCGGATAGGTATCCGCGGCAATCAGTACGGTCAAGGATCGCTGGTCGGAGGGCGTTGTCACGTGGAGAGCTCCTGAAGGTCACGGTGCGGGCAGCTGTCGCTGGCTGCACCGGTGGGCCGCCGGCAAGGTAGCGCGGGGCCTCTTAGTGAAAATCGGCTGGTCATGAAGTGGGCTAGTCGGGTAAACAGGCTAGTGGGACGCCCTGCCCGCCGCCTTCCGCGCATCTTTCCTGCGCTTGGCGACCTCGGGATGGTGTCTGGAAAGGGCGATCACCCCCACGATAGCAAGCGAAGCAGCCGCAGCCATGGCAATCGCCATCACGGCGTGGACGTCCGGGCGCAGCTCACCCAGGATCACGATGCCGATGGCGATGCCAACGATCGGGTCGATGACAGTCAGCCCGGCGATGACAAGGTCCGGCGGGCCGCCCGAGTAGGCGCTCTGCACAAACCACGAACCCAGGCCGCCGGCCGCTGCGATGGCCACCACCGAATACCACTGGACATTGAGCAGTGCCAGCCCGTTCGGATCCAGCAGGTGTTTGCCGATGATACGAGTCAGGACCGCGACGAAGCCGAACAGCACGCCGGCGCCGAGGATGTAAACAAACGCGCTCATCCGGTGCCGGAACATGACCGCGAGGGTGCCGAACACGCCGACGGCCAGTGCCAGCAGCAACACGATGGTGAGCTCGTCCTCCTGGTTCACGTGGTGGTTCTCCTGCGTCACGTTGACGGCGAGGAGGACAAAGAGTGCGGAGCCGGTCACGCAGGCCGCGATGGACACCATGGTGGCCCGGTTGATGGTGATGTCCTGGTCCCGGGCGTTCACCACCGTGGTAATGACCAGCGCAATGGCGCCGATCGGCTGTACCACCGTCAGCGGCGCGGAGACCAATGCCACCGCGTTCAATCCCATCCCGACGCACAGCAGGAGAAGTCCCAGCACCCACCGCGGATTGCGGAGCAGACGGAGGAAGCCGTTTGAACTCAGCGCCAGCCCGCCGGTGTCGGCTTTGACTGCACTCCCCTGCTTCTGTGCTCCGAAGGCCAGGCAGAACGCCCCAAGCACCGCCAGCAGAACGGCCACCCACACCATCAGCCGGTGCCGCCGTCGTGATGGGACTGCTGGCGGCCCTTGCGCAGAATCGCCCAGAAATAGTTGTAGGCGGCAATCCAGTGGCCGGCAAGCCCGAGTCCCAGCACGATCCAGGCGGCAACGTACAGCGGCCCGGCAACCGGGGTGTCCAAACGCGACAGGACCAGCAGCGGTGTGCCCAGAAGCAGTAATCCAGTGCGAACCTTGCCTACACGGCTCACCGGCAGGTCCGGATGGCCCCCGAAATAGGAGAGGGTCAGCACCAGAAGCACGGCGTCCGGCACCAGGAGTGCGGCCAGATACAGCCAATGGACGACGCCGGCAATCACCAGGGTGACCGCCACCGCGATCAGGGCAAGCCGGTCCGCCAGCGGGTCCATGACCCGGCCGAGCTTGGACGCCTGGTCGAAGCGGCGGGCCACATACCCGTCAATCCAGTCGGTTCCCGCCATGACCACCAGAACCACCACGGCGGCCCCATATTCCTTCTGGGCCAGGACCAGCCAGACAAAAAGCGGCACGCCCATAAAACGCAGCACCGTCAGGGCGTTGGGGAGGGTGAAAACGCGGTCGTGGTCAGTTTGGGGGCGGCCGGGTCGCGCGCCAGCGCCAATGAACCTCACTCCGCCCCCCTTCCATGGTGCCCAGTGTGATGTGTGTTGTCAGGGGTTCCGGAGCAGCCTGCGCAGAAGCACCGCAAGGATCGTCGCGGAGGCCGCAAGGGCGGCAAGCGGCTTCCAGCGCACGCCGGCGCCGTCCCGGGAGCCGGAGAAGGCAGCGAACTTCTGGCTGGCCGCGGCCGCGCCGTGTTCAACGGCGGCCTTGCCCTCCCCCAGTTTCTCCCTGGCAGCGCCCAGTACGAACATGGCCTGCGGCTTGATGTCGAGCTCGTTATCCAGCTCGTCGCGGACCTGTGCCAAGTGCCGCCGGCGCTGTTCGAGGCGGCGGTGAAGCTCGGGCTCGGACGCGTGCGGGAACTCCGTCTTATGCGCCTCGGCCTTGGCTTCCTTCTCGGCCTTGGCCTTCGCGGCTGCTTCGTCCTTGGCAGCCTTCGCGGCCTTGGCCTCCGGGCTGGCGGGATCGAGCAGTTCGGCGTTGAAGCCCGAGCCTTCCTTGGCGATGCCGAGATCGTGTTTGATCCCGCGGATGGTTTCGGCCGGGACCAGGGGCATGGCCTGCTTGAATTTGCGGAGGCCGATCAGTGCACCGATGAGGGCGATGACCAGGAACAGGGCGCAGACGAACAGCGCGGCCAGCCACGCCGGCATGATGGTGGCCAGGCCCATTATGGCGGCTACGATGAGGCCCACCATAAGAAACGCCACAAAAATAAGCGCGACGGCAAAGAAGGCGGCGGCGACGCCGACCTGGATGCCCTTGCGCTTGAGCTCGATCTTGGCGAAGGCGATTTCATCGTTGAGTTGGCGAGGGGCCAGGCGAAAGAGTAGTTTCAGCGTCCTGGGCAGCGCGGTGATCCGCAATCCCTGGCTGGTGCGCCCGGTGTGACGTCCGCTCATCGGTTCCCGCCTAACTTGTTGCGTGGTCTGCTGCCTGGTCGATTCGGCATCCGTGTGCTGTGGGAGCCCGCGGCAGCACGGTCCCGCCCCCAAAACTATCATTCCGGTCCGGGGCAAACTTCCTGGTTGGCCCCACGGCGCGCCCGCAACCCCGGAAAGATGGAACTTCCGGGCCTAGGATTGATCTCCGTGACCACCCACTCGAATCCGGGCGATTCGCTGACCCGACGCCGGAAACTGCTGTACATCCTCCTCCTCGGTGCACTCACCGCGCTGGGCCCTTTCACCATCGACCTGTACCTGCCTGCGTTCCCGGCACTGGAAGCGAGCCTGGGGGTCACCGAGGCCCAGGTCCAGCTGACCTTGGCCGGCACTACCGTGGGCTTTGCCCTCGGCCAGCTGGTGGTAGGCCCGTTCAGCGACAAGTTCGGCCGCCGGCTCCCGCTGATCCTGGCCACGGCCCTGCATATCGCTTCCTCCGTGGGAGCAGCCCTGTCCACCGACATCTCCACGTTGGGCTTCTTCCGTGTCCTCATGGGCGTGGGGGCTGCGGGTGGCGGAGTGGTGGCCATGGCAATGGTGCGGGACCTGTTCTCGGGCTATGCCATGGTCCGGATGTTCTCGCGCATGGCCCTGGTGAACGGACTGGCTCCGATTCTGGCCCCGGTGATCGGATCGCAGCTGCTCCTGGTGATGCCGTGGCCGGGAATCTTCGTGTTCCTGGCCGGTTACGGCACGCTGGTGATCATCGCCGCGCTCGTCCTGGTCCGCGAAACATTGCCACGGGAAAAGCGCGGGCTGACCGGCATGACCGCCAGCCAGCGGTACAAGGTTCTTTTTACGGACCGGATCTTTGTGGGCCTCTTGGTGGTGGGAGGCATGAACTTCGCCGGCCTCTTTACTTACCTGTCCGCGTCGCCGTTCCTGTTCCAGGACATCTACGGGTTCTCGCCGCAGGAATACGGTCTGTTGTTCGGCATCAATTCCCTGGGCATTGTGGCTGGCGTCCAGATCAGCTCCAGGCTCATCCGTATTGTTCCCCCGCAGTGGATCCTTGCCTCTTCCACAGCCTGGATGTTCCTCATGGCCCTGCTGATTGTGGTCTTTGACCAGGCCGGCCTGGGACTTTGGGGCGCAATGGTTCCGCTCTGGTTCTACATCTTGGGCACTGGCTTTACGTTCCCCTGTGTCCAGGTGCTGGCTTTGAGCAGCCACGGAGCACAGGCCGGGACGGCTGCGTCGCTCCTGGGTGCCGCGACGTTCCTGATGGCCGGCCTGGTGTCACCGGTGGCGGGGTGGCTGGGCATCACCAGCTCCACCCCCATGGGCGCCGTGCAGGCCGCCTGCATACTGATGGCGATAGCGGGCCTCTGGCTGATCGTCAGGCCGCGCACCGTGCCCTCGATCCACTGAACCCGTCGATCACTGATGAAACGCATGCCACGCAAGCCGCACCGCAACCCCCGGGGACTGTTCCTCGGGGCAGTGCTGGGCGGTGTGGCCGGTTACTTCCTTGGGCGCGTGTTCGGCAGTGGCGCCATAGGCATAATCCTGGGTGCACTGGCCGGTGCTGCCCTGCTGTACCGGGTTAACCCGGGCCCCTGGAACCGCCCATAGTTGTTGGGGGCTGGCGAGCCGTTGTGACCGGGCGCCAAATCGCGGGTCACCGAGGAGAGGCCAACCCCTGCCGCTGGGGTGCTTTCCCACGATAAAATAGATCCGTGCCCAGCTGGCAGTTCTCCCCGCCGCCCCCGGCCACATGGCAACGTTGCGACTCAGGCATTTTGCCCTTGTGGTGGGACCGGCTGTGCGCCCAAACCGGCGAACAGTCCGCAGCCCTCTATGCCGCCGGACTCTTCACGGACGACCGACGGCGGCCCATCGCGCAGTGGTTCAACGCCGCCTTCAGCGCCGCCCTCCTGGTGGCCCCGGAGACGTCGCCCGAATGGCCGGTGCAGCGGTTCGGCATCTTCTACGCACCGCCGGCCTCCGGCTTCGTCCGGGTGCACTCAGCAGCCCATGAGTGGCATCCGCGGGAGCCCCGCAAGTTCCCAACCGAGCAGGACGCCTTCCGCGCAGCCATTACCGAAGCGGAGTGCTTCCTGCAAGTGGAAATGGACTTTGTCTGATGCAAAAAATCCCCGCCCTCAGAGATGAGGACGGGGATCTTTGTTTGTTTGCTCCTCCTGCTGGACTTGAACCAGCAACCCTTCGATTAACAGTCGAATGCTCTGCCAATTGAGCTAAGGAGGAATGAAGCAGGTATGACATTAGCAAAGGTTTCCCGGGAATGGGAAATCGGCGGCAGCACAGCATCGCATACCCGCCCCGGGTATACAAAAATCCCCGTTCCGGAGACCCGGAACGGGGATTGTGCGCTCCTCCTGCTGGACTTGAACCAGCAACCCTTCGATTAACAGTCGAATGCTCTGCCAATTGAGCTAAGGAGGAATGAAGCGGGTACCAGCCTAGCAAACACCGTGCGGGGAAACGAAATCGGAGTGGAATCGGCGCGTTTCAGGCGTCCGAGCGCAGTGCCCGGCGTTCCATTTCGAGCATCATCAGTTCACGCTGCAGCTGCTGGATCCGGTCGTGCTCGGAGCCTGGGTCGAGTCGCTGCAGCTGGCCCATCTTGTCCGCCTTCACGCGCGTGATCTGGAGTTCAAACAGCGCAGTGAGAATGCCTCTGCCGTACTTCTGGACTCCCTCGGCGGTGCTCGCGGGCAGCGGCACCACGGACAGTTCGGACACCAACGGACGCAGGGGTTCCGGGACTTCCTCCATCACCTGGCCCACCCATCGTGCGGGGTCGCCGATCAGCTCGGGGCCGGAAGCGCGCATCGCATCGTGCACGGCCAGGAAGGCGGGCGTGATGAACCGGGCCCCGGAGAAGCGCTCCCAGATGCCGCCGCCCAGGAGTGCGGGCTCCTGCAGCGCCACCTCCAGGGCCTGCCGTTCCATGGAGGCCACAGGGTCCCGTGGGTCGGGCCGCTGATAGGAAGGGACAGCGCCCGACGTCGGACCGGCAGCCACGCCGGGCCCGCCCGCCCGGGCGGACCCCAGCTGAGCCGCCGTACCGGCTCCTGAGGGCGTCCCAGGTGCAGCCGGCCCGCCTGCGGCGGCACGCTTCATGGCAACACCAACAGCCCGGCTGACATCTTCAACCGAGATCCCAAGCCAGCCGGCCAGTTCCCGGGCATACTCGGGCCTGATGGCTGCGTCCCGGATCTGGGCCACCACCGGAGCCGATTCCCGCAGCGCAGCCACCCGGCCCTCTACGGTGTCCAGGTTGTGGCGCCTGAGCGTGGCCTTGATGGCAAACTCGAACAGCGGCCGGCGCGTGGCGATCAGGTCCCGCACAGCGGCGTCGCCCCTGCTTTGGCGCAGGTCGCACGGGTCGGCGCCGGTGGGCTCCACGGCCACGTAGGTCTGGGCGGTAAAGCGCTGGTCTTCCTCGAAGGCGCGCAGTGCCGCCTTCTGCCCGGCGGCGTCACCGTCAAAGGTGAAGATAACCTCTCCCCCGGTGCCGTCGTCCGACAGCAGACGGCGGGCGATCTTGATGTGCTCGGTGCCGAACGCCGTGCCGCAGGTGGCCACCGCCGTCGGGATTCCCGCCAGGTGGCAGGCCATCACGTCCGTGTATCCCTCAACCACCACAAGCTGGCGGTCTTTGGCGATACTGCGCTTGGCGAGGTCGATCCCGTAAAGCACCTGGGACTTCTTGTAGAGCGTGGTTTCGGGGGTGTTGAGGTATTTGGGGCCCTGGTCGTCCTCATACAGCTTGCGGGCGCCGAAGCCGATGGTGTCGCCGGCGATGTCGCGGATGGGCCAAATGAGCCGGCCGCGGAACCGGTCATAAATGCCCCGGTTCCCCTCGGAGAACATCCCCGTCAGCTTGAGCTCCTGGTCCGTGAAGCCGCGGCCGCGGAGGTGCTTCAGGAGCGCGTCCCAGCCCTGCGGCGCGTACCCCACGCCGAACTGCTCCGAGGCGGCGCGGTCAAAGCCGCGGCCGAACAGGAAGTTCCGGCCTTCGGCGGCGCCGGGCGTCAACAGCTGGGCGCGGAAGAATTCATCGGCGATTTTGTGGGCATCCAGCAGGCGCTGGCGCTTGCCCACTTCCTCGCGGTTGGGGCCGGTGCCGCCGTCTTCGTAGCGCAGTTCGTAGCCGATGCGGGCAGCCAGTTTTTCCACGGCCTCATGAAATGAGGTGTGGTCCTGTTTCTGCACAAAGGCGATGACGTCCCCGTCTTCACCGCACCCGAAGCAGTGGTACCTGCCCACCTGGGGGCGCACGGTGAACGACGGCGACCGTTCGTCGTGGAAGGGGCACAGGCCCTTATACGTTCCCAGCCCGGCACCCTTGAGCGTGACGTAGCCGTCAACCACTTCCTTGATGTCCGTGCGCTGGCGTACTTCGTCTATGTCATCACGTTTGATCAGGCCAGCCACAGAGCCATCCTAGTCCCGGGGAACAACAGTGAAGGCCGCCCTATGGCGTCTGTCACCACAGCGACGGCAGGCTCCCCACGAGGCGTTCGTACATTGCCAGCGCCGATCCGTCTGTCAGCGACGCCACCTGGTCGATGACCACCCTGAGCCGTGCGCCGTCGTCGGGCGCGTCCCGCCAGTCAGCCGCGAACATCGGCTCCAGGTGACGGTCCCCCGTGGCGTTCAGGGCAGTGACCAGAGCGTGCAGCACCTCGCGCTGGCGCTCGTAGATGGGCTGGCGGTGTTCGGTGGTCATCACAAACGTGGTGGCCAGGCCCTTCATCACCGCGATCTCCATGACCGTCTCGTCCGGGACCATCAGCTCGGCGCTGTACCGGGTGAGGTTTTCCGGGCCGTAGACGGCACGGGTGGCCTCCAGGGCGCTCTGGCAGAACCGGCCGATCAGCTGGCTGGTCATGTTCTTCAGGGCGGCCATGGATTTGCGGCTGCCGTCGGCCTCGCGGACCCACACGTCGGTGGCTTCCAGCCGGGCCAGGGCAGCGTCGATCGCGGCGGGGTCGTTCTGCGGGAGGTACCACTGCTTGGCATAGCCCACCACACGGGCCCGGTGGTCCGGGTTATCCATCCAGCGCAGCTGGAAGTGCCCGGCCACGATCGCGTCCTCGACGTCGTGGACGGAATAGGAAATGTCGTCGGCAAGGTCCATGACCTGTGCCTCCAGGCATGATCGGCGTTCCGGCGCACCCTCCCTGAGCCAGTCGAAGATGGGAAGATCGTCCTCATAGGCGCCGAACTTGCTGGTGCGCTGCCCATGGATCACCGGCGCGTTCAGCGCGGACCAGGGGTATTTCGCCGCCGCGTCCAGGCTGGCCCTTGTGAGGTTCAGTCCGGCCGGGCGCCCGTCGGTGGCCAGGACCTTGGGCTCCAGCCGGGTGAGGAGCCGGAGGGTCTGGGCATTGCCTTCGAAACCGCCGATGGCATGTGCCACCTCGTTCAGGGCGGACTCGCCGTTGTGGCCGAACGGCGGGTGCCCCAGGTCATGGCTCAGGCAGGCGGTGTCCACCACATCCGGGTCACACCCCAGGGCACGGCCCAGTTCGCGGCCAACCTGGGCGACTTCGAGGCTGTGGGTCAGGCGGGTGCGGACGAAGTCATCCGTGTCCGGGGCCACCACCTGCGTTTTCGCGCCGAGGCGGCGCAGGGCCGAGGAGTGCAGCACCCGGGCGCGGTCCCGCTCAAAATCGGACCGGTAGTTGTTTTTGGGCGGTTCCTCCACCCAGCGGGCGGAATCGTGGGCCTCGTAGCCGGGCAGGGGCTGTGCCGTGATGCGCGTCTCAGCCACCGGAAACATCCAGCTCCGCGGCAGAGATGTCCCGCGACTGCGCTACGTTCAGGGCACGGGATTCCAGCCAATCCTTGGGAAGCGCCGGCTTCTTGGGCGACCCTGCCCTGCCGCGCGGGCCTTCGGCATCCACGCCGGGGTACGGCGAGTCCAGGTCCAGCTGGTCCAGGGTCCCGCGCAGTACCTCCAGGCTGGACACCATGGCCAGTTTGGTCCGCAGTTCGCTGCCCACCACATAACCCTTGAAGTACCAGGCCATGTGCTTGCGGATCTCCCGCAGGGCCTTGCCCTCGTCACCGAAGGTTTCCACCATCAGCTCAGCGTGCCTGTAGACGCTCCCGGCCACCTTCTGCAGGTCCGGCTTGTGGCGGACGTCGCTTCCTTCGAAGGCCGCCATGAGGTCACCGAACAGCCACGGGCGTCCCTGGCAGCCGCGGCCAACCACCACGCCGTCCACGCCGGTTTCCCGGACCATCCGGACCGCGTCCTCCGCAGACCAGATGTCGCCGTTGCCGAGGACAGGGATGTCAGGCAGGGCTTCGCGCAGGCGGGCGATCGCAGACCAGTCCGCCTGGCCGGAATAGAACTGCGCTGCGGTGCGGCCGTGAAGCGCGACGGCGGCCACCCCGGCATCGCGGGCGATCCGGCCGGCGTCGAGGTACGTCAGGTGGTCCTCGTCAATGCCCTTGCGCATCTTGATGGTGAGCGGGACATTGCCCTTGGACGCTTCCTTGACCGCGGTCTGGACGATCGAGGTGAAGAGATCGGTCTTCCAGGGCAGGGCAGACCCGCCGCCGCGCCGGGTCACCTTGGGAACGGGACAGCCGAAGTTCAGGTCGATGTGGTCCGCGCGGTCCTCTTCGACCAGCATGCGCACTGCGTGGCCCACCGTAACGGGGTCCACGCCGTACAGCTGGACGGAGCGGACCTTTTCGTCGTCGTCGTGCGAGATGATGCGCAGCGACTCGGGGGTGCGTTCCACGAGGGCGCGCGAGGTGACCATCTCCGCCACGTACAGGCCGCCGCCGTATTCACGGCACAAACGACGAAAAGCGGAGTTGGTGATGCCCGCCATAGGAGCCAGGATCACGGGGGTGTCCACCGTGATGGGGCCCAGCTTCAGGGGCGGGAGTTCCAGCTTGGGGGCGGGAGGCGTTGCGGTAACAGTCACCTGTCCATTGTCGCAAAGGCGGGCAAATCGGCGGGCCAGGCCATTTGGACACACCCTTTGGAACTGTCTGGCATCGCCGGGCGGCGAGCTGCCGTTCAGCCGCGGTCTGCGCGGCGCCCCCTCCGGGCGAGGACAGGATCGTCGGAGTCTTCCGTGGACTGCCGTGACCGCCTCTCGAAGGCGGCCGCCGCGAGCGCACCATTGTCGCCGACGTCGTCCGCGTTAATGGAGTCGGCGCCCGGGGTGCCGTTTGTTCGGCGGTCTTCGTCCGGTACGCCGACGGCGGGCTGACCCACAGTCCGGACGCCGGTGGCCTTGACCACCAGGACGGCGATCAGGGTGGTCACGGGGATGGCGAGGACCAGGCCAATAGAGCCGACGAGTGTGCGGATGACTTCTTCGGACAGCTCGGCGCTGGTCAGCGTGTCCCCGAGCGGCCGGTCATAGAGCATCACAATGATCAGGATGGGCAGGGCTGCGCCGGCGTAGGCAAACGCGATGGTGTAGACCGTGGAGGCGATGTGGTCCCGGCCGATCCGCATGGCGGAGGTGAAGAGCGTGCTGGCGCTGGTGCCGGGTGCCAGCTCGTAAAGTTCCCAGACGGCAGACGACTGCGTGATGGTGACGTCGTTGAGGACACCAAGGCCGGAGATGATGAGGCCGCAGAGGATCACCCCGGAAATGGAGATGTTGGCCGAGGTATTGATCAGGGTGGTGGCATCGTGGCTGCCCACGCCGGCGAGGTTGGCGGCGTCGGTGGCCCAGGCCGCAAGCAGCGCCGTGATGCCCAGGCCGAACATGGTGCCCAGCAGCGCCGTGGACGTCCGCGCGGAGAATCCGTGGGCAAAATACAGGACCCCGATCATGATCACCGTTGACCCCACCAGGGCCAGCAGCAGCGGAGGTTTGCCCTCCACCAGCCCGGGCAACATAAAGCCGGCAAGGACGAAATACGCGCCCACCAGCCCCAGCAATGCCCGGAGTCCGCGCCAGCGCGCCACCGCGATCACCACCAGGGCATAAAGGAGCGCCAGGATTACGATGGGCAGGGTCCGGACAAAGTCAACGAAGATGTACGCCGGGGACCCCTGCGACGCCGCGGCGCCTTGGGCGTTCGAAAGGTTGAGGTACCTGATCTGGTCACCCGGCTTCACGCCGTGTGACTGCGCCACGTCAGGATTGATCACTACTTTGACGGGGCTGCCGCCCTGGTCCGGTTCCGTAAAAGCGAACATGCACTCGGAGCCGGCGGGGGCAGGCTGGCCGCTGGTGTCCGGGGGCCGGCTGGCGGCTGTGGAGCCCTGCAAGCAGCTTTCTTCCACGACGCTCTGGATCTTGCCGGTATCAAACGTAACGCCCGGCGCCGCCGAGTAAGGGCTGGCGAGGGATATCCCCTCTTGGGACCCGGACGGCCACAGCATGGCCATGCCAACCAGCGTCAGCAGCGTCAGCGGCACCAGCACAGCTGCCAGGATGCGGTTTGCCTTCCGCCGGGCAGCAATCGCCTGGGCTGTCGGCTCCGAATGATCTGTTGAAACGTGGGAGTGACCGGAGCCCATCAGCAGTTGAACCTCATACCTTGCACTCTACGTGCGGCGCCTTAGGGTTGATAAATGGCATGAACCGAGAGGAACCACACGTGACGGACCGCAGCACTGAATCCCACACCAACGAACCTGCTGCGAGGCGGGAGGCGGCGCTCAGTGTGCTGCCGGCCTCCGGGACAACGCAGGGCGTGGCACTGGTCCTGCACGGGGGCAAGGCACACAGCTTTGAGCCCGTGGAGGCTCGCCACCTGAGCCCGCTGCGCATGATCACGTTCGCCCGCCACCTGCACCGTGCCGGGAAGGACCATGGCATGGCCGTGTGGTCCCTGCGGAACAGCGTGCGGGGCTGGAACGGGCCGGACAGGTCTGCACTGCAGGATGCCCACTGGGCACTCCAGCAGATCAGTGCGCAGCACCCTGGCGTTCCCGTGTATCTGGTGGGGCACTCCATGGGCGGCCTCACCGCCGTGAGTGCCGCGGACGATCCGCAGGTGGACGCCGTGGTGGCGCTGGCCCCTTGGCTCAGCCCGGAGACACCTGCCATTGCGCTCACTGGGCGCAAGGTCCTGATTGTCCACGGCACCGGAGACCACATGACCAGCCCGTCCCAGTCCCTGGCCTTCGCGCGCCGAGCCACGGGGACAGCAGCCTCAATGCAGTATGTTTCGATCCACGGTGCCGGTCATTTTATGGTCCGCCGCGGCCGTCTGTGGCACACGCTGGCCACCGGCTTTGTCATGACGGCCTTCGCGGCGCGCACCGGATTCACACACCCCGCCTCGCGCACGCTTGCTGAACTGGTGCCCCGGTCCGCCGCTGAAGTGGCCCTGTGAGCACCTTTCCCTGGCCGGAGTTCGCCGCGTCACTGCCCTGGACAGCGCTGGCGGTCGTGGCGGTCCTGGCGCTGACGTTTGGTGTGGCCGTGCGGCAGGGCCGGCATTCGGTGATGGACGTCGCGTGGGGCCCGGGCTTCGTCGCCGTGGCCCTGGTGTCCTGGTTCCTGTCCGCCGGATCTGGCGATGACACCCGCAGGTTCCTGTTGCTTCTCCTGACGGCCGTCTGGGGGTTGCGGCTCGGTGGCCACATTGGGTGGCGGGCGCGCGACGGACACGAAGACCCGCGGTACAAGGCCCTGCTGGATCCTGCGCCCGGATCCAGGAACGCCTACGCGCTCCGCCGTGTCTACCTGCCTCAGGGTGCGGTGATGTTCTTTGTGTCCCTGACGCTGCAGGTGGGGATGTTCGCCACCGGGCCTGTGGCATGGGTGGGCCTGCTCGGCATCCTGCTGTGGATGACGGGGTTTGTGTTCGAAACCGTGGGCGACTGGCAGCTGTCCCGGTTCAAGAAGGACCCGTCCCGCCGCGGCACGGTGCTGGATACCGGTTTGTGGCGATACACCCGGCATCCCAACTATTTCGGCGATGCAGCCATCTGGACGGGGCTGTTCCTCATCGCCGCAGACTCCTGGCCGGGCATCCTGACCATCCTGTCACCGGCGCTGATGGTGTGGACGCTGGCGGGGAAGACGGGGAAGCCCCTGGCGGAAAAGGCGATGTCCGGCCGGCCCGGCTACCGGGAATATGTCGAAGCTACCAGCGGCTTCTTCCCGTGGCCGCCCAAACGCCGGTGACCGCCCCCGCGCAGGGGTTGAGGCGTCCTCTTGTTCAGGCCGGCTTGATGTTCTGGTTGACGTGGAACAAGTTGCCCGGATCGTATTTGCCCTTCACTGCCACCAGCCGCTCGTAGTTGGCACCGTAGTTCTCAGCCACGCGGCCCTGGTCCTCCGCATCCATGAAGTTGACGTAGCCGCCGACCGCCGAATACGGACGGAGCGCCTCGGCATAGCCGCGGGCCCAGGCAATGTTGGCTTCGTTGTCGGCCGGGTCCATCCATTGAGCGGCGATGACGGGCGAGTACTTCATGCCACGGTTCGCGAAGGCAGTCTCCGCCGCTCCTACGCGGGCCACGGCGCCATCAATCGGGTAGACGTGCACGGCAGTGTTGACGCTGGTGACCGTTGCGCCGAACTCGGCGTGCGCCCCGATGGCGCCATCGTTGAGCTCCCGCAGGAAGTTGGCCTTCCAATAGCCCTGCATGCCCTTCGGATTAAGCCCATCGAAGGCCACGTTCAGGGCCGGATACGGCATCGGCGTGACGAGCGATCCTGCTACGGGCGCGATATCCAGGAACGGCTGCCACCGTGATGCACCCTCAGCCATCTCTCCTGTCCACATGCCCACCACTACGCATACGGGCTTGCCGTGCCATTCTTCCGGCAGGAACGGGACCGGCGGACCTTGGTGGAAACCAAGGAAGGCGCCGAATTCCTCCGGAGCAGAGTCCATGTAGTCGCGGTAAAACCTCGCCACGGTTTCCGTGTGCTCGGCGCCGAAAATGACGATGCCCACATGAACCATGTCCACTGGGTGAAGCTTGTATTCCAGCGAGGTCACCACACCGAAGTTCCCGCCGCCTCCCCGCAAGGCCCAGAACAGGTCTTCGTTCCGGTCCTTGCTGGCTGTCAGGAACTTGCCGTCGGCCGTGACCACGTCGGCCGAGACCAGGTTGTCGCAGGAGAGCCCATACTTCCGGGCAAGGTAGCCGATGCCGCCACCCAAGGTGAGTCCGGCCACGCCCGTGGAACCCACGATGCCGCCGGTGGTGGCCAGGCCGAATGCGTGCGTGGCGTGGTTGAAGTCGGCCCACGTGGCGCCGGCCTCCGCGCGGGCTGTCCGGGCGTCGGGGTCAACACGCACGCCGGTGCGGTTGACGAAGTCGATCACCAAGGCGTCGTCCCAGGTGCCAAAGCCGGGCGCGCTGTGCCCGCCGCCCCGGATGGCCAGTGGCATTGAGTTGTCGCGGGCAAAATTGACGCTTGCGATGACGTCGGCCACTTGCGCAACCCGGACTATGCCGGCCGGGCGTTTGTCGATCATCGCGTTGAAGACCGCCCGGGCGTCGTCATAGTCCGGATCTTCCGGGGTGACAAGCTGTCCTCGCAGCTGTTCGCGCAGCCCATCGAGTGCGATTCCGTTCATTTGTTCTACCGCCGATTCTCTCGTCGAGACCGGTTCCGGAGAGCCGTTTTCAGCCCCAGCCGGCTTGGCTCGCCGGGCTCTTACCTTAGTAAGGACTACTCCTTGGCGTGTGCGCCGTCAAGGACTGCCGAACGTGGCCGCCCAAACGCCGGTAATCCCCCAACTGACTCGCAGTTAGCGTCGCCATTACGCCATTTCGCGTTTTGAGAGCGTTAACTGCGAGTCAGTTGGGGACGGCGGGGTCAGTCCGAGACGACCAGCGTGTCAGCGCCGGCCTGGCGAGCCTTGCCGGATTCCAGCAAGGGCTCGACGGCGGCGCGCAGCGCGGCCATCGAATCGTCCAGTTCCAGCATGACCGGGTGCTGGTACGCGAGGAGCGAGAGCAGGTCACGGACCGCGGCTGCGGCGTCGTCCGCGTCCAGCGCGGGTTCGTGGCCCACAAACACATCCGTGGCCTTCGCCCCCTGGGCCGAGGCGTCCGCCGCCGGGTCCTGGGCCGCCTCCGCATAGCTCACCGCAAAGGCGCGGATCCGGCCCTTCTTGCTGGGCGAAACACCGGTGCCGAAGGCTGACCCCGGCTCGGCGCGCAGCACAAGCGCACCGTGGGCGCCGGTGAGGTCATCCAGGAACAGCTTCTGCACCTGCCCCACCGACAGCACGCCCGGCGAATCCCAGCCGTGGATGGAAGTGTAGTACCGTCCCACGACGTCGGTCAGCTCAACGGAGCCGGTAGCGAGGTCCATCACGACGTCGGAACCGGCGTTTTCGTCGTTGGCCAGCCCACCGGCGTCGTTCTTCGCAGGGAACACGGGCAGCTTCAGGGCGCCCGGCTCCACCACCACGAGACGGGAACGCTGGATGGGGGCGAGCCCGAACGCCTCGGCGAACGCGGCCCCGGCAGTGCCCGGCTGCACCTTCGCGCGCAGCCTGCTAACGCCCGACGGCGCCTGCTCGGCCTCGCGGCGCAGCATAGTCAGGAGCGTGGCACCGATGCCGGCGCGGCGGTGATCCCGCGCTACCTCGATGTAGGTCCACAGCCGTTCCGGGTGCAGCGAGGCTTCGTAGACGACGCCCGCCGCCACCGGAATGCCAACGCCGTCAATGACGTCCTCGGCAACAATGCAGCGACGCCACGGCGAGCCGTCCGCGCCTCCCGAGGAGACGGCAAGGGCTCCACGGAACTGCCTTGCCTGTTCGGTCTCCGGGCCGCCCCAGATTTCCAGCAGCGTCAGATCATCGCCCTCAAGCCATTCGCGGTATTCGATGGCCATGCTCAGGCGCCGATCAGGCGGGCGGCCAGGTAGCCTTCCACCTTGTCCAGCGAGACGCGTTCCTGGCTCATGGTGTCGCGTTCGCGGATGGTCACTGCCTGGTCCTCAAGTGTGTCAAAGTCCACGGTGATGCAGAACGGGGTGCCGATCTCATCCTGGCGGCGGTAGCGGCGGCCGATCGCGCCGGCGTCGTCGAAGTCGATGTTCCAGTTCTTGCGCAGCTGCGCGCCCAGGTCCTTGGCCTTCGGCGAGAGGTCCTCGTTGCGGCTCAGCGGCAGCACCGCGGCCTTGACGGGGGCCAGTCGCGGGTCGAGGCGCAGGACGGTACGGACGTCTACGCCGCCCTTGGCGTTGGGTGCCTCATCTTCGGTGTACGCATCCACCAGGAACGCCATGAAGGAACGGGTCAGGCCGGCGGCCGGCTCGATCACGTACGGGGTGTAGCGCTCATTGGTGGCCTGGTTGAAGTAGCTCAGGTCCTGGCCGGAAGCCTTGGAGTGCGTGGAGAGGTCGAAGTCGGTGCGGTTGGCGATGCCTTCGAGTTCGCCCCATTCGGAGCCCTGGAAGCCGAAGCGGTATTCGATGTCCGTGGTGCCCTTGGAGTAGTGGCTCAGCTTTTCCAGCGGGTGTTCGAAGAAGCGCAGGTTCTCTTCACGGATGCCCAGGCCGGTGTACCAGGACATACGCTCTTTCATCCAGTACTCGTGCCACTCTTCGTCCGTGCCGGGCTCGACGAAGAACTCCATTTCCATCTGCTCGAATTCACGGGTGCGGAAGATGAAGTTGCCCGGTGTGATCTCGTTGCGGAAGGACTTGCCGATCTGGCCAATGCCGAACGGCGGCTTCTTGCGGGACGTGGTAAGCACGTTGCTGAAGTTCACAAAAATGCCCTGGGCCGTTTCGGGGCGCAGGTAGTGCATGCCTTCCTCGTTGGCCACCGGGCCGAGGAACGTCTTGAGCAGGCCGGAGAATTCCTGGGGTTCGGTCCATTCGCCGCGGGTGCCGCAGTTGACGCAGGCAATGTCCTTGAGGCCGTTCTCGGCGGGGCGGCCCTTCTTTTCCTCGTACTCTTCTTCGAGGTGGTCGGCACGGTAGCGCTTATGGCAGGAGAGGCACTCAACGAGCGGGTCCGAGAAGACGTCAACGTGGCCGGAGGCTTCCCAGACCTGGCGGGGCAGGATGACCGAGGAATCCAGGCCCACCACGTCCTCGCGGCCGCGGACCATGGACTGCCACCACTGGCGCTTGATGTTTTCCTTCAGCTCGGCACCGAGGGGTCCGTAGTCCCAGGCAGAGCGCGAGCCTCCGTAGATTTCACCGGCCTGGAACACAAAGCCCCTTCGCTTGGAAAGGGAAATGACCTGGTCGAGTACGGATTTTGCTGCCATGGTGGACTCCAATTTCTACAGGGCCGCTGGGTGCGGTCCGCGGGTATCTGGCCCCGCTGCACGTGGGTGCATCACCGCTGGGTGCGGGCGGGGCGGGCGAAGGAACAAGATGCAGAGAACTGCGTGTCCTAGCCTACCGGCCACTGCCTCCGGAAACTGCCTGCCTCCGGAAGGCGCCCCGCGGCCACGGCAGGGTGGCCAGGACGATGGCGGCCAGCGTCAGCAGTGTGCCCAGGACGGTGGCCGGGGCCACGATGCTCCCCGGGGCCGGCACCAGCAGGTCCAGCCCCAGGGATCCCAGGAGTTGTCCGGCGATCATGCCGAGCCCGGTCACCAGCACTCCCAGGCTGCGGACCAGCAGCGCACCCAGGCCGATGAACACGCAGCCCATGGGCCCGCCCAGGTAATACCACCACTCCGCCGGCAACGGATTGCCCGGCCCAAAAACGGCCACCTTGATGGCCAAGGCAATCCACAGGAACACCGCGCCGGCCACGAAGTTCACCAGCGTAGCGGCGATGGGCGAACCGTAGTGGACCGTCGCCGTCCCGTTCATAGCCTGTTGGAAACTCATCAGGAACCCGGCCAGGACAGGCAGGATCAGCGGCAGGACCAAGGTTTCCAGGCCGCCGGCTCCGTCCGCGGATGCCCCCGGGGAACCCGGCGGGCCGGCCAACCGCGGCGAAACCGCCCAGGCGACGGCGGCCACCGTCAGCACGCACCCGATGACCCGCAGGGGAGTCACCGCCCGCTTGCCGGCCGGTCCGATGCCCAGCCGGTCCACCAGCAGCCCGCTCAGGGTCTGCCCGGTCACGGCGGCGACGGTAAAGAGTGCCACGCCCAGGATGCCCACGGTGAAGGACTGCGCGAAGACAAAAAGGGCGCCGATGCCGCCGGCCAGGACATACCCGGGCGGGAAGGCCCGGGTCCGGACCGCCGGCAGGATCCTGGCGAGACCGGCGCGGCCGCTGGGCAGGATCAGGGACATCAGGATCATCAGCACCAGGCCGGTGCTGAAACCCACCACGGCCGCGGCGATGCCGTCGTTGAGCCGGACGCCGAGCGCACCGTTGATCCGGCCCTGGACGGGAATGGCCAGTCCCGCGACAACGGCCAGCGGGAGCCCCGCGAACCGCGGCAGCCGGGGGGTGTGGGTCATTGGATTCACCTTACGTCAGGCATTATTACTTGTATGAGCAACCAGGACATTCAAGAGATCCCCATCCGCGACAGCATGATCCGTCTTGGCCAGCTCCTGAAGCTCGCCAGCCTTGTGGAGGACGGTGTGGAAGCCGCTGAGCTGATCAAAAACGGCCTCGTCAAGGTCAACGGCGCGATCGATGACCGCCGCGGACGCCAGCTGCACAACGGCGACACGGTCACCGTCAACGGGCAGACCGTGAAGGTCGTGGCCCCCGAAGCCTGACGAACGTCAGCGGCCGGCGGCACTGAGCCGCCGGCCGCCGTCGTCGTACGCTTATTTGTTCAGCACCTCGTGCGTCAGAAACTCGGAGACGTGCCCGATTTCCTGCTGGTTGATGCCGTGCCACATGCCCGCATACAGCACCTTGGTGAGCTTGACGTGCCCACGCACCCAGCCCATGGTGTAGTCGATCTTGTCGGCAGTGATCACCGGGTCCTGCTGGTCCCGGCCCCAGAAGAGCGGCACTGTGCCGTCCAGTTCGCCGTCCTTGAAGGCGGGGTCGCCGTCCGCGTTGACCACAAAACCGGAAAGCCCGACGACGGCGGCGTAGTCAGCGGGGCGCTGCCGGAGCAGCGTGGTGGCCATGGCCATTCCCATGGAAAAGCCGAGCAGCGTCACCGTCGGGTGGTCGGCTTTGACGGTGTCAATCCAGTCCTGCACGTACATGGCTGCGGCCTTGACGGCGTCGAGCGTGTATTCGATGGAGGCCGTCAGGGGGAACCACGTAAACCCGGGGCCGGTCACCAGGGGTGCCCGGAGTGAGGCAACAACAAAATCCTCGGGAAGCATATCCGCCAGGCTCAGCAGGTCCTGTTCGTTGGCGCCGTAGCCGTGCAGCAGCACCAGCAGCGGCTTCCCGGAGCGTTGGTCCTCCGGCCGGGACCACAGAACAACAGGAGCGGGAAATACTTGGGCGTCAGTCATGGTTTCCATTCTTACAGTTACCCGGTGGTAACTACCTACGGTGGCGTAGCTTGTGAGGGAGGAGGCAGGATAGGACCGTGAATGACGCGAAAGCCATGCAGAGCCCACCCAGGGCCACGGAAGCCCACCCCTGGAGCCGCTATGTAGCGATGGGAGATTCATTCACCGAGGGCATCGGCGACCCCGACCCAACCAGCCCCGGCGGATTCCGCGGCTGGGCTGACCGGGTGGCCGAGGAACTGGGCCGGGGCCAGTCGGACTTCGCCTACGCCAACCTGGCCGTCCGCGGCCGGCTCCTGCAGCAGATCGTGGACCAGCAGCTCGCTCCGTGCCTGGCGCTGAAGCCGGACCTGATAACCCTTTCCGCCGGCGGCAACGATCTCATCAGGCCCGGCGGAGACCCCGACGCCCTCGCCGAAAAACTTGATTCAGTTGTCCAGATCCTGGCCATGGGCGGTGCCACGGTGGTGCTGTTCAACGGCCCGGATACCGGTTCCTCGGTCCTGGGACGGATCCGCAGCAAGGTGGCCATCTACAACGAGAACCTGCGCACCGTGGCCGCCCGCCATGACGCCATCATCGCTGACATGTGGTCGCTCAAGCAGCTGAACGATCCGCAGATGTGGGACGAGGACCGCCTGCACTTTTCGCCATTGGGACACCACACCATCGCCGCCATGGTGCTGGATTCGCTGAACGTGGACCACACCCTCGAACCACTCCGGCCCAAGCCCCTGCCCGTCCGCACGTGGCGGGCAGCCCGCTCCGAAGACCTGGTGTGGGCCCGTGAGTACTTTGTCCCGTGGGTGGTGCGGCGGCTGCGCCACCGCTCTTCCGGCGACGGCATCACCGCAAAACGTCCGACGCCGGGCCCAGTGTTCGGCCCTGGCGTTCCGTTGGGATCCGGTGAGGGGCCCCTGGGCACCACCGACGCCCGTCGCTAGCGGCGGTCCGGCGTGTCCCAGGGAACAGCGATGCCGTGCAGGATGCCGTGGACCGGCATGGAGCCTTTCTGGGGATCCCGGCCGTGCGTGTGAGCTCCGGGGTTAAGCTGGAAGGACACATATGAGAGGCGCTACACCGTGAACAGCTTGTTTTTCTGGATCATCATTCTGTCGTTCGTGGTACCGATGGCGATGCGGATGTACCGGAAGTCCGTCAACAAACGGAACCAGGAGCAGAGCTTTTCCGGTCGCTACCCCGAACAGTTTCCAGGCGGCGGGCAGTACCCAGGCAGCGAACAGTATCCCGGGCCGCAGAATAAACAGCCCCGTGACGGCTACACGCAGCAGGATTACATGAGTGGCGGCTTCCGCCAGATCATGAGCCCGCAGCCCCTGCCGCCGAGCCAGCCGCTGCCGCCCATGCAGCCGATTCCTTCCGCGGACCAGCAGTTCCCGCCGTACGGCCAGCCGCAGCCCACCGGCCAGTCGGTGCCGGATCAGCGCGCGGAAGCACCGAAGCAGCCTGCCGCCCCTGGCATTCCCCTGCCGCCGTCGGGCCCGCAGGGATACCGGGCCCGGAAACTGGCCGAACTCGACCAGCAGTACAGCAGCGGCGAGCTGGCCATGGAGGAGTATATGAAGCGCCGCTCCGACATCATGAACGGCTAACTGCTTAGATCAGGAACGTATTCCGGAGCTGGCGGCCCAGCTGGCCAATCTCGGTCAGGAAGCCGTCGTGGCCGATCGGAGCCTCAATGACGTGCACGTCCACGTCACCCGGGAGCGCGTCAGCCAGTTCACGGGACTGGGACGGGAAATACAGCCGGTCACTGTCCACGGCGGCCACGAAGAACCTGGCGGTAGCCCGGCCCAAGGCCTCGTCCAGGGAACCCCGCCCGCGGCAGACGTCGTGGCTCATAAGGGCGTCGGTGATGGCGATGTAGCTGTTGGCATCAAAGCGCCGCACCAGCTTTTTGCCTTGGTGGTCCAGATAGCTTTCCACCTGGTAGCGGCCCCGCTCCCCCAGCGCTGCCGCCTGGAACGGCGATTCCGGGTGCTGGGCCGACCGGCCGAAGCGCCCATCGAATTCCGCTGCGGAGCGATAGGTGATGTGCGCAATGCGCCGTGCCAGGGCCAGCCCGTCCTCCGGCAGCGGACCGCCATAATAGTCGCCGTCGTTAAAATTGCTGTCCTGGCGGATGGCGAGCGTCTGCGCCTGGGCGAACGCGATCTGTTCGGCCGTGCTGGCGGCACCGATCGAGATAACTGCGCACCGCTGGACCCGTTCCGGGTAGGTGACCGCCCATTCCAATGCCCGCGCGCCGCCCATGGAACCGCCCAGCACGGCGTACCAGCTCGGGATGCCCAGCTGGTCAGCCAGCCTGGCCTCAGCCGCCGTGGTGTCCCGCAGCGTTACCAAAGGAAACCGCGACCCCCATGGCTTGCCGTCGGGGGCAACCGAGGATGGCCCGGTGGAGCCGTAACAGCCACCCACAATGTTGATGGAGACCACAAAGAACCGGTCGGTGTCCACCGGCGCACCTGGTCCGGCCAGTTGCTCCCACCAGCCGGGCTCGTCGCTGTCGCCGCGCGTCACGTGCGTGCTGCCGGTCAGGGCGTGTTCAATCAGGACGGCGTTGGAGCCGTCCGCGTTGAGGGTTCCCCACGTTTCATAGCCAAGGGTGACATCCGGGAGGAAACCGCCGGCTTCGAGCTCAAGTCCGCCGACGCTGGCGTAACGGACCACGCCGTTTCCGGGGGCTGCAGTACGGGAAATCGTAATCGTCATGGAAGGACCTTTTCTATGCGCTTGCCCACCGTCAATTGACCGGCAGGCCAGGTCCTCACCCGGGGCACCCCGCCGCAAAAGAGGGTTGCCGGCCAGCAAGCCGGGGCTGTCGCTGGCACTCATGACCTGCTTCGAGTGTACGAACAGCCCCGGTCTATTGCTAAGCGTGTGACTGGTTGTGACTTCGCGGAAGCCCTACTCCTGCGGGGCCGCCGCGTCTTTGTTAGGGTCCGCCGCACCCTTGGCCGCCCGGAACCCGGCCTCCAGGTCGGCCATGATGTCATCAATGTGTTCGATGCCCACGGACAGGCGGACAAGTCCCGGCGTGACCCCAGCGATGACCTGCTGCTCCGGCGAGAGCTGGCTGTGCGTGGTTGATGCCGGGTGGATCACCAGTGAACGGACGTCCCCGATGTTCGCAACGTGGGAGTGCAGTTCCAAGGCATCCACGAAGCGCTTCCCGGCCTCCGCGCCGCCGGCAAGGTTGAATGAGACCACCGCACCGGTGCCTTTGGGGCCGTATTTGCGGCCGCGCTCATACCAGGGGCTGGAGGACAGCCCTGCATAGGCGACGGATTCGACGTCGTCCCTTGCCTCAAGCCACTGGGCAACGTCCATTGCATTGGCCACGTGACGCTCCACCCGCAGGCTCAGGGTCTCCAGGCCCTGGGCGATGAGGAATGCGTTGAACGGTGACACTGCCGAGCCGAGGTCGCGCAGAAGCTGCACCCGGGCCTTAAGGATGTAGGACAGGTTGGCACCGAGGGCTCCGCCGGCCCCAAGGTCCCGGGCATACACCAGCCCGTTGTAGGTGGGGTCCGGGGTGCTGAAGCCCGGGAACCGTTCCGGCTCCGCGCCGAAGTCGAAGTTCCCCGAGTCCACAATCACCCCGGCTATGGCCGAGCCATGCCCGCCCAGATACTTGGTGGCGGAGTGGACCACAATGTCCGCGCCCCATTCGAGCGGGCGGATGAGGTAGGGGGTGGACAGCGTGTTGTCCACAATCAGGGGAACGCCGGCCTCGTGAGCTACCTCGGACACGCCTTCAATGTCCAGCACGTCCTGACGCGGGTTGGAGACCACTTCGCCGAAGAAGAGCTTGGTGTTGGGCTGGACGGCATCGCGCCACTGGTCGAGGTTGTCCGGGTCAGCCACAAACGTGACGGATATGCCGAACTTCTTGAGGGTGTGCGCCAGGAGGTTGTACGTCCCGCCGTACAGGCTGGGGCTGGCCACGATGTGATCCCCGGCTTCGGCGATGTTCAGGATGGCAAAGGCTTCAGCGGCCTGTCCCGAGCTCAGCAGCAGGGCAGCGACCCCGCCCTCAAGGCTGGCAATCCGCTGTTCCACGGCATCCTGCGTGGGGTTGCCGATTCTAGTGTAGATCGGCGCGAGCTCCGCGAGGGCAAACCGGTTGGCGGCGCTTTCCGCGCTCGGGAAGACGAACGACGTCGTCTGGTAAATCGGGAGCGCCCTCGCGCCGGTGGCGCTGTCCGGTTCCTGGCCAGCGTGGATCTGGCGGGTTTCGAAAGACCATGCGTTCGACATTCAATGCTCCTTGACGTGGTGTGGCACAGCTCGGTTGCGTTCAGTGTAGGAAGACTTTCCCAGACGGGAACAGGATTGTGACGAAGGTGGTCAGCCGGCCGGTCTCCTCCCGCTTTCCGGCGGAATGTCCACTCGTGACGCAGAGGATTCCGGTAAGGCTACCCTTAGCTGAGAGCCGGATCACAAAGTGCCAAGATGATGGCATGCGCATGGATCACGTCTCTTACGCCTGTGAACAAGATGGCCTCGTTGCCACCACCGAACGTATTTCGTCCGCCCTCGGCGTTGAAGCCGTGAAGGGCGGGGTGCACCCCCGGTTTGGAACCCGGAACATGATTATTCCCCTCGCCGGCCACAAATACCTGGAAGTTGTGGAGGTCCTGAACCACCCGGCATCGGACAAGGCACCCTTCGGGCAAGCTGTCCGGGCCAGGTCCGAAGCCGGCGGCGGCTGGATGGGCTGGTGCGTCGAAGTGGACGACCTCGCTCCGTTCGAAGACCGGCTGGGCCGTGCCGCAGTCAACGGCAACCGCAAGTTCCCGGACGGCCGCGAGCTGGTCTGGAAGCAGATCGGCATCCTGGGCCTGATCGCAGACCCGCAGGTCCCGTACATGCTCAAGTGGGAGGGCGATCCCGCCCTGCACCCGTCAAATGCCTATGAGAGCAACGTCAAGATGAGCTGCCTGACCATAGCCGGTTCCGCCGCACGCGTGACGGAATGGCTGGGTGAACCCGTCGAGAAGCCCCTGGAGGACGTCGCCGTTGACTGGGTGGCGCCGCATGGAACACCGGGCATCCTGTCGGTGACCTTCGAAACCGCCACCGGTGCAGTCACCATCTGATTGCACGTTCAAAGCTTCGGCCGCCATCAGCGGGTGCCAATGATGCCACCCACCGATGGCGGCCGAATCCCTTTAAGCCGGGCCGGATTCAGTGCACCAGTGCGGCACTGGAACAACGGACCTCTTACCCCAGCCCCACGGCCCGGCCAAAGAGGCTGAAGCCAACGAACGCCACGATGTCCAGCAGCGCGTGCGCGATGACCAGCGGCATCACCCGTTTGGTCTTCGTGTAGAGCCAAGCGAACACCACACCCATCACGGCGTTGCCGATGAACGGCCCGAAGCCCTGGTACAGGTGGTAGCTGCCGCGGAGCATCGAGCTGGCGAAGATGGCCAGGGGCACGCTCCAGCCGAACTTGCCGAAGCGGTCCAGGAGGTAGCCCACCACGATGACTTCCTCCACCACGGCGTGCCGCAGCGCCGAAAGAATCAGGACGGGAATTGTCCACCAGTATGAGTCGAGTGCGCTGGGGATGATGGCCGTGGTAATCCCCAGCGCACGCCCCGCCGCGTAGAGGCCCAGTGACGGGATCCCGATCAGCGCCGCCAGGCTAAAGCCCTGCAGCAGGTCACGGCCCGGCCGGGCGAAGTTGAAGCCCAGCTTCCGGAAAGCCGAACCGCCCTGGGAGCTCACGCCGGCACTGGATTGCCGCTGGTCCGTGAGGAAGTAGATAACCAGCAGCACGGGCACCAGGGCGAAAATGATGTCCAGCAGCTGGTATGTAAGGTCGAAGTATTCGCGCGGGCTCTGTGACCGGTTCAGCGTGGACGTGCCTTCGGCCAGCGGGGCCCGGGTCATCTTGTCCAGCAGCTGCACCACCGAGTAGACGGCGGACTGCCCCAGGGAAAGACCCAGCACAATCCAGACTTCGATCCGCAGCCGTCGGCGGGAGGGAACCAACATGGTTCCATTTTGCCTGTAGTTTCTGGTTCTCCGCTGATTCCCGACGGCCCGGGGTCGCGGAGAGGCCCTGCGCCGGCGGCGGGACCTATGCTTGAAGCTTATGAGCGCGCCAGGGAAAATCTTCATGATCCGGCACGGCCAGTCCGCGGCCAATGTCGATACGTCCATCTACAACAGGGTCCCGGACTACCGGATTCCGCTGACGCCCCAGGGCCTGGCGCAGGCCACGGCTGCCGGCGAACGGATCCGCCGCGAGCTGGACGGGCGCCAGGTCTGCGTCTACGTTTCCCCCTACCTTCGGGCGCACCAGACACTGGAGGCGCTCAACCTTGGCAGTCTCACGGAACGGGTCATCGAAGAACCGCGCCTCCGTGAGCAGGACTGGGCCAATTTCCAGATCACCGGCGACATCGAGGACCAGAAGGAACTCCGCAACGCCTACGGCCATTTCTTCTACCGGTTCAGGGAAGGCGAATCCGGCTCCGACGTTTACGACCGGATCTCTTCTTTTATGGAGACGCTCTACCGCCACTGGTCCAAACCGGACTACGCCCCCAACACCTTGCTGGTAACCCACGGGCTCACCATGCGGCTGTTCTGCATGCGCTGGTTCCACTGGTCGGTGGAGTATTTCGAATCCCTAAACAATCCGGACAATGCCGCGGTGCGGACGCTTCTGCAAACGGACCTGGGCAAGTACGAACTCGACGTTCCGTTCAGCCAGTGGGTGGACCGCCGCGTGGACGAGACCGTCCTGGACGCGCCGCCGATGATCTTCTAGGGTTTGTTGCCGGTGCCTAGTGCGCTTAGTGCGGGGCCACAATCACTTCGGTGCCATTGGCTTCGAACGCCGCCTTGTCCTCGGCGGAGATACCGGAATCGGTGATCAGGCGGGTGAACGCGTAGCCATCCATGGTGGCAAAGGCTCTGACGCCCACCTTGGAGGAGTCGGCCAGCACGTACGAGATCCGGGCCCGGCTGGCCAGCAGGGCATTGACTGACGCTTCGCCCTCCCCCGTATTGGTGGGACCGACCTCGGGGTCGATGCCGTTCACGCCGATGAAGGCGATGTCCATGACCACCTTCTGCATAATGATGTCGGTGTACGGTCCCACCAGTTCGTACGAGCGGGGGTTCAGGATGCCGCCGGTCACCATGACCTTGATGTTGGGGCGGACAGCCAACTGCGCAGCGATGTTGATGGCGTTAGTGACCACCGTCAGGGTGGACTGGTGCCCGGGAGCGTTGAGGTCCTCGCGCGTGGCCAGGATCTGCGCCAAGGCCGTACTGGTGGTGCCGCCGCACAGCCCGATCACCGCGCCGGGAAAAATCAGGGCGGCGGCGGCCTGGGCGATCTGTTCCTTGGCTTCGGCGTGGTCGTCACGGTTGTACCGTCCAGGAAGGTCGTAGGCCAAGGCGCCGGTGGTGGCTCCGCCCCGGGTGCGGGTCAGCAGCCGTCGCTTGGCCAGGCTGTCCAGATCACGCCGTGCCGTGGCCGGCGAGACCGCAAGCTGCGTGACAATCTCCTCCACCTCCACCTGGCCGGTCTTGGCGAGGATGTCCAGAATGGCCGTCAGGCGGTCAGTGCGGGTCATGGGAGCCTCTCAGCGTCAGACAAATCGGCGTGAAACAGTCACCAGAACATGACGTTATCTGATCATAACAGGCCCAAATGATCACATCGCAATCATAAATAGGTGGCCCCGGTTAGCGCGCCCGCGCACCGGCCCGCCACACAGCGTACGTGAGCGGCATACCCGGGCGGTAGGCGAGGTGCGTGGCGGAGGGCGCGTTGAGCATGTGCAGGTCTGCCCGGTGCCCGACGGCGAGCGAACCCACCGCCCGTGCGCCGTCGGCGTCGTGCCCTGTCTCCCGGTGCAGCGCCAGCGCGCCTCCATAGGTTGCTGCACGCACCGCCTCGTGGACGCTGAGCCGCATCTGCAGCACCGCCGTCGCCACGTTGAACGCCATGGAACTGGTGTACGAGGTACCCGGGTTGCAATTGGACGCCAGCGCCACCTGCACCCCTGCGTCCAAAAGTTCACGCCCGGGGGCCAGTGGCTGACGGGTGGAGAGATCGCAGGCGGGTAGGCAGGTTGCCACGGTGCCCCGGTCACCCGTACCGCTGTCCGGATTCCAGCCGGACCAGCTTTCCGCGAGCGCCGCGACGTCACGGGCCGACAGGTAGTTCACGTGGTCCACGCTGGCTGCCCCGAGTTCCACCGCCAGCTGCACGCCGGGCCCCTCGCCGAGCTGGTTGCCGTGGACACGGATCCCCAGTCCCGAGGCGCGGCACGCCTCCAGCACACGGCGGGACTGTTCAGCAGTGAAGGCGCCTTCCTCGCAGAACACGTCCGCCCACCGGACGTAGGGCCGGACAGCGTCAAGCATGGGCCCGCAGACGAGATCGGTGTAGGCCTCCGCGTCTGTACCCGCGGGGACAAGGTGGGCGCCCAGGTAGGTGACTTCGTCTGCGACCGTGGAGGCGATCCGGGCACTCCGGGCCTCATGCTCAATTTCCAGCCCGTACCCCGTCTTGGTTTCGAGGTAGGTGGTACCCTGCGACACGGCCTCGGACACACGCGCCATGGCCAGCCGGGTGAGGTCGAAATCGGACGCGCGCCGGGTGGCGTCCATGGTGACGGCGATACCACCGGCCGAATACGACTCCCCTGCCATCCGCGCCTCGAACTCCGCGGTGCGGTCGCCGGCAAAGACCAGGTGCGTGTGCGAATCCACCCAGCCCGGCAAAACGGCCCGGCCGCCGGCGTCCACGGCGTCATCGGCCGCCGGCGCATCCGCGGCGGAGCCGAGCCAGGCGATCCGTTCGCCCTCGATCACCACGGCGGCCTTTTTTAGGACGCGGTGATCCAGGTCCTGGGTCATCAGTTCGGCGATGTTGGTGATCAGGGTGCTCATGGGTTCCATTGTTCAGCGCCGGATGGACCAGCGCGTGGCCGCCAGCGCCTCCGCTGTCCGGGATGCCGGACGGTGGTCCGGAACGGTACTGTGACCGGTGCCCTGCCCGGCCAGGATCTGTGCAGCGGCGAACTCCGCCATGGCCGATGAGGTCTGGAAGCCGTATCCGCCCTGACCGGCAAGCCAGTAGAACCCCGGGGCTTCGGCGTCGAACCCGGCTACCGGGACGCCGTCGGCCGCCTCGGTCCGGAGCCCCGTCCATGCCCTCCGGACTCCGCGGATTCCCAACGTGGTCAGCTCGTTCAGCTTCACGATCAGCCGTTCGACATCACCGGGCCGCGGCCGGGCGTCCTCTGGTCCGCTGGGTACCGTTTCCGACGGCGAGATCAGCACCTCGGTGCCCTCCCGGCGGAAATAGAACGAGTTGTCCGCTGCCGCCACCATGGGGCTGTGCCCGGGCAGGGGATGTTCGACGTCGACAATCGCCGCAGTGCGCCGGTACGGCTGCAGCCCGAGCTTCTCCACACCGCTGATCACGGCGATTTCATCGGCCCAGGCGCCGGCCGCGTTGACCAGCACACCGGCCTCAAAGGCTTCCTGGCCGGCCCCGATCTCCCAGCCCGAGCCCAGCCGCTGGGCGGAATGCACCCGTGCCCCAGTGATGATGTCGGCGCCGGCGGCTTCTGCACGCTGCCGGTGGTCGGCCAGCAGCAGCGGGGCGTTGCAGCCGAAGGATCCGGTGTCCAGGCCTGCGGCGGAGAAACTCCCGGGGACCAGCGCAGGGCAAAGCTCCAGTGCCCGGTGATGTGTGATGGGACTCATGTGGCCGCTGGCCTCGGCGCGGACGGACTCCGCGGTGCCGATGAGCATAAAACTCCGCGGTGTCAGGACAGGTTCGGGCAGTTGCGCGTCCCGGGCCGCCATCAGCTGCAGGGTCCGGACCGTGAGTTCCTGGACCACCTCAGGGCCGTAACTCGGAATAAGCTGGCGGGCGGAGCGGGAGGACGTGTGGTACGCCAGCTCCTGCTCCGCTTCCACCAGCGCCACGCTGCAGCTGCCGGCGAGCGCGGAGGCCAGGGACAGGCCGGCGATGCCGCCGCCCACAATCAGGACGTCGTAGTGTGCTGCCATGGCTCCATCCTTGCAGAGTTGCCCTGCGGCCGCGCCGGGCACCCGCCGGGTTAGCCCTGCTGGGCTAAACCCGGCCGGGTCAGCCTGCTACCGCCGCACGGCTGGCGACGAACGCACCCACGCAGGCTTCGACGTCGTCCGCTGAGTGCGACGCTGAAAGCTGCACACGGATCCGGGCCGCGCCCCGCGGAACAACCGGGAAGCTGAACGCCGTGACGAAAACGCCGTGCTGGAGCATCTGGTCCGCCACCTTGGCGGCCAGCACGGCATCCCCGAACATCACGGGAACAATCGCGTGTTCGCCGTCGAGGAGCTCGAAGCCCTCCTCGGTCATCCGGCGGCGGAACAGCCGGGCATTCTCGAACAGCCGGGTCCGCAGGTCACCGGAGTTCTCCACCAGGTCAAGGGCCTTGATGGTCGCCGCGACGATCGCGGGGGCCAGGGAGTTGGAGAACAGGTAAGGGCGCGCTTTCTGGCGGAGCATGGCCACCACTTCACTGCGGCCGGACACGTAGCCGCCGGACGCGCCGCCCAGGGCTTTGCCGAACGTTCCGGTGTAGATGTCCACGCGCTGGGACACGCCGGCGTGCTCGGGGGTTCCGGCGCCGGTGGCACCCATAAATCCGACCGCGTGGGAATCGTCCACCATCACCAGGGCGTCGTGTTTCTCGGCGAGGTCGCAGATGGCTTCCAGCGGTGCCAGGTAGCCGTCCATGGAGAACACCCCATCAGTGACGATGATCTTGCGGCGTGCATTCTTCGCTTCAACGAGCTTGGACTCGAGGTCCGCCATGTCCTGGTTGGCGTAGCGGAACCGCTGGGCCTTGCAGAGCCGGATGCCGTCGATGATGGAGGCGTGGTTGAGGGCGTCGGAGATGATGGCGTCCTCGGGGCCGAAGAGGGATTCGAAGACGCCGCCGTTGGCATCGAAGCAGCTGGAGAACAGGATGGTGTCCTCGGTGCCGAGGAACCTGGAGACCCTGGCTTCCAGTTCCAGGTGCAGGTCCTGGGTACCGCAGATGAAGCGGACGCTGGCCATGCCGAAGCCCCGTGAGTCCATGGCCTCTTTGGCAGCGGTGATGATGTCCGGGTGGTCCGCGAGGCCCAGGTAGTTGTTGGCGCAGAAGTTCAGGACGGTGGCGCCCGGCTGGCCGATCTGTCCGGCCGTGACGTGGCTGGACTGCGGGGAGTTGATGCTGCGTTCGGTTTTGAAAAGCCCGGCGGTGCGGATGTCGTCCAGTTCAGCCTGCAGCTGGTCCTTGATGGCGGTGTACATAGTGCTCCTTAGAGTTCGGTCCAGTCGAGGACAACTTTTCCGCCGACGCCGGCGCGGGCGGTCTCGAAGCCCTTTTCCCACTCTGCGGCGGGAAGCTTGTCCGTCACCACCGCTGAGATGCCGGCGTGCAGCACGGGGTTGGAAGAAAGCATGGCGCTCATGGCGTACCAGGTCTCATACATTTCCCGGCCGTAGATGCCCTTCAGGGTCAGCATGTGCGTGACTACTTTGCCCCAGTCGATGGTGATGTCCTGGCTGGGCAGGCCGAGCATGGCAATGCGGCCGCCGTGGTTCATGTTGTTGATCATCTCAGGCAGGGCGGTGGGGTGGCCGGACATTTCCATCCCGATGTCGAAGCCCTCCCGCATGCCGAGTTCACGCTGGGCATCCTTGACGCGCGTGCTGGAGACGTCGATGGCCAGGTCCACGCCGAGCCGGCGTGCCAGGTCGAGCCGGGGCTTGGAGACATCGGTGATGGCGATCTTGCGTGCGCCGGCGTGGCGGGCCACCGCGATGGCCATCAGGCCAATTGGACCGGCCCCGGTGATCAGCACGTCCTCGCCCACCAACGGGAAACTGAGGGCGGTGTGTACGGCATTGCCGAACGGATCGAAAATGGCGCCCAGTTCCGGCGTGATGGAGGGATCATGGTGGACCCAGACGTTGGTCTCGGGGATAACCACGAACTCGGCGAAGGCGCCATCCCGCTGCACGCCGACACTAAGGGTGTGGATGCACATCTGGCGGCGCCCCGCGCGGCAGTTCCGGCAGATCCCGCAGACCACGTGGCCTTCGCCGGAAACCCGATCTCCTACCTTGACGTCGCGGACGCCGTCGCCGATTTCCACGACTTCACCGTAAAACTCATGGCCGGCAATGAGTGGCGCCTCGATCATGCTTTGTGCCCAGGCATCCCAGGACTGGATGTGCAGGTCCGTGCCGCAGATCCCGGTGGTCATGACCCGGATCTTGACGTCGCTGGGGCCGGCCTCGGGCTCGGGGCGGTCAACCAGCTCGAACCCGGCGTGTGCACCGGACTTGTAGAGTGCCTTCATTGGCTTCCTGACTGTTGGCAGCGACCCGCGGCCTGCGGGTGTGGTCTCCCTTTATTAGAGCCATTTCAAAGCATTAGCACAAGCATATTTCTCTCAATCGACGATGAAGCATTCGCTTATGCATAGACTGGACGGATGGAAATTCATCAGCTGGAAATCCTCCGCGAACTGGGCGCTCTGGGCAGCGTGAAGGCGGTGGCGGAGACGCTGATGGTCACGCCGTCTGCCGTGTCCCAGCAACTGGCCCTGCTGCAGCGCAACATTGACGTTCCGCTGACCCGGAAAGAGGGCCGCAACCTGGTGCTGACGGAGGCCGGCCAAGTTCTCGCCGACGCAGGTGCCGCCGTCGTCAGTGCCATGGCGGACGCCCGGACCGCGATCGGCGCCTATCACGGCTCGCCCGTTGGGCCCGTGACCATCAGCGGTTTCCACAGTGCGGGCCAGGCGCTGTTCGCGCCGCTTGCACGCATGCTGGACGCGCCCGGCCAGCCGCGGGTCCAGCTTTCCGACGAGGACGTCGCGCAGCAGGATTTCCCGGCACTGACGGCGCGATACGACCTGGTGCTGGCGCACCGGATGGACCACAGCCCGCGCTGGCCCCAGGAGCGTGTGGCGGTGATCCCACTGGCACATGAACCGCTGGATGTCGCTTTGCCGGCCGGGCATCCCCTGGCGGACCGGGACACCGTCACCGCGGCCGACGTCGTGGGCGAACCATGGGTGACCAGCCACACCGGCTACTCCCCCGCGGACGTGTTGTCCGCCGTCGCGGCCGTCTCCAGCAGGGAACTGAACATCGTCCACCGGATTAACGACTACTCCACCGTGGCCGCCCTGGTCGCGGCGGGCGGTGTGCTGGGCCTGCTGCCACGGCATACGGCGCAGCCCGTGCTCAACCCGGGCATTGTGCTGCGCCCGCTTGAGGGCATCAGCACCCGGCGGCGGATCGACATCCTGGCCCGCCCGGAGAACCTGAAGCGCCGCTCGGTGATGATTGTGTGCGGGGCGCTGCAGGCGATCATGACGGGACTGGTGGAACAGGGCGGCCAGGCCCACCAGGGTGGCAGTTAACGTCCTCACTCCGCGTTTTGACGACGTTGACTGCCAACTACCTGGGGGCAAGCCGCTTGGCGTGGCCGAGTCCCTTGCCCAGCCCGTTGCCGTGTCCCTTGCCTATGCCTTTCCCAAGGCCGTTGCCCGGGCCGGTGCCGGCGCCCTCCACGATCTGACGCGCCGTGGCGTTGTCGCCACTCTTTACGCCGGAGACCCTGACGGACCCGCCCGTGGCGATTTCCGCGATGGTGACCTCTGACCGCTTCAGCCGCTTGCCGTCGTCGCCCGTTGCCGGCGAACCGTCCGCGGCCGGGGCAGGGAGCTTGATGATTCTGGTCTCCGCGTTGACGGCGTAGGTCTGGGTGAAGCCGTCCTCACTCTTGACGGTGACCGAGGTTTCGCTGACGGCCTCCACGGTGCCCTGCTGGGTCAGCACGGTTTCGAAGGTTCCGTCCGCCTTCTTCACCACACTTTCACTGTGCAGGTGCTGCGGGCGCTGGGCCTTGGCCGGCTTCTCCTGGCCCGGAGCCTTGTCCGCCTTCCCCGGCGCGGAAGCGGACGGTGACGGGGACGGCGAGTCTGTGGCCGACCAGGCGATGGCGACACCGGTGCCGGTCAGCGCCAGCGCTACTACGCCGGCCAGCAGGACCTTGCGGAATCTCAACGGTTCTTGGACCGACATGGCCATTCCTCCCATAGCACCGGCAGGGCTCCGGTGCCCTGGATCTTCAGTCTAGAACCGGTAAGCCACACTGAACACGCGTACTTTGCGGGCGGGAAGCGAGTACTTATAGCCCAATTGGGTCGCAGTAGATGTCGTCATGAGTACTCACAACAGTATTAGCTGCGACCCAGTTGGGTTAAATCAGGCGGCTTAGCCTGCGACTCGGCCCTCGGCTAGCCTTCAACGCCGAGCTTGGCCAGGATCAGCTCCTTGACACGGCCGGCGTCGGCCTGCCCGCGGGTGGCCTTCATTACGCCGCCAACGATCGCGCCGATCGCCTGGAGTTTGCCGGCCCGGATCTTGTCGGCGACGTCGGGCTGCGCGGCGAGTGCGGCGTCGATGGCTTCGAGCAGGGGTCCGTCGTCGGAAACGACGGCGAGGCCGCGCTTCACGACAATCTCCGCCGGGGTGCCTTCGCCGGCGAGCACGCCGTCCAGGACCTCGGTGGCCATCTTGTTGTTGATCTTGCCGTCCTCGACCATCCGATTCAGCTCCACGATGGTGGCGGGCTGCACGCCCAGCTGGCCGGGATCGACGTCGGCGTTCTTGGCACGGCCAACGATCTCGCCCATCCACCACTTGCGGGCCACGGAGGCAGCGGCTCCGGCGGCGATGGTTTCCTCGATCTCATCCATCACGCCGGCGTTGACGACGTCGCGGAATTCCAGGTCCGAGTAGCCCCAGTCGGCCTGCAGGCGCTTGCGGCGGGCCGCCGGCGGCTCGGGCAGGGTGGCGCGGAGCTCCTCGACCCATTCCCGGGACGCAACGATCGGAACCAGGTCAGGCTCCGGGAAGTAGCGGTAGTCATCGGCGTCCGACTTGGGACGGCCCGAGGTGGTGGTGCGGGTGTCCTCGTGCCAGTGGCGCGTTTCCTGGATGACCGGGTTGCCGGCATCCAGGACAGCTGCGTGCCGCTGGATCTCGTAGCGGACGGCGTGTTCGACGGCGCGCAGCGAGTTGACGTTCTTCGTTTCAGAGCGGATGCCGAAGCGTTCGCGGCCGTGCGGGCGCAGCGAAACGTTCGCGTCGCAGCGCACGTTGCCGCGTTCCATCTTCGCGTCCGAGACGCCCAGGTTCTTGACGATCTCCCGGACGGCCGCCACGTAGGCCTTGGCCAGCTCCGGGGCACGGGCACCGGCGCCCTCGATGGGCTTGGTGACAATCTCCACCAGCGGAACGCCGGAGCGGTTGTAATCCACCAGCGAGAAGTCCGCACCCTGGATACGGCCGGCGGACCCGCCCATGTGGGTCAGCTTGCCGGCGTCCTCTTCCATGTGGGCGCGCTCGATCTCCACGCGGAAGATGGTCCCGTCCGCGAGTTCGATGTCCAGGTAGCCGTCGTACGCGATCGGGTCCTCGTACTGTGACGTCTGGAAGTTTTTGGGAGTGTCCGGGTAGAAGTACTGCTTCCGGGCGAACGTGCAGGATTCGGCGATTTTGCAGTTCAAGGCAAGGCCGATCTTGATCGAGGACTCGATCGCGATCCTGTTGACCACCGGCAGCACACCGGGCATGCCCAGGTCCACCTCGTTGACATTGGTGTTCGGCTCGTCGCCGAAGACGTTCGGTGCCGAGGAGAACATCTTGGTCCTGGTATTGAGTTCCACGTGGACCTCGAACCCCAGGACGGGATCATATTTCTCCATGGCCTCTTCGAAGCTCAGGGTTGCGTCAGTGCTCATTATTTTGCCTCCTTGGCTTCAACAAGGGTCTCAACCAACGCCGGTGCACGGTCCAGGAGCGGTCCGCCCCACTGTGCCTCAAGCAGGGATTCCAGGACTGCACCCACGCGGTAGAGCCGGGCATCCTCGCGGGCCGGAGCCAGCAGCTGGATGCCGACCGGAAGGCCGTCCTCGTCAGCCAGGCCACCGGGCAGGGTCAGCCCGGGAACACCCGCCAGGTTGGCGGGGATGGTGGCGACGTCGTTGAGGTACATCGCCAGCGGGTCATTCAGTTTCTCGCCGAGCTTGAACGCCGTGGTGGGCGCCGTGGGCGAGATCAGGACGTCGGCCTGCGCGAACGCGGCCTCGAAGTCACGCTGGACCAGGGTGCGCACCTTCTGGGCCGAACCGTAGTAGGCGTCGTAGTAGCCGGCGCTCAGGGCGTAAGTGCCAAGGATGATGCGGCGTTTGACCTCGTCGCCAAACCCTGCGGCGCGGGTGGCACCCATAACACGTTCAATCGTCATGGGTCCGTCCTCGGGCAGGACGCGCAGTCCGTACCGGACGCCGTCGAACTTCGCCAGGTTGGAGGAGGCCTCCGACGGCATGATCAGGTAGTAGGCACCGAGGGCGTACTGGAAGTTAGGGCAGGACACCTCAACGATTTCCGCACCGGCCTGCTTCAGCAGCTCCAGGGATTCGTTGAAGCGGTTCTCGACGCCGGCCTGGTAGCCCTCGCCGTGAAGTTCCTTGATGATGCCGATCCGCATGCCTTCGACGTTGCCCACGCGGGCTGCGGCGACGAGGTCTGCCAGGGGGTCGGGCAGGGACGTGGAGTCAAAGGGATCATGACCGCCGATGACCTGGTGCAGCAGCGCCGAGTCCAGGACGGTGCGGGAAACCGGGCCGATCTGGTCCAGCGAGGAAGCCATGGCGATGGCACCGTAGCGGGAGACGCCGCCGTAGGTGGGCTTGACTCCCACGGTGCCGGTGACGGCGCCGGGCTGGCGGATGGACCCGCCGGTGTCCGTGCCGAGGGCCAGCGGGGCTTCGAAAGCGGCAACGGCCGCGGCCGAACCGCCGCCGGACCCGCCGGGGATCCGGTCCAGGTCCCACGGGTTGCGGGTGGGGCCGTATGCGGAGTGCTCGGTGGAGGAGCCCATGGCGAATTCGTCCAGGTTGGTTTTGCCCAGGATGGGCATTTTGGCGGCACGGAGGCGCTTGACTACCGTGGCGTCGTAGGGGCTGTGCCAGCCCTCGAGGATCTTGGAGCCCGCCGTGGTGGGCTGGCCGATGGTGACAATGAGGTCCTTGACCGCGATCGGCACGCCGGCGAGTTCGTGGAGTTCCCCGGCCGCGGCACCTCCTGCGGCACGGATGGCGTCCACCTCTGCGGCGACGGCGAGCGCTTCCTCGGTGTTGACGTGCAGGAAAGCGTTCACGCCGCGTTCGCCACCGTCCACGGCAGCAATGCGGTCCAGGTACGCCTGGGTGACCTCGACGGAGGTGACCTCGCGGGCGGCCAGCTTGGCGGCCAGCTGCGCGGCGGAGAGGCGGATGAGTTCGTTGGTGTCAGTCATGGTTATGCCTCATCCAGGATTGCCGGGACCTTGAAACGGTTCTCATCGGAATCCGGAGCTCCCGAGAGTGCCTGCTCCGCGGTGAAGGTGTGGCCCACAACGTCCTCGCGGAACACGTTGGTCAGCGGGATGGGGTGGGAAGTTGCCGGGACGTCGTCACCGGCGGCTTCACTCACGGACTTCACTGAATCAACGATGACGGCGAGTTCGCCGGCCATCCTGTCCAGCTCTTCAGCACTCATCTCGATGTGAGCGAGCCGCGCGAGGTGCGCCACGTCGTCACGGTTGATCGCAGCCATGGATCTCCCCTGCAGGTTCGGATTGTTTTCCGAACCAGTCTAGTGGGGAAACGTCAGTGCCCGTCTGACGACCCCCAGCGGGCGTCAGACGGGCACATCGGTGCCGTGGTCCCGGCCACAAGGGCCAGCCACAGGCAGCTACAGACTAACCGATCCCGATGGCTCCCGTCAGCATCCCCACGCCCAGCATGACGAGGGAAACCACTGCGGTGCGCCACAGGACCTTTTTGTGGTGGTCTCCGAGGTCCACCTTGGCCAGCGAGACCAGCAGGAGAATGGCCGGAACCAGCGGGCTCTGCAGGTGGAACGGCTGCCCGGTGATGGAGGCACGCGCCATGTCCGCAGCGCTGATTCCGTAGTGCGCGGCGGTCTCACTGAGCACGGGCAGGACGCCGAAGTAGAAGGCGTCGTTGCTCATGAAGAACGTCATGGGGATGCTGAGGACGCCGGTGATGACGGCCATGAACGGGCCCATGCTCGTGGGGATGATCTGGACAAGCCACGCGGACATGGCCTCGACCATGCCGGTGCCCTTCAGGACGCCGGTGAGGACGGCCGCGGCCATGACCATGCTGACCACGGCCACGATGGACGGTGCGTGGGCGATCAGCTGCTCGCCCTGTTCCTTGACCTTGGGGAAGTTCACCAGCAGTGCAATGGCGGAGCCCACCATGAAGACAAACGGCAGCGGCACGATGTTGGCCACGAGCACCACCATGACCGCGACAGTCAGTCCAAAGTTGAACCAGAAGAGCCTGGGACGCAGCGTCTTGCGGTTCGGGTCCAGGGCGGTGTCCGCCATGGCGGAATCCCGTTCATCCACCAGCGTTTCGGTGCGGTCCAGGACAGACACTGAACCGACGACGGCGGGGGCTGCTCCGGCGGGGCCGGCTCCCTTGCGTCCACGGCCGGTGCCCGAACCGCCGCCGGAAGCGCCGCCGTCGAACTTTTCCGCGGTGAACGGCTCGGCCGTATCCGGAGTTCCCCAGATTTCCGGTGCGGTGGCGCGGAGTCGGTTGCGTTCCTGCAGGCCCAGCAGCCAGGCGAAGCCGAAGACCACAACGAGGCCGGCGATAAGGGACGGGATCATGGGGACAAAAACGTCGTTGACGTCCAGGTGCAGCGCGGTGGCAGCACGGGCGGTGGGGCCGCCCCACGGCAGGATGTTCATGGTGCCGTTGGCCAGGCCGGCCACGCAGGTGAGGACTACGGGGCTCATCTTGAGGCGAAGGTAGACCGGGAGCATGGCGGCCGTAGTGAGGATGAAGGTGGTGGAGCCGTCGCCGTCCAGGGAGACCGCGGCCGCGAGGATCGCGGTGCCGAGCACTACCTTGGCGGGGTCATTGCCGAGCTTGCGGAGGATGAACTTCACGAGCGGGTCGAACAGTCCGACGTCGATCATCAGGCCGAAGTAGATAATGGCGAACATCAGGAGCGCCGCCGTGGACGTCATGGACTTCATGGACTCCAGGACCATGTCCCCGATACCCAGTCCGGCACCTGCGAACAGGCCAAAAACGGTGGGGACGATGATCAGCGCCAGTACTGGCGTCAGCTTCTTCGTCATGATCAGCACCATGAATACCGCGATCATTACGAATCCAAGTAATACCAGCACGGCCGGCTCCTTCATGTGAACAACGCCACCGCAGTGTGACGTGTGCTACAGACATTAGGGTGGTGGACGTCACGGCAGTGCCTTTGGCCCAATTGATTGGCATACTGCTTATTCGTAGCATTTTGCGCATTGTGCTCACAGCCTAGGATGGCAGAAGCACTTTGATTTCCAGCGCCCGGGCTGCCCCTGCACATACCGGCGCGTACGACGGCGGAAGGAGCCCGGATGCCACGGCCCGCCATGCGCTTCTCCACCCAGACGCTGCTCCTGCAGCTGGGCGTTGTGCTGCTCGTGGTGCTGCTCAGCGGCGCCGTCCACGCCTGGCTGGTGTCCGGGCGGATCGGCAACGAGGCCGAGAACCAGGCTTTGACCCTCGCCCGGACTGTGGCCTCAAATCCGGGCATACGCTCCGCCGTCGAGGCCATCAGCAAAGAAGAGGGCACGCCGCCGGCTCCCGTGCTGGACGCCGGGCCCGTGCAGGCCGCCGCAGAGGCAGCCCGCCTCCGCACTGGCGCCTTCTTTGTGGCGATCACCGACGAAACCGGCCTTCGCCTGGCCCATCCGGACCCTGCCCTCCTCGGCGAGCACGTGAGCACTGATCCCTCGGTGGCGCTTGCCGGCCAGGAAGAGACCACGCGGAACACCGGGACCCTCGGCCCGTCAGCAGGTGCCAAGGTGCCCATCTATGCACCAGAGTCCTCCACAACCGTGGTGGGAATTGTCAGCGTTGGCTACTCAATGGAATCGCTGGGCCAAAGCCTGGCCCGCGACATCGTCCCGATCTTCCTCACCGCTGGCGGAGCGCTGCTCACGGGAGTGCTGGCTTCGTTCCTGCTGCGGCGCCGGCTCCAGCGCCTGACAGTGGGCCTCGAGCCTGAGGAAATCAGTACGCTGGTCCACGACCAGGTGGCCGTTCTGCAGGGCGTGGACGACGGCGTCATCGGCGTTTCGTCCGACGGCAGGATCAGCGTGTTCAACGCGGCCGCGCAGCGCCTTCTCGAGCAGCCGGACCTTTCCGGGACGCCGTGGGCCGACGCTCCGGTGCCCTGGCAGCTCAAGGCGCTGACCCGGCCGGACGCGGCGGAGGCGGACGCCATTGCGCTGGTAGCCGGAGGCAGTGTCCTGGTGGCCAGCGCGCGCAAGGCCCTGCATCGAAGCGAGGACCTGGGCTGGGTGGTGATGCTCCGGGACCGCACCGAACTCCAGCAGCTCACCCGGCAGCTCGACGCCGTGGGAACCATGTCCACGGCCCTGCGCGCGCAGCGCCACGAATTCGCCAACCAGCTGCATACCATCGCCGGCCTGATGAGCATCGGGCAGCACCAGCAGGTCCGCGATTACCTGGCCGGGCTGGTCGCGAAGGGGCCGCTGAAGTTTCCGGTGGACCAGGCGGAACTGTTGCAGGACCCGTACTTGCAGGCCTTTGTGGGTGCCAAGGGGGTGGAGGCTGATGAGCGCGGTATTACGCTGCGGATCGGGCCCGAAACCCTGGTCCGCGGCCAGGTCACCGAGCCGCAGGACGTGACCACGGTGCTGGGCAACCTGATAGACAACGCCGTAAACGCCGCCGTCGCCGGTTCCTCCCCGGAACGCTGGGTGGAGCTGGAGGTGCTGGATGAACCGCACGACGACGGCGGGACGCTGCACATCGTCGTCGCCGATTCCGGTGACGGGCTCGCGGCCGGGACGGATCCGGAAGTGGTCTTTGCAGAAGGTTTTACGACCGCAGCCGGCCCTGTATCGGTGGCTTCGGCGGCTGCCGCCGCCGGGACCAGCAGCGGGCAGGGGCTGGGCCTGGCCCTCGCCCGGAAGCTGGCGCGGCGCCGCGGCGGGGACGTCCGCCTGCTGGAGCCGGGGACAACGGGCGGACCCGGGGCCGTGTTTATGGCTTCCCTGCCACGCACAACGGCCGGGACACCTTCGGGGACCAAGGATTTGGCTGGGGAAGAGGACAATGATGCCTGAGGATTTCAGGGTGCTGATTGTGGATGACGATTTCCACGTGGCCAAGCTGCATGCCGCGTATGTGGATTCGGTGGCGGGTTTCCTTGCGCTGGCGCCGGTGGGGTCGGCGTCCCTGGCCCTGCAGGCGGTCCACAGTCTCCGCCCGGACCTGGTGCTGCTGGATGTTTACCTGCCGGACGCCTCAGGGCTCGACCTGCTGCAGCAGCTCGACGTGGACACCATGATCCTCAGTGCCGCGTCGGACACCGAGTCGCTGCGGAAAGCGTTCCGCCGCGGCGCCCTTGGCTACCTGTTGAAGCCCTTTACTGCCGAGTCGCTGTCGCAGCAGCTGCGTTCGTATGCCCGGTACCGCAGGCTGCTGGGCCAGCCCGGGCCTCTGGACCAGGGCTCCGTGGAGCGGGCCAAGCGGGCACTGATCCCCGGGGACGTGGCGCCAACGGCCAAGCCCCGCTCGGCCACCGAGGCCGCGGTGCTGGAATCGCTGGTGGCCGGCGAGCAGTATTCGGCGGTGGAAGTGGCCACCCGCGTAGGGGTTTCCCGGGCCACGGCACAAAGGTACCTGTCCTCGCTGGCCGACGACGGCGCCGTCGACATCCAACTGCGTTACGGGACCACCGGACGCCCGGAGCACCGCTACAGCCTCCCGGCCCAGTAGCGGCGCCCCCTTGAGCGCGAACGGACTGCGGGAGGCTTCCTAGTTGGCGCTCTTCTGCGCCACGAGCTCGATCTCGACGAGCATCTTCGGGTCAAGGAACGGCAGGACGTGCACCAGGGCGAGGGTGGGGCGGATCTCGCCGAAGACCTCGCCATGGGCGCGGCCGGCTTCTTCCCACTTGCCGATGTCCGTCAGGTACAGCTTGGACTGGACCACGTCGTCGAAGCTGAAACCGGCATCGGCCAGGACCACGCCGAGCTTCTGCAGGATGTACTGGGTCTGCGTGTAGAAGTCCTCGCCCACAATTCCGTCCTCGCCGCTGGCGGCCGTGGCGGAGATGTACAGCGTGTTGTCCACCTGGACGGCGCGGGAGTAGCCGAGGGTCTGCTCCCAGACGGAGCCGGTGCCGAATGTTTTGCGCATGGTGGGCCTTTCAGTGCCGAAAATGAGTCGGCACCACTTTAGGTTGACTGGACATCAAGCCGGTAAACCAGCAGCTTTATGTCGGTGCCCGGAATCAGCCAGTCACGCTCGGGGACACGTTTGAAGCCTGTCTTCCGGTAGAGGCCATGGGCACTCTCCCAGGTCCCGCCGGTGGTGAGAGCCACGCCGGTGATCCCCTCCAGCGATTTGGCATGCTCAATGATGGCTTCCACCATGGCCTTGCCTGCGCCGCTGCGCTGGACCGTGGGATCCACCACCAGCATCCGGAACTCCAGCTCATCCGGCAGGGCGATGTCCGCGAACGGTTCACCTGCCAGCGCGAGAGTCACGGATCCCAGGACCTGCCGGTCACGCTCGGCAACCCAGATGGTGGCCTTCGCCGCACGGGCGGCAACGTCCTGGATCTGTTGCATATAGGGATGGTCCGCGCTGTCGAAATACCCCGCTGCCAGGTACGAGTCCACGGTGATCCTGGCGATGGCCTGGAAGTCTGCCTCAACGGCCGGTCGGATGGTTATTTGCGATTGCACCTGACAATGCTAGTGGCGCAACAGCGTCACAGCGGAAACTTGCCGGACAAGGCCAAGGTCCCGGCGCAGGTCCAGGCGGCAAGCCTGTCCTCGTCCGCGGGTCCGCCGTCCAGCGGACTGGCCAGCCGGGGACGCCGGACCCAGCAGCCGGCTTCCTCGGCAATCAGCGCACCGGCGGAGAAGTCATGTTCGTTGAGCCCGCGTTCTCCGTAGGCGTCGTGGGTCCCGTCAGCCACCATGCAGAGGTCCAGCGCTGCGGAGCCCAGCCGCCGGACGTCTGCGAATCCGTCCATCAGGCTACCCAGCAGTGCAGCCTGTTCGGAGCGTATGGCGGGGTCGTAACTGAAGCCGGTGGCGAGGATCTGCCCGGCACGGTCCGGCACCGGGCCCTGGAGCCGGGTCACCCGGCCGCTCTCTTCCAGCCACGCACCCTGGCCGCGGGCAGCGTAGTAGACGCGGCCCAGCGCCGGGGCGTTGACGACGCCGGCCAGCCAGACGCCGTCGGAATCCGCCACTGCCACGGAAGTGGCGTAGTAGACGATGTTCCGGATGAAGTTGGTGGTACCGTCCAGCGGGTCGATGGACCAGCGATAGCCGGTGGGGGCAGCGGGGCGGGTGGTCCCATGTTCCTCGCCCGTGATGGTGTCCTGTGGGCGGGCGGCCGTGATGGCATCCCGAACCGCATTCTCAGCGGCGACATCAAAGGCCGTAACCCAGTCGCCGGCGTCGCCTTTGTTGCTGACATCCAGCGTTTCGCCATTGCGGGAAGCCAGCACGGCGGCGCCGGCGGCGGCTGCTTGCCGGGCCACCGCAAGCAGTTCGGTGGTGCGGTCCTGCTGGTTCATTCGGCTGCCTCTTCTGATTCTGTGGATGTCGGTGTGGGCGTGGCTCCCCCGGCAGGCGCCGGACCGTTCGCAAGGAGTTCCCGGAAGCCGTCCTCGTCCAGCACGGGAATTCCGAGCTGTTCGGCTTTGTCCAGTTTGGTGCCTGCGCTTTCGCCGGCCACCACATAACTGGTGTTTTTCGAGACCGAGCCCGCGGCTTTGCCTCCGCGGATGAGGATCGCTTCCTTCGCCTCGTCCCGGCTGAAGTTCGGCAGGGAGCCGGTAACCACAAGGGTCAACCCTTCCAGGGTCCGCGGCATGGATTGGTCGCGCTCGTCCTGCATGCGGACCCCGGCCGCGGCCCAGCGGTCAACGATTTCCACGTGCCAGTCCTCGGCGAACCACTCCTTCAGTGCGGCCGCAATGGTTGGGCCAACGCCGTCCACGTGGGCCAGGTCTTCCTCGGAGGCCTTCCGGATGCCGTCCATGGTGCCGAACGCCGTGGCCAGGGCCCTTGAGGCGCGCGGACCAACGTGCCGGATGGACAGGGCAACCAACACCCGCCACAGTGGCTGGGCCTTTGCTTTGGTCAGTTCGTCGAAGAGCTTGTTCGTGGTTGCCGTGGGCTTGGACGGTGTTTTGGCGGTGGCTCGAGACCAGAAGTACGGGACCAGGTCCCACGTACCCGTGCCCACGCCCTTGGTGCGCTTCTCGCGCCAGACCTTCACATCTGCCAGTTTGTTCCGCAGCTCGTCCAGTCCGGAATCCGCAGCCAGTTCAAACAGAGCGGACTCACTGGTCAGGATGCCGTCGCCGGCCGGTTCCACCCTTCCGCCGTTGGTGGCCGGATCCGCACCCGGTCCGGAGGTCAGCGCGATGGCTGCCTCCCAGCCCAGGGCCTCGATATCGAAGCCGCCGCGCCCGGCCAGGTGGAAGACGCGCTCCCGAAGCTGCGCCGGGCAGGAGCGGGCGTTGGGGCAGCGGATGTCCACGTCACCTTCCTTGGCCGGTGCCAGCGGCGTGCCACAGGCCGGGCATGCGGTGGGCATCACGAAGTCCCGCACGGGCGGTTTCTGCTGGTCGCGCAGGGCGAGCACCGGCCCCACAATTTCCGGAATGACATCCCCGGCCTTCCGCAGGACAACGATGTCGCCGATCTTCACACCCTTGGCCTTGACGACGTCCTGGTTGTGAAGCGTGGCCATCTCCACAGTGGACCCGGCCACCTTGACGGGCGTCATGATGCCGAACGGGGTGACGCGTCCAGTGCGTCCAACGTTGACTGCAATGTCCAGAAGTTTGGTGTGGACTTCCTCCGGCGGGTACTTGTAGGCGACGGCCCAGCGGGGAACGCGTGATGTGTAGCCGAGGGCACGTTGCGTGGCGAGATCGTCGACTTTGACCACAATGCCGTCGATTTCGTGCATCAGGGTATGCCGTTGCTCGCCATAGCGCTTGATGAAGGCCAGGACCTCCGGCAGGCCACCGAGAACCTCGAAATACGGACTGACGGGAAGGCCCCACTGTTCCAGCACGGCGTAGGTCTGGGACTGGCTCAGGGTTTCGAGCCCTTCGCGCGCACCAATACCGTGGACAAACATCCGCAACGGACGCTTGGCGGTTTCCGCAGGATCCTTCTGCCTGATCGAACCGGCCGCAGCATTCCTGGGGTTGGCCAGCGGCGCCTTGCCGGCTTCGATCAGTGCCTCATTGAATTCCGCAAAAGCCTTCGAGGGGATAAAGACCTCGCCCCGGATTTCCACCACTGCGGGAAATCCGGTGCCCGTCAGTTCCGTCGGGATTTCCTTGATCGTCAGGACGTTGTGGGTGATGTCTTCACCAGTGGTTCCGTCACCCCTCGTGGCGGCCCTGACCAGTTTCCCGTCGCGGTACAACAGGTTGACCGCGAGGCCGTCAATCTTCAGTTCCGTGAGCCACGCCAGCTGGGCGGTGTCCCCCAGCTTGCTGACGCCGGCCTCAGCCTTGGTGATCCACGCTTCCAGCTCCTCCAGGGAAAAGACGTCCTCGAGGCTGTACATCCGCTGCAGGTGTTCTACGGCGGCGAACGCGGCTGAGACTTCCCCGCCAACCTCCTGCGTGGGCGAATCATTGGCTACCAGCTCCGGATGCAGTGCCTCGATCTCCTCCAGGTGCCGGAACAGTTCGTCGAATTCAGCGTCCGAGACCAGGGGTTCGTCCTCCTGGTAGTACGCAAACCGGTACTTCCTGACCAGGTCCGTCAGGTTTTCGTATTCTTCGCGCACTGACCCGGCGGGGACGGCGTCCGGTTCGGGAAGTTCCTCAGTACTGTTTGCTGTTTCCTCTGCGGGGACCGGTGCTGTGCTCACAGACCTATCTTGCCCTACAGCCCCGACAATGCGCCCAAACGCCCATGCGCCGGGGTGTGCGTGCCTGACCATTCGCCACGGAAGCGGGTGGCGTGCGGGACCAGGTCAGTGCGAGGCGAGGCGGTTCCTGCTCCACAAAGCGAAGGCCAGGCCTGAGACTCCCACCAGCAGCACGCCCGCCATAATGGCCAGCAATCCGGGGCCGCCGAAGAGGCCGGAGCCGTCGTTCCGGGAAACAGCGGCGGCCTGCGTGGGCTTGACCGATTTGGTGATGGGCTTGTTCCAGTTCGATTCCGTGGACGGGCCTGCGGACGACGACGGCGGGCTGGCGATGGTGGTGCTGGGCGCGGCCGACGTCGATTCCTCAGCCGGCGAAACGCTCGGTTCCGGGGAGAGGGTGGGAACCGGTTCCGGGGCGGGCACCACGGGCGCGGGCGGCGGTGCCGGGGGCTCGATCACTGGGGCCGGCGGCGAGGGCGTCTCCGTTGGTTTGCCCGGACTGGGCGGCGTCGGGTCGTCGGCCGGGCCACACAGCACCAAACAGGGCATTTTGCCATTTTCACCGTTGTCGGCCTGCGCCGGGGCCGCCGCAGAAAGGCCAACCAGGAGCGCCAGCACCGCAACGGCCGCAGCAGCGGACGCGTCGCGGAGCACGGATGAAGATCGGATCATGGTCACCTTTTCGACAGCGCGCGGCACCCCCTTGCCGCAGCGAACAGTGTTTCCGGTAGTCTCCTACAACGCCCACGGGCCCGCAAATCCATTGGATTTGCGGGCCCGTGGCAAGCAACGGCTCAGCCCCTGTTTTCCGGCGGCAGGGCGATCTGCAGTTTCCGCGCCTTGCCACGTCCCACGATGTAGCCGCGGCCAGGTATGAATTCCGGGCTGACGCGCCCCAGTGACGTGTTGAGGAGACTGTCCCCTTCGATGTCGCCCGGGTTGATGAGCAGGCCCCGGCGTCCGGATTTGAAAGGCTGGGCCAGTGACCAGGCCGAGGACCAGGTTGACGTTTCCGATTCCCCGATGACCCACTGATCGGCTTTGATGGACGCCGACACGAGCTGCGACACGCCTGATTCCGCCACGGTATCCGTGAACTCGGTCAGGCCCTCGATGAAGATCGCCAGCTTCCCGGGGTTCCCGGAAGAGTGCTCTGTGAGGTCCTCGACGATCTCGGCCAGGTCATCGGCACCCACCACCGAACGGTTCCAGAGCGGCAGCGACGCCACCGCGGACCGGCGCGAGCCGATGTACACCAGCTCTGTGTCCGGATTGGAGCGGCGCAGCGCGTACGCCAGGGTCACCAGCGCCACCGTCCTGCCGGCGCCTGGCGGTCCGGCCAGCAGCAGCGGTCCCTGGGCCATGATCCCGGCCGGCTGCAGGGTTTCGTCGTCGACACCGATGACGGGCAGGTCCGCGCTGCCGGCAGGCAGCACATCCAAGTCCACCAGTTCGGGAAGCCGCTGGATTTTGGGTGCCGATTCCAGCCCCTGGCGCAGCATCGCCTGGCTGAGCTTGTGGACTTCGCGGGCCTGAAGCGCCAGGTTGGAGTTACCGCCCAGGACGGCCAGCTGGACCTCGTAGCCGCCAAGTATGCCGCGCCCGGGCGGTGAGGAGCTGGTGAGGACGTCCTTGGCGACGTCCATGGACATGTAGTCGTCCTCGGACGTCAGCCGCAGCACCAGCCGGCGCTGGATGGAGGCCAGCAACGTCGCCGGTACAGCGTTGGGCCGGTCACCGGTGACGACCAGGTGGATCCCCAAGGGACGGCCGTCGGTGGCCAGCTGCAGGAAGATATCCCAGAGCGCGGACAGACGGCTGAATTCGTACGTCTCACGGAACGCCGAGATGCCATCCAGCAGCACGAAGATCCGCTTCTCGTCCGGGCGGTTGGCCAGGGTCCGGTATTCCACGATGGTGGAGGCCCTGACCTCGGCGAACCGGGCGGACCTCTCGTCGGCGATGTCCCGGAGCAGGCGAAGCAGCCGGCCCACGCGTTCGACGTCGTCACCGTTGATGATCTCGCCGACGTGCGGCAACTCTTCGAGCATCTTCAGTCCGGAGGAACCGCAATCTATCCCGTAGATGTGCACGGGCCCGCCCCGGGGCGTGACGGCGGCGGCAATCGCAATGCCGCGCAGGGCAGCGGACTTTCCGGAGCCGCCCGTGCCGTAGACGGCCATGTTGCCGTCCTGGTCCGGCTCGTAGAACACAGTGGGCTGTTCCTGGCGGGCAGGATCATCGGCCACGCCCAGCAGCAGCCGTTCGTCCGTCCGGGGGTTCGGGAGCTTGGAGAAGTCGTACGTCTTGGCCAGCTCGTCCAGCCACGGTTTGCGCGGCGGCCTGATGGCCAGCGATTCCGCTGCCCGGACGATGTTGGTGGTCATCCTGGCGATGTCGTTGGGGCCGGCCGGGGCTTCCTTGACGGGTTTTTCCGGCGCAGGAGCCTCCCAGCTGGGCCCTGACCCGAAGGCCATTTCCACGACGTCGATCTGCGGACGCTGGGGCTTCTCCGTGGTCCAGCCGCCGGCATAGCCGGTCTGGAACCCCTGGATGCGGCCGGGCCCGGTCTTGGCGGCGCCGCGGCCCGGGATGGACGGGTCGAAGTATGCCGCATCAGGCACGCCGAGGATGTCGGTGGCGTCATCCTCATCCGCCATGCGCAGGGCCACCCGGAGGTTGGTGTTGGCGCGCAGGCTGTCCTTGATGACGCCGGCGGGACGCTGCGTGGCCAGGATCAGGTGCAGGCCCAGGGACCGGCCACGGGCAGCAACATCCACTACGCCGTCCACAAATTCGGGGACCTCGGTGGCCAGCGCCGCAAATTCGTCCACAACGATAATGAGGTAGGGCGGTGCTTCCGGGTCGGCTTCGCGCTGGAGCCCGAGCAGGTCCTTGGCCTTCTTCCGGTTCAGCAGGTGCTCGCGATAGTGCAGCTCGGCACGGAGGGAGGTCAGGGCACGGCGGACCAGGTGCTGGGACAGGTCGGTGACCAGGCCCACGGTATGGGGCAGGCTGAGGCAATCGGCGAACGCCGCCCCGCCCTTGTAGTCCACAAACAGGAAGCTCACGCGGTCCGGGCTGTACGCGGCAGCCATGCCCATGACCCAGGACTGCAGGAACTCTGATTTGCCGGCGCCGGTGGTGCCGCCGACCAGCGCGTGCGGGCCCTCGTTCTTCAGGTCCAGGTAAAGCGGCTCTATCCCCTTGGAACCCACCAGCGCCCGGAGGGTCCCATTGTCCTTCCGGTTGGGAACCGCGGAGGCATGGACTGAATTGTTCTCGACCCAGCGCTCCGCCACGGCCTGCGGGTTGTCCAGGAAGTCCTTGCCGATCAGGGTGGCGTAGGACACCGCACGGGGCAGGTCGGAGTCGTCGCTGACAGGCTTGCCAACGTCCACCACGGGCGCCAGCATCCGGGCCAGCTGGGCGGCCACTTCGGCGTCGAGGCTTTCGCAGCTCACGGGGTACGTGTGCCGTCCCAGCCGCACCTGCCCCGTGGTGGTGCCGTTTTCTCCGTCCACCACCATAAAGTCCCGGCAGGCGGCAGGGAGCGCCTGGATGTCGGTGGCCACCCACATGACGTGGACGCCGGAATCCGGCCCTCGCTCGGCCAGGCGGGTCAGCCTGCCCCTGTCCACCGGAGCGTCGTCCTCGACGATGACCAGGACCGCCGGCAGCACCGGCGCCGGGATTTCGTCCTTGGCCGGGTCCACAGATCCGCGGTGTTCGGGGGTGGAGCGCTTGGCCATGGCTTCGCGTGCGTCGAGCAGGTCCTCGAGCCTGGCCACGAGGGAGGAGCCGCTGGCTGAACCGGCAGCGAGGTGGTCGCCGTTGAGGGGGCTGTGGCCGGAGCCCACGTGGGGCAGCCACTGCAGCCAGTCCCAGCGCTGCCGGGACTGCGCCGACGTAATGGCTGTCACCACGGCCTCCGCGGGCGAATGCAGCCCCACAAACTGCAGGACCATGCCGCGGGCAACGTCGTCCACCAGGCCCCGGGCCCCGGCCACGCCGAAGGACCCGGCGTCGCGCAGCTGGGAGACCACGGGGACACCCTCGATGTCCCTGAACTGCTTCAGGCAGTCCTGGATCTCGCGCATGAACTCAGCTTCGGTGTCGTTGCTGTTGGGTTCCTCGAACAGGATGCGCGATGTACCGGTGCCGAGCCCGAACCGCAGGCCCAGGAAACCGGTGTGCTCGGGACGGTGGGTCCACAGCAGCGGACCGAGTTTGTAGATGGAATCCACGGTGTCACTGACGGAAGGCGCTTCCTGCAGGCGGACTGCGCGTTCGACGTGCTGCAATTCGGTGATGTCCTGGCGGAACGCAGCCATGGACTCCCGGAACTGTTTGAGCTGCTCCTTCTGTTGGCGCCTGGTCTGCATCTTGTGGTCAACATAATGACCCACAATGAACAGCGGCATCATCATCATGAACACCACCGACAGGATGTTCCGCGTGACCGCGAACATGATGCCGCCCATGAGCAGCGGCGCCATCAGCATGATGTACGGGAACGGCTGGTGGTCCGGACGTTTGGGTCCGGCAGGCGGCACGCGCTTGGGCGCCTCGAAGCGGGGAACCACCCGCGGGGAGCGGTTGAAATCAACAAGGGGCGACGTCGGTGCTGCCGCCTGGTTGCGGCCCAGCGGCACCACCGTGACGGTGGTCTCCCCCAGCGTCACCGTGTCGGATGAGTTCAGGGTGGCCCGGGTGACCGGCAGGCCGTCCATCAGCAGGCCGTTGGCGGAGTTCGTGTCCACGATCTCCACGCTCTCGCCCACGGTGATGCGCGCGTGGCGTTTGGAAGTCAGCGGGTCCGTGAGCCGGATGTCCACGTCCCGGTCCCGGCCGATGTAGCTGGTGCCGGAAGGCAGCGAAAACTCCTGGCCGACGTCGGGCCCGGAAAGGATCCGCAAGGTGGCTGCAGCGGGTCCGCGGTGGGCGCCGGGGGCGTTGAAAAGTTCGCTGACCTCGGTCAGGGACACCACGGAGCCCGGGCGCAGGCCCGATTCCAGGAGGTTGTCCGCGCGGGTCAGGACGCTGCCGCGCATGCCGCCGCCCACAAATGCCTCGTCGATGCGAAGCGAAAGGTTCTCCGGTGCCGGCGATCCCTTGCGGTCGGGGTCCGCGACCCAAAGCTGAGTGGCGACATCCGCCACCGTGGCCAGGCCGTCGACGGTCACGGCCAGGTCCTTGGTTTCCGCCGGGTCCCGGCGGAGTGTCAGCCGGATCCTCATCCTTCGTCCACGCCCCTCATCTTTTCCAGTAAGTACAAATCGTCGGGCGTGACCAGGTGGGACGTGACGGCGTGCTCGACGAGCCTCGCGCGCCGGTTGGTGGCCAGTTTCCCGCCGCCGCCGCGCAGGCCCACCACGCCCACGCGGTCAAGTTTGTCGCAGACATTATCCAGCTTCCGGTTGAACCGGGTGAGTGCCCAGCCCAGGGTCTTTGCCGCTGCAGCCGAGGACGGGATGGCGCTGAACCCGGTCCCTTCCCGCCGGAGCATGGGTTCGGCGAGAGCCACAATGAGGGCCCGCTGGGAGTCAGTGAAGACCACGGGGCCGATTGTGGTGTCGCCGTTGCTGTCGTCCTCCCGTGATTCCTGGCGGAACGACGGCGTCTTGAGGTGGACGGCGAACTCATATGTGGTGGGACCGGCGGTGAAAATGACGTTTGTGTGGCTGAACACCAGCGGGATCCGCGCACCCGGCGACAGCCAGGCCTGCATCCCGCCGGAACCGTCGGCAACCGTGGCGGAAAGCATCCCGCCCACATTGCTCAGCCACCAGATCCCGTCGTAGCGGGCCACCTGCAGGAACTGACGGTGAAGGTACGGGTTGTCGTCCACTTCAAGATCGCCTTCCCGGCCGATGTTGAAGATTTCCTCATCGGACGGTTCGTACCATTCACCACAGAAATCTATTGCTAGATCCCCCATTTTCCGTGCCTCCTCGTTGGGCAGTGCCCGCGTTCACTACCGCTTCCGGTCTGCTCTGCCGTCACTTGCGGATGCAGGCGATCGAGTCTTCTTCCAAAGGCGAGAACGCGCCGTCGCTCCTGACGATCATCACCTGGATACAGGTGGGTTCCGTCGGATTCAACGCAACCTGGGCGGTTGGCTCGGCAGCGGACTGGTACTCGCCGTTGTTGCCCAACGCGTAGACCCGCCACTTATAGGCGTCGCCCGACTTCGGCTGCGGATTAGTCCACCTGAACGTCGCCTTGCCGGTAGCGTCCACGGTCCCCGCCAGGTCCGCGACGTCGGGAACTGTCCCATTGTCGAGGGCATCCGCCGGGGGTTTGCTGACTTGGCCGGGCTCTTCGACCTTCGGTGCCGGAGCTGAGGACGCCAGCACGATTCCGACAACGATGGCGAGGACCAGCAGCGTTCCGCCCGCCGCGGCGAGCCACACGTTGCGCTTGCCGTGGTCGGGCGCCGCCTCGGGGGCGGTTTCGGCGACTGGGGCGGGACGGCTGATCGTCGCGTCGATCTCGGGCTCGGCCCCCGCCGCCCGGTGGCCGGGCGCGGCCGGCAGGCCGGCCTGCTGTCCGGACTGTGCAGGAAGGAGCCTTGCGCGCTGGACAGTTGCGTCCGGCACGGACCCGTATTCGGCCGCCGGTGCACTGCCTCGGAGCATCGTGGCCTGGGCCCACTCGCCCGCGGGGCTGCTATCGTCCGGGCTGCCGCCCACCCGCTGGCCCTCCTGTTGGCCGGCCAGTTGGCCGGCAAAGAGGTTGGCCGGAACCTGCGGCCGGGTACGTGCCGGGAAAGTAGGGGCGCTGCCGGTCCGCTCCGGATCGATGGCCGCGATGCTCCGGACGCGGGTTTCCTCGAAGCCGTCATCGGGGTGGTTTTCTTCCAGTTGCGGCTCTTCGAATACCTCGAAGGGCGTGACCGAAAGGTTCAGTTCGGCCTGGATCCGCTGCAGGGCGAGGGCAAACGCGTGGGCTGAGGAGTACCGGGACGCCGCGGACTTGGCCATTGCCGTGGACAGTGCCCGCTCCAGTGACTGTGGAACGTCGGCCCGGCCCAGGCGCGGCAATGCCGCGCTGGTGATCCGCGAGATCAGTTCGCGCTGGGAGTTATCAGTACCGGGCATCACGAACGGCGACCTGCCGGCCAGCAGTGTGTACAGCGTGGCGCCCAGTGCCCAGACATCCACCATTACGCCGTCCACGGGGCCGTCCGCGAACTGTTCCGGCGGGGACCACGGAATGGACATCCCGGCGTCGTCGTCGTCGGCCTCACCGCCCAGTGTGCCCGAGATCCCGAAGTCCGTCAGGGCCGGCCGGTTGTAGTCGGTCACGAGGATGTTCGCGGGCTTGATGTCCCGGTGGGCGATGCCGGCCCGGTGTGCGGTCTCGACGGCGGAGGCCACCTGGATGCCGACGGCCAGGACCTCATCAACGCTGAAGCGCTGACGGCGGTACCGGACGTCCAGGCTGGGCCTCGAGCAGTACTCCATGGCCAGGTAGGAGTGGCCTGCCTCGGTGACCTCCGCCTCGAAGATGGTCACGATGTACGGGTGCGAGGAGAGCTGGGCCATCAGGTTGGCCTCGGACTCAAACCTGCGCCGGGCACCTTCGGTCTTCAGGTCCGACAGAAGGACCTTGACGGCCACTTTCCGGCGCGGCCGATCCTGTTCGTAGAGGTAGACGTCTGAGAACCCGCCGGAGCCGAGCAGGCTGATGTACGTAAACCCCGGGATGGGGGGCGGCGGCGCAACCGGCCGTTTGGAGCTCAAGGAATCTCCTCAAAACGCAATGAGATGTCGTCACCCAATTCGGCGATGTCGCCGTCGAGCACGATGGCCATCTCGTTCTGGGCCAGGCGGCGGGGCTGCTGGCCCTCGCGGACCAGGACCGTGCCGTTTGTGGCCTTAAGATCGCAGAGCATCACGTGCCAGCCCTCCAGCCGCACTTCCACGTGGGAGCGCGAGATGTCTCCGCTGGGGCTGGCCACCTGGACCAGCCTCGGCATAACACCACCGTGGACCCGGGAAACGGACGGCTGCCGCCCAATGACCAGCGACTGGTCAAGTTCCACCAGTGCACCCGTCGAGACCCGCATCCGGCCCAGTCGTGGCCGGGCCACCTGGACGGCATCGGCGGGCAACGGCGAACCGCAGGCAGCGCACCGCGCATGGGTGGGCGGGTTGGCGTGTCCCTGGTCGCAGACCCGGGCCAGCACCAGCGGGCCGGCGGCGGAATCCGGCCCGGGAACGGGGGCCGGATGCGCGGCCATTCCGGCGAGGTCGCTCTTCATGATCGTGTGGCCGTCGTGGTCCCCGTCCAGGGCAGCCGGGTCTGCCGCGTGGACTTCTGCCGGCACGTCCGCCGTGGGCGGATTCGAAGGGGACAGATTCGACGGCGGCAGATTCAACTCCGGCAGCTTGGACGGCGGCGGTGCCTGGGCCGCAGGTGTGCTCCCGCCGGTCCGCCACGGGACCGAGTCGATGAGCCCGCCGATCATCCGGGCGGCGGCTGCGGCTGCAGGCGGCGCGGCTGCTGCCGGCGTGACGGGTGGACCTGCCGGTTCGCTGGCCGGCTGTGCAGGGGCCAGGCTGGCCGCTGCCTCCAACTGCCCTGGTGCATTCGCTTCTGCCGCATCGACCGGTGCCACCACCGCGTCGGCTGGTGCCGCAGGGGCACCGTGATCTTCCTCGGGCTCGTCCCGGACCGCCGCGTCCTCGATGCGGCGGACAACAGTCCGTTCCCAGAGGTGGTCATAGCTGCCGGTCATTTCGTGGGCCGGGACCTGATCAGGATGGGCGGGGGTCTCCGGAGCGGGCTCCTGGTCCGGCCCGGGCTCCGGCGCTTCGGCAGCAAAGTTGGCGTCATCGTCCATGAGCCCCATCACGGTTTCGGCCGAGACCTCCCGGCCATGTACGGGCGCTGGTTCAGACCCAGGGTCAGCATCCGCTCCAACGACGACGGCGCCGGCGAGGGCGCCGGCGAGGGTGGGTGCCCCGTCCTCAGCGGGCAGGCCGGACGGGGCCACGGCCTCATCCACCGGACTGCCGGTGAGCGACACTGTCAGCGACTCCAGCAGGACCACTCCTTCGCTGAGCGGCAACACGTCCCCGGGCTGGCCGTCCCCGGCTACAGTGATGCGGTACCACTCGGGGGTGTCCAGGCGGCGCTCCGTCCAGGTGGTGACGTCCCGCCCGTTCAGGTCCAGGGAGCCGCCGGGCAACTGCACGGTCAGGTCCAGGCCGCCGCGGAGGAAGACCCGGAGCGCGTCGCCGGAATCCACTATCCCGAACGACGGTATCTGCGCCAGCGAAACGCCGAAACTGCTGGTGACGGCGTGGAGTACTTCGTGGACTTCCGGGGCGTGCTCCAGCAGCTCCCACAGGGACTGGACCAGGGCGGGCGGGGTCCCGGGCCCCAGGAGGACAACTGTGTTGGCCCGGACAACGCCCAGCCACGTGCCCGCACTATATGTTGCGGTTGCCATGTCAGCGTTCCCCTCTTCCGTCGTCCTGGCCGGGTGGCCGGCTGGCGTCAACAATCTGTCCCCGGGGCAGTGTGACTTCCTCCGCAGCATCAGAGGCGGGGCGCGGCGCAGTGATCGCGACGCCGCCGTCGTTCATCACGTTCCTGGCGTCCACCACAATGACGGTGACGTTGTCCCGTCCACCGTTGCGGAGCGCAGCCTGGATCAGGGCATCCACGGCGTCCTGCGGGTGGCCCACGGTGCCCAGGATCCGGGCGATGTGCTCGTCCGTGAGTTCGCCATTGAGTCCGTCGGAGCAGACCATGATCCTGTCGCCCTCTTCCACGGGCAGGAGCCAGTAGTCAGCTTCGATCTCGTCCCCGGTGCCCAGCGCCCTCGTCACCACGTGGCGGCGGGGATGGACGGTGGCCTGCTCCGGCGTGATTTCACCGGCATCCACGAGTTCCTGTACCTCCGAATGGTCCACGCTGACTTGTTCAAAGTGCCCTTGGCTCAGCCGGTAGGTGCGGGAATCCCCGATGTTCATGACCAGCCAGTACGGCATGCCCATCTGTTCCACCACTACGGCGCCGGTGAGCGTGGTCCCGGCCCGGGCGCCGGTCACTTCCCGGATGGAGCTGTCGGCGCGGAGCAGGTATTGCTGGAGCACTGCCGCAGTGACACTCCGCTCCCCGGTGGCGAGCTGTGGCATGGCAGCGAGGGCGCGCACGCACATGCCGCTGGCAATCTCGCCGGCTTCGTGTCCGCCCATGCCGTCTGCCACGGCGAAGACGGGGTCGGAGGCGATGAAGGAATCCTCGTTCAATTCGCGGCGCAGCCCACGGTCCGTACCGTAGCCGTAACTGAGGCTGAGGCCGGTTCCGTGGTCTGCGTCAGCTGGGTCACTGGCGGGCTGGGAGTTCATGCCTGTCCTAGGTGGAAGGAACGGTCACCAAAGTGGACAGTGGATCCCGGGCTGACAAAAGCGGGCACGCCCGGCGGCAGCGGCGTGCGCAGGCCGTCCGGCGTGGTGACGGCGCTGCCGTTGGTGGAGTTCCGGTCAGTCACCCAAATGCCGGCACCGTCGGTCAGCAGGTGGAGGTGTGTCTTGGAGATCGAGCGGCCGGGATCACTGATCGCCAGCAGCTGGGCCTGCTGCTCCCCTGCCTGGCCCAGGGGGTTCCTGCCCACCAGGACATTGCGGTCGAGCTGGAAGTCCCGGCCGTCGTCGAGCTTTATCCGCAGCACGGCGACGGGCGCCGCATACATTGCGCCGCCGCGCATCTGCGTACGGTCGAGGTCGTCATCGGGATGGGACTGGGCGGCGGGCGTGGGAACCGCCGGGGCTGCAGTCTGCGCGTGCGGCGTCTGAAAAGGAGCGGACGACGGCGGCGGCGCGTACGGCTGGGGTGCGAAGGACGGCTGTGCGGACGGCTGCGGCGCGTATGGCTGCACGGGTTGTTGGGCCGGCGGCTGCCATGGCTGCACCGGTGGCTGGGCGACGGGCGCCTGGGCGTTCACAACCTGGGGCGGCTTTGCTGCCCCCGCGACTGGCGAGGCGACGTGCTGGACAGGAGGGAGGTCCAGGGGCGCGAAACTGTACGGTCCCTGGATGCCGCCGGAGGTGATGGGGTTGCGGCCGTCCTTGACGTCGAACACCAGTGTTTTGGCGGCGGTGTCATGCCAGCCGCGGAGTCTGCCGTTGCGGTCCCACGTGTTGGAAACCACCACAAGGACGGCCCACACGGCGCCGATCGACAGCAGCGGGCCGAGGATGAAGACGGCCACATCGAACCATTTGAAGATGACGACAGCCAGTGCGGCCAGGAGCGCCAGGATGATGCCCGCGCCTGTGATGACGCCGCGCAGGAACACTCCTCCGCCGCCGGGGGCGTAACCATCCTTGTCAGCGCTGCGGATGCCCATGGCATGGTTGCCGAGGGTCTTCCCGGAGCGGGCCTCCATGCCCATCAGCACCACCAGATACACCAGCGTCAGCCCCAGGCCGATGCTGCCGAACAGTACCAGCGAACCGGTGTCATAGATGATGAAGCCGCCGCTTTGCGTGCGGGTGATTCCCGCGAACCCGATGGCGAAAGTCACCACCAGCACCGCGACGGGGGCCAGCCAGTCGAGCACTGCTGCGCCGAGCCGTTTCCCCGCCGTGGCCGGAGCAAGCTCAAGATTGGCTGCCATTCCCGTTCCTCCCCCTGGAGCCGTTTGTACTACCGGGATAGTACCGGGATTCTGGCTGGCGTGCGCCGCCGAACGGTCCATCACAGCCCGCTGCGCGTGGTCCACGGTGAGTCCGCTGCGTGCCGCCCTGTTGGGCAGCGGAGCACCGCATGCCGTGCAGAACGTGGCGCCACCCCGGATCAGTTGCTGGCACCGCTGGCAGCGCTCGGCCTCGTTCATCATGATTCAGTGGGGTTCTTCCTGCCAGGTTTCCGGAGAACGGTGGACTCATCAGGCTGAGACGCCGCGGTCCCGGCTCCGCTTTCCTGAACTGCCGGATTCGGATTTTGGGCAGTGTCCGGACCGGTCTCCACCCTACCGGTGGCGGACCGCCATCCGGTGGAACCGTGGCCGGAAGGACGCACCAGCGGACTTATCCCAAGCCTGGCGCCACGCAGCTTAAGGGCGTTGCGGCCATCGGCCAGCAGCGACCGGGGCGAGAAGCGGGCCTGCTGGCGCCGCCAGAACCCTACACTCCCGGTCATCTCCTTCAGCGAGCCGTCCACGATGGTCCAGTATTCCTGAACTTCCTCCTCGCTGGGCTGTCCGGCGCCGAAGATGGAGGCATCCGCACGGTGCGCGAGCGTGGTGGTGGTCTGACCGGTGGCCGGGAACGAGTCAGCGAGCACCACCGCGCTTTCACGACGGGTTGCACGCATGTCGATGCCGGCACCCATGTCCGTGGCGAGGCTCACCACCTCGTTCCAGCCGCCTCCCACCCGCTGTGCAGGGTGCCCCTCGGTGAGGCGGGCCTTCCGGCGCCGTGATTTCAGGAGCGCGATCAGCAGCAGCGGCAGCGCCAGGATGGACAGCGGGATCAGGGCAATGCCCAGGGCCCCCAGAAGGGCACCCCAGAAGAGCCACGGATTATTCTTCTTTTCGTCGGCGTCCAGGGCGTCCGGCGAGGAGTCCGGCGGCAGGTCGGCCGGTTCCTGCGGCGGGGGCGGCGGCTGCAGCACCTGCGGCTTGGGTTTGGACTTGTTTTCGGGGTCCGGCGGGATGGGGACATTGTCCTTGGGAGGCGTGGGGTCGAAGCTGACCCACCCCACCCGGTCGAACGCCACCTCAACCCAGGCGTGGACGTCCTTGCCGGTGATCTTTACCTCACCGGCACCGTTCTCCGGGCTGGTCGGATCGGGGTAGAAGCCCATGACCACCCGTGACGGGATCCCCAGGTGGCGGAGCATCAGCGACATGGACACGGCATACTGCTCGTCATCGCCGAGCATCTGCTTGGCGGTCAGGAGGTTCCTGATCCGCGACGAGCTGTGGCCGGACACACTGGGCAGCTGGCCGTCAGCGACCAGGCCGTTGCTGAAGGCACCCGTCTTTTGGAAATGTGCCTCGATCTGGCGGACCCGGTCAATCGCGGTGGGCGCATCGGCTGAGAGGTCGTTGGCCTGTGACCCCACCACCGGAGGGACCTCGACGGCGTCCGGCATCGTGATCTTCGCGAAGTCGTACTGGGTCAGCTGGCCGTGTTCGAGCTTCACCGGATCGGACACCTGGACGCTGTAGGTGTCGCCTTTGGAAAGGCCCTGTGTGGTCACAGCGGTGTCGGTGCCAGCGTTGAAGTAGAGACCCGACGCCGCCGCGGAAGCACTCTGGTCAAAGCTCAGGCCGGTGGTCTTCCGGCCGCCCGGGACAAAATAGCCCTGGTAGTCCCCGATGGTGATGTCAATGGAGTAGTCATTCGACGGGACGATGCCCGAGGTGTCGGCCAGGGTGTTAATGGATTCGGTGTCCCCCACTTTGCTGAAGCTGCCGGAGCCGTGGGGGTCCATGTTGTAGTTGGTTCCGTTGAAGGCATCCAGGGCCCCCAGCCTGACCCGGCCGTCCCGGGGCAGTCCTTTGACTACAAACAGGATGTCGTCTTTTTTGTCCTTGACGAACGTCCGGAAGCTGGCCAGGGGTGTGATGTAGTCCTTGGGGTCGAACGGCGGGACCACCACGTTGCGCAGGACCTTCCGGTCACCGCCGGCGGTGACCAGGGGCGCCGTCACCGCAGTAATGGCGACGCTTGCGGCGATCACGGCGGCTGCGGTGCCCAGCCGGCGGAGCTTGGCCCGCTGGGCCGTGGCGGCATCGGTCTGCGGACGGTTGACCGACACTTTGCGGGTGTCGCTGCGCCGCAGCGCGTCGCGGCGGAACGTGGCCCAGGCGATCCCTATGATGGTAAGCCCGATGCCGCGTTCCACCGTGAGGAAGGCGGCGTTGGTGCTGAACGCGATACCTGTAACGAACAGCACCAGAACGGGAAGCAGCGGCCAGTATGGGGATTTCAGCCGCCATGTGAGGATGCCGGCCACCAATGCAGTAAGCAGCGAACTCAGGAACGGGACGATCAGGACGCCGCCGGCAGACCCCACCGGAACGCCCACCGTGAGCATGTCCTTCCAGGCGAACACAACGCCCAGGAGCAGGGTCCGCAAGGAGTCAAGGCTGGGAACAAAGCCGGCGATCGCCGCATCCGGGACTGCGAGGAGCGTGCCGAACACCAGGTACGCGCCGAGTGCGAGGGCCGTGGTGATCAGTAACCCCAGGCGAAGGTGCGCGTTGGCGGCGGCGATGCCGAGGCCCAGGAGGATACCGCCGGAGCCCGAGACTAAGTAGTAGGGGTCACCGCCGAAGCTGAGGCTGAAGCCCAGCAGGCCCAACCCCAGCAGGACGGTGAGGGCGCCGGCGTCGAGCACAAAATGCCAGACCGGCCGGCCGTCGGCGAACGATGATTCGTACTGCCGCTGCTGCGGGCGCGGCCGGAGATCCGGTGCGGAGCTCATGCGGCCGCCTTCCTGAGGACGATGGCGAGGTCAGCGAGGTCGCCGAGCGTCAGCACTGTCAGGTCCGCGATGTTCGCGCGGCCCGGGGCGGCACCGATTTGGAGGCGAACGGCCAGACTCCTGACGCCGAGCGGCACGGAGGCCGCGGCCGAACGGAGCTGGGCGGGCGTCACGTTGCTGCCGACAACAAAAAAGACCACGGACGCGTTGGGGACGGTGTCGGCCAGGGTCCGGGCGAGGTCGACGGCGGTCCGGCGCATGGGTGCCCCGGCGATCCGCGTCATGTCGTCCAGCATGTTCCGTCCGGTTTCGCAGCGTAGCGGCCCCTCTTGGGTCAGGACGTCCAGTTCGCGCTGTTCCCGGATGGCCTGCCGGCCGATCGAGGCAGCCGCGGAGATGGCCATTTCGAATTCCTGCTCTGACGCGTACTCGTCCGTGTTGATGGACAGCGAGATGGCCAGGTGGGCGCGCCGGGTCTCCTCGAACTGGCGCACCATCAGCTTGTTGGTCCGGGCGGTGGTCTTCCAGTGGATGTGCCGCCGGTCATCGCCCGGTACGTAGTCACGGAGGGCATGGAAGGACACGTCCGCGCTGGACAGGTCAGTGGTGGGCATGCCCTCGAGGTCGCGGATGAATCCGGCGGCGGAACCGGCCAGGGCCACCGTCTTCGGGTGCACAAACAGGTCCTCCGGTTCCGTCCACAGCACCTGGCGGCGGAGGAGGTGCAGGGGGTCGGCCCGGACGGAGCGGACAGGGCCCACCACGATGACGGCGCGGCGGGCGGTTGGAATGGTGAAAAGGTCCTCGTGCACCTGCGCGGGCTTCATCCTGGGCAGGTGGAAGACCGCGGTGGCGTTGCCCACCGGCAGTTCCAGGGCGGCCGGCAGCAGGGGCCGGGCCGAGGTGTTGGAGACGGCGATGCTTCCGACCGCACTGTCCCCCACGGCCACGCGGGTCCGGGCAAGGTCCAGGATCACGCCGTAAGAGGACCGGCCCAGGATGAACCCGATGGCAATCAGGAAAAGGACAAACGCCGCGATGGCCGCGGCTTTGGCCTCTTGCCAACCGAAGGCCTGGCCGGCGGTCCACAGCAGGATGGAGGCGGCCAGAACCGACCAGCCCAGGACACTGACCACCGACAGGACCGGCCACACGTAGCGCAGCCACAGGACGCGGACCTTCTCCCATGCGGGTGTGAGGGCGAGTGCGGCGGTACCGGTGGCTTCGGCCCAGACGGATGAGGGATGCAACCTGGTGGGTCTGCCGTTCCGGTGGGAGGGTTGCCGGAGACGTTCAGCAAGCCGGGTCAACGGAGTGCTGCTGGACATAAACGTGCCTTTGTTCGCGCTGGTCAGTTGGTGGTCTGGAGCTCCGTCGGAGCGTCAGACGGCGGCGCGCTGCTGCGGTGCCGCGATGTCAGAGAGAACCCGCGCCAGCACAGCCTCGGCGGTGGCGCCGGAGAACTCAGCCTCCGCGTCCATCACAAACCGGTGCGTCCACACAACGGACGCCAGTTCCTTGATGTCGTCCGGCAGGACGAAGTTCCGTCCCTGCCCCGCGGCCCATACCTTGGCGGCGCGGACCATGGCGATGGCGCCACGCACGGAGACGCCCAGCCGGGTCTCAGGCGCGCTACGGGTCTCCTCGCAGAGCCGGGAAATGTATTCAAGGACCGCCGTGTCCACGTGCACGGTGGCAGCGAGGTCGGCCATGTCCGCCACGGCCTGGGTGGTGATCACTGCGGAGATCTCTTTCGAGCGGTCCTTCAGGTTCGAGCCACCGAGCAGCTGGACCGTGGAGGCGTGGTCCGGGTAGCCGATGGAGGTCTTGATCAGGAAGCGGTCCAGCTGCGCTTCGGGCAGGCGGTACGTACCGGCCTGCTCGATCGGGTTCTGGGTGGCCATCACCATAAACGGCCGGCCGGCCTCGTAGGTGACGCCGTCCACGGTGACCCGGGATTCCTCCATGACCTCCAGCAGGGCCGACTGGGTCTTCGGCGAAGCACGGTTGATCTCGTCGGCCAGGACGATGTTGTTGAAGATCGGTCCCTTGTGGAACTCGAACTTCTGCGTTTTCTGGTCGTAGATGGTCACGCCCGTGACGTCCGAGGGGAGGAGGTCGGGGGTGAACTGGATGCGGTTATTGGACCCCTGCACCGTGGCGGCCATGGCCCGGGCCAGCATGGTCTTGCCAGTGCCGGGAGCATCCTCGAACAGCACATGGCCCTCCGCCAGCATCGCGGTGAAGGTCAGCCGGATGACATGGTCCTTACCCAGGACGGCTTGTCCCACGTTGGCAACGAGCTTGTCGAAAGTGCCTGCAAACCATTCGGCCTGCTCGGTGGTCATGGTCATGAAGTTAAGTCCTTTTCAATATTTGGTGCTGGTCAGGTGTTGGTGTTCGGGCGGACTGCTGGAACTGTCAGCATCTGCCGACATCCGCGCCGCTGATGTCGATGGTGGCAAGCTTGACATACCAGCCTTGGTGGGGACCGCCGTCCATCCGGTACCACTTGTAATAGGTGGGCGGGTTGGACGTTTCGCTGGAGCCGTAGATGTTCATCCAGCAGGCGCTATTGATCCAGCCGTCCGAGTAGGAAACCCAGTTCGCGTCGTTTCCGCCACAATCCGGGCTGCCGTTCACGTAGCCGAAGCGGTCTGGAACTCCGGGTTTGCCGGGGCAGCTGTTGTTGGTAGCGGCTTTGACACGGACCTTCGTCGGTGCCGGCGGCGGCGTGGGGTCCGCGCCTGATGTTGAGGTTGCGGACCCAACAGGACCGTCCACCACGGTAACCGCCCTGACCCGAAGGGTGTGGCTCTTGCTCCAACCGCCGGCGCCGGCGTCGAAACTGGTGGCCTTGTCCACGTTCCGCCAGCCGCCGCCGTCCATGCTGACCTCATAATGGTTGAGCGGACGGCCGTTGGTGGAGGGATTGTTCCAGGTCCAGTGAACCTGACCGTCGCCCTTGGCCGAGGTCCTGCCGTCCACGTTGGGCGCATTGGGAGGTCCGTACGGGTTGCCCGTGCCGATGGCCTTGGCGTCGCCTGCGACGTTGTTCTTGGTGGAAGTGGCGATAATGGTGACGGTGATGTCCCGGCCGTTGGTAAGTCCTCCGATGGTCCCACCGCCGGCAACAATACTTCCCGACTTGCCGTCCGCGTTGTAGCTGTACTGGATCTCCGTCTCCGTTGATCCGTTCCGCTGCGCCTGCGTCAGCGGCGTAAACGTCACCCGGAGCTGGCCGCTGTTTCCTGTGTCAGTCACCGTTCCACTGCTCACCTGGCCGGGCTTTCCCGCCGCCCGGATGGCAGCGGAGGGGGCACTGGTCCCGCTGGTTCCCGCCTTGTTGGTGGCGGAAACGGTGAAGGTGTAGTTGGTCTCGGAGTTGTCCACGGTGACATTCTGTGTGGTGCCTGAAAGTACCGTCTGGGTGGCTACGACTGCCCCGCCCTGCTGTGTGGTGAGGGTATACGAGGAGACCGCATCACCGTTGTTGTTCGGCGCGGCCCAGCTGACCCTGAGCTGGCTTTGCGCGCCCACGGCCCCAGCCTGGGAGGCAGTGGGCGCAGCAGGGGTGGCCGGAACACCGGCAGGGATTTCAGCTGCGGAGTATGTGCTCCATTCAGATGGTTCCTTGGCATCATTCCTGGCCAGGACTCGGACCTTGTAGGACACCCCGTTCTGGAGTCCCTTCCAGACGTAGCTGACCGCAGTCAGGTTCTGGATCTGGGCGTTCTGTCCCGCGGGCGGGGGCGAAATCTCCAGGTCGTAGGACTTCACCGGCGATCCCTTGCTGGCCGGTGCCACCCAGTTCACTGAAAGCTGCTTGTCGCCGAACTTCAGCGTCGGGGCCAGTGGGGCGTCTGGTTTGACATCGGGTCTGACTTCGGCTGAGGCGGGCGAGCGGTCAGACTCGCCGAACTCGTTGGTGGCGGTCACCTCAAAGTTGTACTTCGTGTTGTTGACCAGTCCGGTCAGCGTGCATGTGTTTGCGGGGCAGTCCTGCCTGAAGCCGGATCCGCCGTAGACCGTGTACTTGGCGATCGGTGATCCGCGGTCAGCCGGGGCCGACCAGTTCAACAGCGCCGTCCTGTCTCCTACACTCTGGGCCTGCGGGGTGGCCGGAGCCAGCGGTTTGTCCTTGACCGTCAACCGGATGCGGGCAGTTGCGTTCCGTGAGTCGTCGCCGGTCTTATCCGCCACCGTGTAAGCAACGATCATGGTCCCGGTGAAGCCGGCCGATGGCGTCACCGTCACCGAGTCCCCGGACACGGCGGCGCCCCCCTGGCCAGTCTCGGTTGATACGGAAATAATCTTCAATGCGGTCTCGGGGAAGGGGTTTGCGTCGTTGGCAAGGACCTTCACGGTAACGGGTTTGCCCGCAGCCGCATTGGGCTCCAGGTCATCGTTCGCCACTGGCTTGGGCCGGTTGGAGGCCGTGACGGCCAGCTGGAAGGTAGCCGTTGCCTCCAGCCCGCGGGAGTCCTTGGCCTTCACCTGGACCGCACCGGTAGTGCCGGTGGCAGTGGCGCCGTCCACGGATGTCTTGAGCACCTTGCCATCGATCCTGGCGTTGAAACTGGCCGGGCTGCCGCCGACCAGTTCGTACTTCATGTTCTCCAGATCGTCCCGGTCCGGGTCAGAGGTCAGTTTGCCCAGGTCCAGGTCCGCAGACTCGCCCTTCGGCACGTCAACGTTCGCGCCCAGGAGTTCCGGCGGGTTGTTCCGGTTGGGGTCAGGCAGCACCTTCGTGCGGATGCTCAGAGTGGATTTCAGCCCGGCAAGATCGTCGACGGCGGTGCCGTCGGTAACCTCAAAGCTCAGCGAGCCCGGGCCTACGTAGTCAACGCCGGCCGTGTACTTCAGTGCCGTTCCGTCACCGGAAACCGGGTTGCTGCCATCCGACCCGATGAGTTTGATCCGGTCCGTCTGGGTCAACCGCGGCGTGCGGCCTTCCCGGACCTTGACCCATTCCTTGAGATCAACGTTCACGGATTGGCCGGCAATGACTTCAATAACCTCGTCCTTGGCAAGGGTGGGAACCTGCTGCCCCAGCCCCGGCGCCCAGATGATGGCGGTGGACTTCTGGCCGTCCACGTCCTCGACGGTGTACGGGATCAGCTGCGGCTGTTCGGTCAGGTCCACGAGCATGGTCCCGTCGGGCCCCGGGCGTGCGGTGAGTGACTCGGTACTGAGTTTGAGGTTCTCGCCGACACCGTCGGGGTCTTCATCGTTCTTGAGGACCGGCACGTCCACGGCAGTTTTGCCCATCGCCTGGGCCGAAGTGACGCGGTCGTCGCGGGCAATGGGTGCCTTGAGCGGAACCTCGTTGTCCACCACCACGCGGATGGTGGCTTGGGCGGTGGCGTCGCGGTCGTCGGCGATGGTGTAGCGGACGTTGACAGTCCCGGCAGCGCCGGGAGCAGTCAGGATGATGCGGCCGCTTGTCTTGCTGACGGTGGCCTGGAGGGCATCGTCAGCCTCGATACCGTCTGTGAGGATGCGGATGATGTCGCCGTCGGGATCGGTGTCGTTGCCGGTGGCGTCGACGGCGATCTGCCGTCCCGGCCGGACCTTGACCTCGTCATCGACGGGGGTGGGGTTCTGGTTCGTTTCGCCACGCGGGGCGATGCCGACGGTCACGGTTCCGGTGTTGACGGCACCTTGGCGGTCCACCACCTTGTAGCGGAAGGTGTCGGTTCCGGCGCCGTCGCCGGCTGCGGTGAAGTCGATGAAGTTGCTGCCCACGGTGGCGGTTCCCATGGCGGGAGTGCTGTCGATCCCGGTCAGCTGCACGGAGTCACCGTCGGGATCGATGCCGTCCAGCGGGACGGGAATGCGCACCGTTCCCGCGGCAACCACACGGGCGGTCAGATTCTGGGGCTGGGGCCGCGAGTTCTCCGCGCCTTCCAAGGGAAGGATGTGGATGGTGACGGCGGCGGCGCTCTTCTGGCCCTGCGGGTCCACGGCGTTGTAAATGGCCCGCACTGTCTTGGGCTGCGGGCCGGCGATAAAGCGCAGGGTGTTTTCCGAGACGAAGCTCTTGCCGTCTACTGCTTCCACGGCCTGCGGCAGCACGGGGTCCACACTCAGCTCCAGGCCCTGCGGGTGCGTGTCGTTGTTTAGCACCGGGATGGTGACGACGTCGTTGACCCGGACGTTCACTTCGTCGGGTTTGGGCTGGGGCGCCTCAACGACGGCGGGAGCCGGGACCGGGACCACCGAGACGCTGCCGGTGGCTGATTTCTTGCCGTTGGACATGGTGTATTCAAAAAGGAACGGGTCCTTGGTGCCCAGCACATCGGTGATGCGAAGGACGCTGTGGTCGATCACGCTGACCGAGGCCGTGATGTTGTCCGGGAGTTTCACGGACTGCAGCACCAGCACGCCACCGGAAGGATCGGAGTCGTTGGCCAGCGGATCCAGCAGCACGCTGCCTCCGGTGGGCATAAGCGCAACGTCATGGACGGCCACGGGGTCACCGGCGTCCTTGCCGGAGTCCACGTCAACCCGGATCAGGCCCTGGCTGCTTTGCGGGCCGTTGCTGGCGATGTAGGTCAGGTAGACGGGTCCTGGAGTGGTGCTCCGGAACGTGAACGTGCCGCCGTCGGTGACGGGGCCGAGTTCGGCAGGACCGTTGGCCTCCACCTGTGCCAGGCGGAGGGCTCCGCCGTTGGGATCGACGTCGTTTTTCAGGGGCGCGATCACCAGGTCCTGGCCCACGACGGCAGTGACGTGATCGGCGTTGACCACCGGTGCCAGGGCACCCGGCGGCTGGACGTTCACTACAACTTTGCCGGTGACAGTTGCCCGGCCGTCCCAGATGGTGACTTGGACATTTTTCTTGCCGGCGGTGGCGCCGGAGTCCTGGAACGTGAGCAGCCCGTCCCGGCGGACTTTGACTTGGTCCTGGTCGTTGTCTGCCTTGGCGTCCAGCAGGACGAGGTCGTCGCCGTCGGGATCCACCCAGTCGGTGAGGATGTTCTGGCTGACGGTTTTGCCCTGTTCCACCAGCATGGTGGTGGAGTCTCCCCCGCGCTTGAAGACAGGCGCCTTATTCTCATCAGGTCCCACCACTTTGAGGGTGACCTGTCCGCCGGCTGAAAGTCCCCGCCCGTCCGCGGCGTTGTAGCTGAATGTCTCGGCGCCTGGCCTGGCGTCCGCGGGAACGGAGATCTGGAATGCGGTGCCGCCGTAGATGCTTTCCAGCGTTCCGGCTTCGGGCCCTGAAGTGCCGACCGCGGCGGTCAGGACGTCGCCGTCGGGATCCGAATCGTTGTCCAGGACGCTGAGGATGGTGGTCCGTCCCGGGCGAACGCCCAGGGTGTCAGGTTTGGTTTCCGGCGGCCGGTTGGGTTTGGTACGGTCCGGCAGGACGTTGACGGTGCTGTTGTCCGCCGATTCCTGGTCCTGCTCGTCGGATTCGTTTTTTGGCGGAACCACATCGTCCCAGTTGTTCACGAGCTGCATGTTCTGGTTCACCAGCCACACATTCCCGGAATTCACATCGTTCAGGACCACCAGGTCCCGGTTCACCCGGAAAACATACGACGGCGACGCACTCGCCTTAGGCACATCAACGTTCTTATCATCAGCATCATTGACACAGTCCCGGACGTACTTGTTCGCCCCGGACCACGCAGCGTGCACACACCCGGCCAGCTGCACCGGAGCCGCCGGCACACCCTCACCATCAAAGGCCACCGTCTTCGCCGTCGAACCATCCAACGGCTGCTTCAACAACGCCTTCTGCGTCGAAACCGCCACAAAATCACTCGCCGGACCGCCCTGCTGCAGCTTCGCATCCCGCGCATTGTCCAACTGCAACCGCTTACCACCGGGCAGGAACAACTTCCCCGCAGCAGCATCCAACACCACCGGTTTATCCCCCACCACCGTGATCTGCAGATCACCAGCGCCCTTCAACTCACCCCACGTACTGGAATCGCTGGACACGACTTCGCCGTTCGCGTCCACCGCCGTTACAGTCACCGCGCCAGATTTGGGGTCGGCACTGTAGATCCGGTCATCGGCGCCAACCGCGGAGACCAGACCTTCGGAACCGACCATCACAGGTTCGGATGCTTCCTGGTCAAAACCGTTAACGGTGGTCGGCGAGACGGCCCAGACCTTGCCGGATGCCGCGTCCGTCACCGAGATCACGCTGGCGCCGAAGCTCACATCCGCCGAACCCGGCAACTGCTTGTCCCCGCCCAGGCGCATATTCGCAGGAGAAACCTGGTTCAGCGTTGAACCCGTCTCATCATCCACAAACACATCCCCGGAGTTCTGGAGAATATCGAAAGTAGTACTCGCCGGCGTGACGGCACCATCAAGTACGCGCGACGGATAATTCAGCCGCCCCACCGCATTCTTGGACTTACTGACTACCCACACACCGCCGTCGTTCAACTCCACCTCAGTGGTCTTGAACCCCGGATAAATGATCGCGCCGGCGACCAACACGGCGGCGGCCGCGGCAAGGGCCGAACCCGTCACGATCTTATTGTGGCGTTTCTTGAGACCGAACTTCCCCAGCAGTGATGTCACAGCGTTACTATTCCCTCAATTGTGTGGCTGCCCCGTGGCGCCCGCTCCAAGGACCCGATACCGGGCTCTCTGTTCCCCGGGTCAGCCTACCGAAGCATTGCAGCTGCCACGATGGGGAGCGCTCCCCTGTTCGTGAGCGACGGGGAGCCCGCCACGGTCGACTATAGCGCGATACGCCAACAACTGGATAAATACGTGCGGGCGGCAACGCCTAGTCGAGGACCAGGCCTTTTCCTTGGCCGCGCGCCAGGAGCACCGGGTGGATTTCGCCGAACCCGCGGACATTTTCGGCGGCCTTCGGAACGAGAATGAAGCGTTTGTCCTGGTCCAGCGCCGAGGCTGTCATGGAGTCGATCAGGACCGTTCCCGGCTCCGCCAAGGTGGTCAGCCGGGCGGCGAGGTTGACCGTCGGGCCGTAGACGTCACCCAGCCGGGACAGTATCCGGCCCCAGACCATCGCCACCCGCGCTTCCGGCAGAATCTCGTCTTCGGTGAACGCCTGTGCCAGCGCCAGGGAGATCTCCGCTCCGGCTGCCGGCGTTTCGGCGATATACAGGACTTCATCGCCTACTGTCTTGACCAGCCGCCCGCCGCCCACTGAAATGATTTCGGCGCATTTGTTCTCAAAGCGCTGGACCAGCCGGGCCAGGGTCTTTTCGTTCATCCGGCGGGAGAGACTGGTATAGGAAACCAGGTCAGCAAAACCGACGGCGCGGGCCAACGGCAGCGGGGCATCGTCTTCATCGCCATCGCGGCCTTCTTCGCTGGCCTGCAAGCCAGCCTCGGCCCGCACGGCCAGGCGTTGAACGCCGGCATTGAGTTGCCGCCGCCACGAATAAACCAGCATCTCCTCCAGGGCGTCCAGCAAGGAGGGCAGTTCCTTCACCAGGCGCTTGCGGGCTACGGCGTCCGTGACGCCCTGCTCGTGGACCATGTCCTCCACCAGGGCCTCGATCTGCCAGACCACCATGCGGTCTGTCATCTGTCCGATGGACCGGGTCACGGAGATGGCGGCTTCTTCGGTCAGCACCCCGGTACGGACCAGGTCAACCACCGTGGACAGCGCCGCCTGATCCCGTTCGGTGAAGGCGACGTCTTCGTCGCCGAAGTTCGGAAAGCCGAGGGCACGCCACAGCTTCCGCGCCGACAGGAGGGACAGCCCTGCCCCGGCGGCCACCTCACGGCGCCGCAGCTTCCGTTCGCCGCCCAACAGCCTGGCCTCGAGCGCCTTGGCAGCCACTCGCTCGGGAGAGAGTGTGCCTGTCGCCGGGTGGGCAGTTTCAGGCACGGCGGGAGCCGGCAGGCCCGCTTCGTCCCGCTGGTCCTCATCGTTCATCGTCTCCACCTTCTCTCAACTCCCACGGCAGCGCTTGGTTTGTGTAATCCGATATCTCACCGGTCCCCGGGTCCCCGCCCGCGGGCAGTTCGTCTATTGCATCCAGCACGAAGTCCCGGAACCGTACTGCTTCCGGGACGTCCTGAATGCTCACCACACCTTGGTACCCGGTTTCCAAGGATATATTCCCGGAGCGCAATATGCGCTGCAGCACCGACTGGTGGACCGTGACGTTGCGGATCGACGCGAGGTTGACCTGCTCGTCCCGGCGCCGCACCATGCCATAGCGGGCAACAATGCGTCGGCTCGTGAGGACGTACCGGGTTGCCTGCCACCGCAGGAGCCGAGGCAGGCAATATGCCAACCATATCCACGCTGCGGCCAGGACGCATGCCAGGACGATCCACGGCGTCCAGTCAGCGGAAGCCACGGGCATTAATCGGGTCGCCTCGCCGCGCACGGTCCAGGCACAGGCAAAGGCTGCCGCGGCCGGCGCCGCAATAAAGGCTGCGGCAGGGCCGGCCAGCTTCCTCGGCTGCGGGCGGGTGATGGTAATGACCTGCTCGCCCGGCACGAGGCCTTTACGCATAGCCGCTTTCGGCGCCCTGGCCGGGCGGGGCCCACGGGCGCAGATGGACTACATCGCCGGCGGTGACCACATGTTCCCGGCGGTCCTTGTCCACCACCAGGAGTGAGCCGTACTCGTCCAGCCTCGAAGCGTGCCCGATGATCTCGTGGTCACCGGGCAGCTGCGCACGCACTTGCTTGCCCAGCGTCACCATGACGGACTCCACCCGCTTGTGGAGCGACGCGCCGCCGGCAATCCCGGCGGTGGGGTCGCCGTCGGCATTGCAGAAGCTGCGGTAAAGCACTGCGAAATGGGCGAGGTAGCTCTTGAGCAATAGGGTCCGATCAACAGTCAGCGGCTCTTCCAGGGCAACCGACGTCGCTGTGGGCACCGGGAGTTCTGATGCGGTCAAAGTCACGTTCAGGCCGGTCCCTAAAATGACCGGCGGAACGGAACCGTCCCCCATTGGCCCCAGCTGGGCCAGGATGCCGGCGATCTTGCGGCCACGGACCAGAACGTCATTGGGCCACTTGAGCTCGGCCGGAATCCCCGCGGCCTCGGTCAGCGTCTCCCGCAGCGCGAGGGCGCCCAGCAGTGACAGCCACGAATACGTGTGGGTGGGCAGCGGCCTGCCCTCTGCGTTGGCGGGCCGCAGGACGAGTGACACCGACACCGAGCTCATCGGAGGCGCCTCCCAACGCCGGTCCAGGCGTCCCCGGGCGGCGGTCTGGTACTCGGCAGTCAGCACTGACAGGTCCGGCCACTCTTTGGGTTCAACGGTCACCGAGCGCAGGAGGTCGGCGTTGGTGGAGCCGGTGGAGTCAACCACCACCACCTTGGCGATGCCCGTGGCCGCAAGGAAATCCTGGTCCGCCAAGGCTCCGCGATTCAACGGATTTCCTGGGGTGTGTGCGTCATCCATGGTTGAATCCTATCGACTCAAGCGCCGCCACTGGCCGTTCCCGCAGCCACATGACTGGAACCGCGGCTCTATAGGAATATGTCCGGAACCAGCCGATCCTCCGCCGCCCCGAGGCTGTACGGACGGAAGTCGGTGACACCCGCCGCGCGAAGCACCTCTTCGTCCGTGTAGAAGTTGCCACTGGGGGAACCCGCACTGCCCCCGTGATTGCCGGCCCCGTGCGCGCCGGCCAGGTTGCTGCCGGTCAGGACGGCATGGGCTGCGTCGGCCATGACCTGCGGTCCGCGGGCAGCGCGGACGATTTCCTGGCCGCCGGGCATGTTCCGGATGGCTGCTGTATCGATGAGGGTGCACGGCCAGAGTGAGTTGACGTTGACGCCGTCGGCCTTGAGTTCTTCGGCAAGGCCAAGCGTCGTGAGGCTCATCCCGTATTTGGCCATCGTGTACGCCAGGTGCTTGCCTGCCCAGTAGGGGTCAAGATTCAAGGGCGGCGAGAGCGTCAGGATGTGCGCGTGGGCCGATTTACGCAGTGCTGGCAGCGACAGCTTGGACAGCAGGAATGTCCCGCGGACGTTGATGTCCTGCATCAGGTCGTAGCGCTTCATGTCCACGTCGTCGGTGGAGGAGAGATCAATCGCGGACGCGTTGTTGAGGACGATGTCGATCCCGCCGAAACGCGCGACGGCGGCCGCCACGGCTCCGGCGACGTCGTCGTCACTGCGCACGTCACCCACGATGGCAAGGGCCTGGCCCCCGGCGGCTTCCACCTGCTCGGCGGCGCTGAAGACAGTGCCTGCCAGCTTGGCATGGGGCTGGCCGGTCTTGGCCATCATGACAATATTGGCACCGTCCTGCGCGGCCCGGGTGGCAATGGCCAGCCCGATCCCGCGGCTGCCGCCGGACATCAGAATGGTGCGGCCCCGAAGGGACCCGGCGGCCCGATACGGTGCTGCGGCGGCGGCCCGGTACGGAGTCGCGGGATCGTTGCTGGAAGTCATGGCTCCACTGTAGCCGAGGTATGTTACTGGCCGGTAACATACCTCTGACCGCTGGAAAGTGCGGAAAATTGTAGGTTTTCTACAGTCGTCCCACGCAGATGCGTCATTAGACTAGCCAGCAGGGTTCGTCCTTTGTGTGGAAGCTACTTAAATTCCGCGCCCGGCCTGCCCGCCACCACCGCACGCAGCACCACATTGTTACAGCACCAATCTGCTACAGAGCCGGAGACACTTGATGAGCCACGATCTGACAACGACAGCGGGAAAGATCGCCGATTTCCGCGACCGCCAGGCCCGTGCAGAACAACCCTCCGGTCCCGAAGCCATCGAGAAGCAGCACGCCCGCGGCAAAAACACCGCCCGCGAGCGCGTGGACCTGCTGCTGGACGAGGGCTCGTTTGTGGAACTTGACGCTCTGGCAGTGCACCGCTCCACCGCTTTCGGGATGGAAAAGAAGAAGCCGCTGGGCGACGGGCTGGTCTCCGGATACGGCACGGTGGACGGGCGTCCCGTCGCCGTCTACAGCCAGGACTTTTCGGTGTACGGCGGATCGCTGAGCCAGGTCAACGGCGAGAAGATCGTCAAGGTCCAGGAATTCGCCCTGCGCAACGGCTGCCCTGTGGTGGGCATCCTGGACGGCGGCGGTGCCCGCATCCAGGAAGGCGTGGCCTCCCTGGCCATGTTTGCCGACATCTTCCGGAATAACGTCCACGCGTCCGGTGTGGTGCCACAGATTTCGCTCATCATGGGCCCGTCCGCCGGCGGCGCGGCCTACTCCCCCGCCCTCACGGACTACGTGGTGATGGTGGACAAGACCTCGCACATGTTCATCACGGGACCGGACGTCATCAAGACCGTCACCGGCGAAGACGTGGACATGGAAACCCTCGGCGGCGCCCGCCAGCATAATGCCAACACGGGCACGTCCACGTACCTGGCCTCCGACGAAGCCGATGCCATCGAGTTCGTCCGCGAACTGCTGGACTTCCTGCCGTCCAACAACCTCGCCGAGGCCCCGGTGCTGGAGCACCAGCAGGAGCTGGAGATCAACGACGACGACCTCGCCCTGGACACGCTCGTCCCGGACTCTGCCAACCAGCCGTACGACATGCGCACCGTCATCGAGCAGATCGTTGACGACGCCCATTTCCTGGAGATGCAGTCCCTCTATGCCCCCAACATCATCATCGGCTACGGCCGGGTCGAGGGCCACACCGTGGGGATTGTGGCCAACCAGCCGCTGCAGTTCGCCGGCACGCTGGACATCGCAGCCTCGGAGAAGGCCGCCCGCTTCGTCCGGAACTGCGATGCCTTCAACGTCCCCATCATCACCCTTGTGGATGTCCCCGGCTTCCTGCCCGGCAAGGACCAGGAGTTCCAGGGCATCATCCGCCGCGGCGCCAAGCTGCTGTACGCCTACGCCGAAGCCACCGTCCCCAAGCTGACGGTCATCACCCGCAAGGCCTACGGCGGCGCGTACATCGTGATGGGCTCCAAGAAGCTCGGCGCCGACCTGAACGTGGCGTGGCCCACGGCGCAGATTGGCGTAATGGGCGCCCAGGGCGCCGTCAACATCCTGTACCGCCGCGACCTGGCCGCCGTTGCCGAGGCCGGCGGAGACGTTGAGGCCAGGCGCGCCGAGGTCATCAAGCAGTATGAAGAAGAGCTGCTGAACCCCTACCAGGCCGCCCAGCTGGGCTACGTGGACGCGGTTATCGCACCGTCAGATACCCGGGGCCAGATCATCAGGGGCCTCCGTGCCCTCCGTGACAAGCGGGCGAGCCTGCCCACCAAGAAGCACGGGAACATCCCGCTGTGATCCCCACCGACGAGCCGGTAGCCGAAGCACTCCCCCTAATCTCAGTTGTAAAGGGCCACCCGTCGGCCGAGGAGCTCGCGGCGCTGACCGCCGTCGTGCTTTCCCTGGGCAGCGGCGACGCCGTGGCCGCCGGGAAGCCCACCGCCCGCGACTGGGTGCGCCGCCAGCAGCTGCGGCTCGCCCCGACGCCGGGTCCCGGAGCGTGGAGGCGGAGCCGGGGTTAGGCTCGTGGGGTGACTACCGAAGCCGTCCCCGCCGCCCGCCCGCACTCCGCCATCGATGCCGTGGCGGATGACTATACCGACACACTCATCCGGCTGAACCCGTCGCTTGCCACCACGCTGGGGCTGCCGGGGCACGAGTCCGAGTACCCGGATTACTCCCCCGCCGGCATCGCCGGCTTTGCAGCGGAAGCCCGGAATGCCCTCGCGGCCCTGGCGGACCTGGTGCCCCAGGACGACGTTGACGCCGTCACCCTGGACGCGATGCGGGAACGGCTGGGCCTCCAGCTGGAAATCCACGAATCGGGCTGGGACGAGGCGGAGCTGAACAACATCGCCTCCCCTGCACAGGACATCCGGGCCATTTTCGACCTGATGCCCACCGAAACCGCTGAACATTGGGAGCACATCGCCGGCCGCGCCCTTAACGTCCCCGGGGCTCTCCGCGGCTACATGGAATCCCTCCGCCAGGCCCGGGACGCGGGCAAGGTCGCGGCCGGACGCCAGGTGTCCGTCGTCATCGAGCAGACCACCAAATACGCCGCCAACGACGGCTTCTTCGCCAAGCTCGCCGCCGGGGCCCGGACTGCCGGAGGTCCGCTGCCGGTCGAAACCCAGGGAAGGCTCGACGCCGGTGCTGCCGCCGCCCGTGGTGCCTACCGGGACCTCGCGAAGTTCCTGCGCACGGAGCTGCTGCCTGCCGCCCCGCAGCAGGACGCCGTCGGCCGGGAACGCTACGCACTGGCTTCGCGATCCTTCCTGGGCGCCGCCGTCGACCTCGAAGAGACCTACGCCTGGGGCGTCCAGGAACTGGACCGGCTCATCGCCGAGCAGGAAAATGTCGCGTCCCGCATCAAGCCCGGAGCCAGCATCGCGGTGGCCAAGGACCTCCTCAACAATGACCCGGCACGCCAGCTCAAGGGCACGGAGGCCCTTAAAGCGTGGATGCAGGAACTCTCGGACAAGGCAGTTGCCGAACTTGCCGGGGTGCACTTCGAGATCCCGGACGTGATGAAGAAGCTCGAATGCCTCATCGCCCCGACCGACGAGGGCGGCATTTACTACACCGGCCCCTCTGATGACTTCTCACGCCCGGGCCGGATGTGGTGGTCAGTTCCTGCCGGCGAAGACACCTTCACCACCTGGGCCGAAACCACCACGGTCTTCCATGAAGGCGTCCCCGGCCACCACCTGCAGGTGGCCACCGCCACCTACCGGCGGGAAATGCTGAACAAGTGGCGGCGCAATATCTGCTGGACGTCCGGCCATGGCGAAGGTTGGGCCCTGTACGCCGAAAAGCTCATGCAGGAACTCGGCTACCTGGCCGATCCCGGCGACCACATGGGCATGCTGGACATGCAGCGGATGCGGGCGGCCCGCGTGGTGTTCGACATCGGCGTCCACCTGGAACTCAGGATCCCCGAACGCTGGGGCACCGGAACGTGGACCCCGGAGGCGGGCTACGACTTCCTCAAGGAGAACCTGCCCATCAGCGAAGGCCAGCTCAAATTCGAATTCACCCGGTACCTCGGCTGGCCCGGCCAGGCACCCTCCTACAAAGTGGGACAGCGCCTCTGGGAACAGATCCGCGCCGACCTCGAAACCCGGCCAGGCTTCGACCTCAAGGCGTTCCACACCAAGGCACTGAACGTCGGCTCCGTAGGCCTCGACACCCTCCGGCGGGCGCTGTTGGATTAGCCAGGTCCGGGGTGACGTTTGGCACAAAGACGGCGGGAATAACTTCACAATTTCCTTGTGTGGCGGCGGATCTGCGGGGATTCTTGGCGTTTCAGGGTGAGCTGGTCTCGTAATATTTCTCAACGTCTGTTCGCCGTGCTATGAAGACCGGGCCTAGCGTGTTCTGGTGAGCACTCAAACCCGCACCCCAGAATCCGCAGGAACGACCGGCTTCCAGCTGCCCAAATGGGCTGGCTCGTTCGGTTTCCAGATCATCGCCGCCCTCATTGTCGGGCTGGGCCTCGGCCTGCTGGCCAAGTACACCGGCAGCACCAAGGAGACCCCCAACGGCCTCGGCGCCACGCTGCAGACCATCGGCTCCAGCTACGTTTCGCTGCTGCAGACCGCGGTGGTTCCGCTGATCTTCACCGCCGTGGTCAGCTCCATCTCGAACCTGCGCCAGGTCTCCAACGCCGCCAAGCTGGCCTGGAACACCCTGCTCTGGTTCGCCATCACGTCCCTGATCGCCGTGGTGATCGGAATTGGCCTCGGAGTGGTCCTGCAGCCCGGCGCCAACACCGGCATCACCCAGGAAGCCAAGTACGCCGGCAAGTCCGGTGACTGGTGGTCCTTCCTGATCGGGCTGTTCCCCAGGAACTTCCTTGGCCTCGGCGCCAGCTCCACCGTGACTGAAAGCGCCACCGCAGCCACAACGGTCGCCACCTCTGTCAGCTTCAACGTGCTCCAGATCCTGGTGATTGCCATCGCCGTCGGCGTCGCCGCCCTCAAGGTGGGCAAAGCTGCCGAGCCGTTCCTGAACCTCAACGCTTCGGCGCTGGCCGTCATCCAGAAGGTCCTCTGGTGGATCATCCGGATCGCCCCGCTCGGCACAGTTGGCCTGATCGGCAACGCCGCGGCCGTCTACGGCTGGGACACCATCGGCGCGCTCGGCAAGTTCACCTTCGCCATTTACGTGGGCCTTGCCCTGGTGCTGTTTGTTGTTTACCCGGCCCTCATCCGCTCCCATGGCCTGTCCGTGAAGCAGTACTTCTCCGGCGTCTGGCCTGCCGTGCAGCTGGCGTTTGTGTCCCGCTCCTCGATCGGAACCCTGCCGCTGACCCAGCGCGTCACGGAGCGCAGCCTGGGTGTTCCCCGCGCCTACGCTTCCTTCGCTGTGCCCTTGGGCGCCACCACCAAGATGGACGGCTGCGCCGCGATCTACCCAGCGATCTCCGCCATCTTCGTGGCCCAGTTCTTCGGCGTCCAGCTGGACGCCAGCCATTACCTGCTCATCGCCCTCGTCTCGGTCCTCGGTTCCGCCGCAACGGCCGGCACCACCGGCGCCGTCGTAATGCTCACCCTGACGCTCTCCACGCTGGGCCTGCCCCTGGCCGGCGTCGGACTCCTGCTGGCGATCGATCCCATCCTGGACATGGGCCGCACCGCGGTCAACGTTGCAGGCCAGGCCCTGGTGCCCACCATCGTGGCCAAGCGCCAGGGCATCCTTGACGAGGCGCTCTACAACGCGCCCCGGAACGGCACTCCGTTTGTGGACGACGACGCCGACTCCTCCACCGCGGATCCCTCCGCCATCACCGGGGCTCCCGACTCTCCGGAAGCCGGACGCGAGATGGCCGACGCGAAGGCCTGACGCACAGCCGCAGCCACACACCGCAACACCCCACCCCGAGTTTTTGTCCAAATAATGCGCCCAGGAAACGCTTAAAGGGGCATTATCTGGACAAAAACTCTTTGGGGGCGGGGTGCCCTTTTGCTAGCGGCCGCCACCTCCGATGACTCCGCTCTGGACAGCCTTGGTCACGGCGTCCGCCTCGGCCTGGGTCAGCTTGCCGTCAGTGACGGCTGCATCCAGGCGCGTTTTCAGAGCCGCGGCGCGATCCGCCTGTTCGGCAGTACGCAGCTCTTCAAGCGCCGCTGTGACCTTTGCCTCGTCGATGCCCAGCGTCGCCGCGAGGGACTTCGCCAGTTCAGCCTGCTTCGCGGCCGGGTCCGGTCGGGTTCCTTCAGTTTTTGTTCCGTCGGCCGGCGGGGTGGGTGGCTTGTTGGCGTCACGGTAGGCCTTCAGGGCCTCCGTCACCTTGGCTTCATCCACGCCCAGCTTCGTGGCCAGTTCCGCGGCCTCGACGCCGCGGAAGCCGCCGTGGCCGTGACCGCCTCGCATGCCCTTGCCGTCGGCGGTCGCGGCACTGGTGCTGCCGTCCGCCGACGTGCTCGAGCTGGCGCTCGGGGTCGGGGTCGGCGTTGTGGTTGCCGAGGCGACTCCGGCTATGCCGATTCCAGCACCGAGAGCTAGGGCGGTGGCCGTCAGGCCGAGGGTGATTCTCTTTGTCCGTACCATTTCTGTCTCCTGGATCTGCCGTCAGGTGACGGCTGGTCGTTTCCCTATGGGAACTCTCCCAGTCTCCGGCGGCAGCATCAGGGGGAGCTGTCGGGAACCTTTCATCTTCCTGTGAATAAATTTGCCTCGTGTGCAAACTTGCACGTAGGGTAATTTCATGCCCGAACTTCTCTCGCGCCGTGAGCTGAACAAAGCCGCCACCCGCCAGGCCATCACCGACGCCGCTTTGACCCTGCTGCGTGCGAAGGGCCCAGGGAATTTCACGGTGGAGGATATCGCCGAATCAGCCGGGATATCGCGCCGCACGTTCTTCAATTACTTCAGCAGCATCGAAGCCGCCCTGGCCTCAGTGACGCACGGGTTCCTGGACAGCGCCCTTCAGCAGTTCCGGCTGCGCCCCGCAAACGAGCCGGTTCTGGAGTCCGCCCGCGCGGCCCTGATGCAACTCGCCGACCCCATGACCGTGGCACCGCTGGCTGAGCTCTTCACACTCACCCAGGACAACGCGGTCCTGTCCCGGTCCGAACTCGAAGCGTGGGACCACTGCACCGAAGAGATCATCAGCGCGGCCAGGGAGCGCTTCGCCAGAACGCCGGGCGCCGCCGTCGACGAACTGTACCTGCGCGCCCTTGCAGGCTCCGTCATCTCCTGCGGGAAGGCGGCCATGGACGTATGGTTCGTCCAGTGCGGCGCCGATCTCTCCCCCGCATCGCTCGCTGTCCTGCGGCAACTGCTTATTGACGCCATGGGCCACCTCGGCTCCGGCTTCGGCAGCCCTCTTCCAGCAGCCGGCCCCGCCGCGACTCCCACAACTGCCACAACCCCCCTCCTCAAAGAACGGCTTTGACATGGCCCTGCTGCTCTACCGCCTCGGCAAGTTCTCCTACCGCCACCGTTGGCTGGTCATTTCGCTCTGGCTCGCGGCGCTGGTGGCCGTGGGCGGTTCCGCAGCCGCCTTCCACGGCACGCTGTCCAACAACTTCCAGATTCCAGGCACCGAGACCCAGCGGGTCGCTGACAAGCTGAAGCAGGAACTGCCGGCAGCGTCGGGCGGTTCTGCGACGATCGTCTTTGAAGCCCCGGAAGGCGGCTTTACCGACCGGAGCCGCGCCGCCGTCACAGCCGCGCTGACCAAGCTTGGTGACCTGCCGGACGTCAAGGCCACGGTGGATCCATTCGCCACACAGGCCGGGCTGGACCAGGCCGGGCAGGCCATCGCCGACGGCGAGCAGCAGCTTGCAGCGGGCCAGGCCCGCCTGGATGCCTCACGCGCCGAACTCGACGCCGGCGCCGCGCAGCTGAGCGCCGCTGAGCAGCAGCTCGCTGCCGGCGGCGCCACCCCAGCCATGATCGAAGCCCGGCTCGGAGTCCAGAAGGCCGCCCTCGCACAGGGCAAGGCGCAGCTCGAGGCCGGCACCCAGGAACTGCAGGCTGCCAAGGCCAAGCTTGACCTGGGCAAGCGGCAGGCGGAAGCTTCGGCCGGGATCCGCTTCGTCTCTACGGACGGTCAGGCAGCCGTGGCACAGGTGCAGTTCAACACCTCCATCAATGCCCTCACACCGGCGGTGCGCCAGCAGGTGCAGGACATCGCGCATGAGGCTTCGTCCGCTGGGGTGACGGCCCTGGCCAGCAAGGAAATCACCGAGGACATTTCAGAACTTTTCGGCACCGCAGAAATCATCGGCATCGGGGTCGCGGCCCTGGTCCTGATCCTGATGCTCGGCACGCTCATCGCCGCGGGCCTGCCACTGCTGATGGCCGTCATCGGCGTTGGCGTCGGCGTAGGCATCACGTTCGCCCTGTCCGGCGCCTTCGAGATGAGTTCCATCTCGCCCATGCTCGCGCTGATGCTGGGCCTCGCGGTGGGCATCGACTACTCCCTGTTCATCGTCAACCGGCACCGGACCCAGCTGCAGGCGGGTATGGACCCCGAAGAATCCGTGGCGCGCGCCACCGGAACCTCCGGCAACGCGGTGCTTTTTGCCGGCCTGACGGTCATCATTGCCCTGGCTGCCCTGGTTGTGCCCGGCCTGCCGTTTCTGAGCGTGATGGGCCTGGCCGCGGCCGGCACCGTCGCGGTGGCCGTCCTGGTGGCACTCACCCTGACCCCCGCTTTGCTGTCCCTGATCGGCCGGCGCATCATTTCCCGGCGGGCCTGGGCCAAGGCCGATGTCCACAATGCCGAGGCCGGCCACGAGGTTGCGGACCAGGCCAGGGACGAGGAAAAGAGCATCCGGGGCTGGGGCGGCGTGGTCACCAGGCACCCCATCGTGGCGCTCGTCGCCGGCGTGCTCCTACTGGGGACGTTGGCCCTGCCTGCCGCTCAGCTTCAGCTCGCACTGCCCGACGGCGGCTCCGAACCGGTGGACTCCGAGGCCTACCAGGCCTATGACGTTACCGCGCGCAGCTTCGGCGAAGGCGTCACCGGACCCATTGTGGTGGTGGGTGAATTCCCGGCCGGCCTGGACGAAACCCAGGCCCAAAAACTGCAGTATGACGTCGCGGAACTGATCCGGGGCGTGGACAACGTGGTGGCGACAGTACCGGTAGCACTGAGTGAAGACCGCCGCACAGCCGTCTTCCAGGTCATCCCGGAGGTGGGGCCCGCCAAGGCCGGCACCGTGCAGGTAGTGAGCGAACTCCGCGAACGCGGCACGCAGATCCAGGCCGAAACGGGGGTCACCATCGGCCTGACCGGACAGACGGCCGGCAACATCGACGTCTCCTCAAAACTCGGCGACGCCCTGCCCCCGTACCTGGCGATCGTCGTCGGGCTCTCCCTCATCCTGCTGCTGCTGGTGTTCCGCTCCATTGTGGTTCCCCTCCTGGCAACCGGTGGTTTCCTGCTGTCCCTGGCCGCAGCGTTCGGCCTGGTGGTGGCCGTCTACCAGTGGGGCTGGCTGGGCGGCGTGTTCGACGTCGCCAATCCCGGCGCGGTCCTGAGCTTCCTCCCGATCATCCTGATCGGGGTGCTGTTCGGCCTGGCCATGGACTACCAGGTGTTCATCGCCTCCGGCATGCGCGAGGCCTACATGCATGGCGCCCCGGCCAAAAAGGCCGTTCGCATCGGCTTCAGCCACGCCGGCACCGTGGTGACCGCCGCTGCGATCATCATGGTCAGTGTGTTCGCCGGCTTCATCTTCAGCCACCTGACCATGGTCCGGCCGTTGGGCTTCGCCATGGCGTTCGGTGTGCTGCTGGATGCCTTTGTGGTCCGCATGACCATCGTCCCGGCCGTAATGTACCTCCTCGGCGAAAAGACCTGGTGGCTGCCGAAGTGGCTGGACCGGATCCTGCCTGATGTGGATGTGGAGGGCGCCCGGCTGGAACGCCGCGAAAACGAGCCGCAGAAGCGGGCCGAGCCCGTCCATTAGGCTGAAACAGTGACCCGCCTCATCCTCGCCTCCCAGTCCCCCGCCCGCACCAAGCTCCTGGCCGACGCCGGCATCCGGCACTCCGTGCTGGTCTCCGACGTGGACGAGGACGCGGTCCAGGCCCGCTACGGCGTTACGGATCCGCACGATACCGCGCTGCTGCTGGCACGCGCCAAGGCCGAGGCGGTGGCCGCGTTGCCGGAAGCGGACGGCGCACTGGTCATCGGCTGCGACTCCGTCTTCGAATTCGACGGCGAGGCGCACGGCAAACCGTACACGGCCGCCGTCGCCCGCGAACGGATGCTGCGGATGAGCGGCAACAGCGGGGTCCTGCACACCGGCCACTGGCTGGTGGATTGCCGCGCAACGGCAGCCGATGACGAGCCCGACGAGGAGATCGCGGCTGGGGCGCCCGACGACGGCGCCCCAGCACCGGGATCCGGCGCCACGCTCGGGGCGGTCGCCTCCGCCGAGGTCCACTTCACGGACATGGATCCGGAAGAGATCGACGCGTACATCGCCACGGGCGAACCGCTTCACTGCGCCGGCTCCTTCACCATCGACGGCCTGGGCGGCGCGTTCATCCTGAAGGTGGACGGGGACCCGCACGCCGTTGTGGGGCTGTCAGTCTCCACCCTGCGCAGTCTCCTCGCGCACGCAAACGTACGCATCACGGAGCTGTGGTCCGCCGAATAATTTCGGCGATTTTCCGGCCAGTTGTAGGTTCCCTACAAAGCCGCGCCCGTTTACACGCGGAAACCGCAAGTAATATCGGCGGAACCCACAAAATCGCGCTAGGCTCCCTGAAGGAAAGAAGGAGACGCCTTGTCAGCAAATTTGGAGCAGTCCGCTAGTCCCGTGCAGTCGAACCTCACCAAGGTACTGATCGCAAACCGGGGCGAAATCGCAGTGCGCATCATCCGCGCGGCCCGCGACGAAGGCATTGCCTCCGTGGCGGTCTACGCCGATCCGGACCGCGACGCGCTCCATGTCAGGCTTGCCGACGAAGCCTACTCCCTGGGTGGCAACACCGCCGCGGAGTCCTACCTGGTGATGGACAAGATCATTGACGTGGCCCGCCAGTCCGGCGCCGACGGCATCCATCCCGGCTACGGCTTCCTCGCCGAAAACGCCGAGTTCGCCGCGAAGGTCATCGACGCCGGCATCACCTGGATCGGCCCTTCCCCTGCCGCAATTTCCGCTTTGGGCGACAAGGTGCAGGCCCGGCACATCGCCGAAAAGGTCGGCGCGCCCCAGGTTCCCGGCACCGCCGATCCTGTGGAGTCCGCCGAGGAAATCCTCGAGTTCGTGGACAAGTTCGGCCTGCCCGTGGCCATCAAGGCAGCCTTCGGCGGCGGCGGACGCGGCATCAAGGTGGCCCGCAACCGCGAAGAAATCCCGGAGCTCTTCGAGTCTGCCGTGCGTGAGGCTGTGGCGGCCTTTGGCCGTGGCGAGTGCTTCATCGAACGCTTCCTGGACGCCCCGCGCCACGTCGAAACGCAGTGCCTCGCGGACGCCCATGGCAACGTCGTGGTCATCTCCACGCGTGACTGCTCGCTGCAGCGCCGCAACCAGAAGCTCGTTGAAGAAGCGCCTGCCCCGTTCCTCACGGAAGAGCAGAACCGCCGCCTCTACGAATCCTCCAAGGCGATCCTGAAGGAAGCCGGCTACCAGGGCGCCGGAACCTGCGAGTTCCTGGTGGGCCAGGACGGCACCATCTCCTTCCTCGAGGTCAACACCCGCCTGCAGGTGGAGCACTGCGTCTCTGAGGAAGTCACGGGCATCGACCTCGTCCGCGAACAGTTCCGGCTGGCGCGCGGCGAGGAGCTTGGCTACGGCGACCCCGAGGTCCGCGGCCACTCCTTCGAATTCCGCATCACCGGCGAGGATCCCGGCCGCAACTTCATGCCCGCCCCCGGCACCATCACCACCCTGAAGAACCCCACGGGCCCCGGCATCCGGATCGATTCCGGCGTGGAGGAGGGCGATGTCATCAGCGGCAACTTCGACTCGATGCTCTCCAAGCTGATCGTCACCGGCGCCACCCGCGCCCAGGCCCTGCAGCGTTCGCGACGCGCCTTGGAGGAAATGGTGGTGGGAGGAATCCCCACCGTTATCCCCTTCGACCTCGCCGTTGTATCGGACCCCGCTTTTGCGCCCGAGGAAGGGCCTTTCAGCATCCACACCCGCTGGATTGAAACCGAATTCGTCAACACCATTCCTGCCTGGACGCCGGACGGAACCGCTGACGCCGGCGGCGACGCCGGTGAACGCCAGCGTGTGGTGGTTGAAGTAGGCGGCAAGCGCCTGGAAGTTGTCCTGCCCGCCTCCCTGGGTTCGATCGGGGCGGGCTCCACCGCCGGTTCCGGAGCCAAGGCCGGCAAGTCCAAGAAGCGCCTCCGTTCAGGCGGCGTGGCAGCGGCCGCCGCCGGGGACGCGCTGACCTCCCCGATGCAGGGCACCATCGTTAAGGTTGCCGTGGCCAACGGCGACGTTGTGGCCGAGGGCGACCTGGTGGTGGTTCTTGAAGCGATGAAGATGGAACAGCCCCTGACCGCGCACCGCTCCGGCACCATCACCGGACTCACCGCAGCGGCCGGTGAGACGGTTTCGGCCGGCGCCGTCATCGCCACGATCGAAGACTAGACCCTGCCGGAGGCCCCCCTATGCTTGCACCCAGTTTTGAAGAAGAAGTAGACCGCTACCACCTGGCGGTTCCGGAAATCACCCGCGGGAATCCCGGTGCCGTCAAGGACCTGTATTCCAGGCTCGACGACGTCACGCTGGCCAACCCGTTCGGCGGCATCGCACGCGGTTGGGCCCAAGTGGAGGCCCGGCTGGACCAGGCGTCCCGCCAGTTCCAGGACGGCGAGATGCTCGGATTCGACACCATCACGTCCTACACCGCACGTGACACGGCCTTCCTGGTGGAAACGGAACACTTCCGTGCCCGCCTCGAGAGCGCCGCGGCGCCGGAGGAATTCGCGCTCCGCGTGACCAGCATCTTCCGGCGCGAAGAAGGCTACTGGAAGCTGGTCCACCGCCACGCAGACCCGGCCGCACAGCCGCAGTCCCGGCGATCGTTCGTGCAGCCTGCCGGCCACTGACATCACCCCGGCGCCTGGGCTGTGCTCCGGCCTGAGTGGCACGCCGGCGCCGGACAGTGCTCTGGAGCCGGGGGTGCTCTGGCGCCGGGCTGGGGCCAAAGGCACACTTAGCGTGTGAAGCCTTTCCTGCTCCTGGCCTCCCGGGCCGAAGACGCCGCCGCTGAAGACGAGTACGCCGCGTACCTGAGGTATGGCGGCCTGGTGCCGGAGCAGCTACGGCGCGTCCGGCTTGAAGCCGCGCCCCTGCCGCACCTTGACCTGGCCGAATACTCAGGCGTGATTGTGGGCGGCAGTCCGTTTACCTCCAGCGACCCCGCGGAGAAGAAAAGCGCCACCCAGCATCGCGTAGAGCGTGAGCTGGCGGGACTGTTGGACCGGATCGTGGAACAGGACTTTCCCTTCCTGGGCGCCTGCTACGGGGTTGGGACACTGGGAAGGCACCAGGGCGCCGTCATCGACAGGACCTTCGGCGAACAGTTGGGCGGGGTGGAAATCGAGCTGACGCAGGCAGGGCTCGCGGATCCGCTCCTGCGCGGGATGCCACGCCGCTTCACCGCCTTCACCGGACACAAGGAAGCCTGTTCATCGATGCCCTCCCACGCCGTGCTGCTGGCATCCTCCTTGGCGTGCCCCGTCCACATGTTCCGGATCAAGCAGAACCTGTACGCCACGCAGTTCCACCCTGAGCTGGACGCGGAGGGCCTGGTCACCAGGATCGACATCTACCGGCATGCCGGCTACTTCCCGCCGGAATCCGCCGAGGAACTGATGGCAGCCGCCCGTACCTTCACCGTCACCGAGCCTATGACCATTCTGAAGAACTTCGTGGCCCGCTACGCCGGCTGAGCTCCGCGCTGGTAGGCGGGCGCCGCCGTCGCGCGTTCCACTGTGTCCTGCGCAGGTGCGCCTGCCCCGGACACAGCAATGCCCGGCATGTTCCCCGCAATAACGGGGAACATGCCGGGCAGTTCCGTCAGCAACCGGGCTGGAACGCCCGACGGCGGAGCGTCAGGCTACGTTGTTCTCGTAGTCCAGGTCGCGGGTTTCCTTGCTGACGAACAGCGCGATCAGCGTCAGTACCGACATCGCGGTCAGGTAGACACCCACCAGGACAGGGCTGCCGTCAGCCAGCTCCCAAAGCGCGACGGCGATAAACGGAGCCACCGCAGCACCCAGGATGCTGGACACGTTGTAACTGACGGCGGAGCCCGTGTAGCGCACGTTGGTTGGGAACAGTTCGGGCAGCAGCGCACCCATGGGGCCGAAGGTGAGGCCCATCAGCGAGAAGCCGATGATCAGCAGGGCCATGGTGCCCACAAAGCCGCCGCTGAACAGCGGAACGAACAGCAGGCCGAAGACGAAGATGCCACCTGTTACGGTCAGCAGCATCTTGCGGCGGCCGTACTTCTCCGCCAGCGGCCCTGAAACCAAGGTGAAGATGCCGAAGAAGACGACGCCGGCAATCAGCATCCAGAGGAAGTCGTTGCGGTTGAAGCCCAGGCCGGGAACAAACGCTGCCGCTGCGGCCTCGGACATTGGTTTGCCGGCCTTCTCGGCGGCAGCCTTGGCGGCATCCAGGTTGGAGGCGCGGGTTCCGTAAGTCAGCGTGAACGTGGTCATCAGGTAGAAGAGAACGTACGTGGCGAGCATGATGAACGTGCCCAGGATGAGCGGACGGCCACTGGACTTGAAGACCCGGGCCAGCGGCAACTTGGCCACCTCGTTGGATTCGAGCACCTTGGTAAAGGCGGGGGTTTCGATCAGTTTCAGGCGGACGTACAGGCCGATGATCACCATGACGGCGCTGAGCAGGAACGGCACGCGCCAGCCCCAGGCCAGGAAGTCGGCCGGCGTCAGCGTGTAGCTGGCCACCAGGAAGATCACGTTCGCGATGATGAAGCCTATGGGTGCGCCGAGCTGCGGGAACGTGCCGTAGATTGCGCGCTTGTTGGCCGGGGCGTTTTCGGTGGCCAGGAGGGCAGCGCCGCTCCATTCGCCGCCAAGGGCGAGGCCCTGGGCGAAGCGCATAACAACGAGCAGTGCCGGGGCCCAGAATTGCCAGCCGGGGACCAGTGCAGTGGGCAGGCAGCCGATCAGGAACGTGGCAATGCCCATGGTCAGCAACGAGGCCACCAGGGTGCCCTTGCGGCCGAATTTGTCGCCGAAGTGGCCAAAGACGATGGATCCCAGCGGGCGGGCAACAAAGGCCACACCAAAGACAGCGAAGGAGCTCAGCAGCTGGGTGGTCTCGTTCTGGTTGGGGAAGAACAGTGACGGGAAGACCAGCACGGCGGCGGTCGCGTAGACGTAGAAATCGTAGAACTCAACGGTGGTGCCGATCAGGCTGGCCACAATCACGCGGCCGCGTGAGTTCACCGCCTTGGGGGATTTTGGCTCCGCGGTGGTTTGACTGGATGACATATGAGCACTTTCCTGAGGACCGGCCGGGCCCGGTAAGGTCCGGCATGCAGTAGTTAGAGCTCAATATTAGTTCTGGCCGTCCAGTCAATGGACAAAAGGTCCATGATATGGACCCGTGGTCCACGTCTCATCCTTTGGTCCGTTAACTCTCCTCACGCCGCCGGATGGCTGCCGATAGGCAAATGTCACAGCGCGTTAACAAACCGCGACCGTCCACGAAACGCGCCTTCTCTACCTTGGAAGAACAACATCCCCCATGAGGAGGTCCACCGTGACTGTTGACCGCAGCGCAAATGCCGGCCCCGGCAATTCCGTAGATATTGACACCGACCCGCTGCACGGAGGCGTGTCCTCATCCGCCAGCCCGCAGCCCTCCACCAGTACAACCGACGCCCCCGCCCTTGAGTTCCGTCCAGGCCGCTGGATCGCCAACTGGAACGCCGAGAACAAAGAGCAGTGGGAGTCCGGCGGCCGGACCATCGCCCGCCGCAACCTGAACTGGTCCATCTTCGCCGAGTTCCTCGGCTTTGTGGTCTGGCAGCTCTGGTCCATCGTGGTGGTCCAGCTTCCTGCAGCCGGCTTCACGTTCACCACCTCGGAAATCTTCTGGCTGATCTCGATGCCCAGCCTGGTAGGCGCCACGCTCCGGATCCCCTACACCTTTATGGTCCCCCGCTTCGGCGGCCGGAACTGGACCATCGTGTCGGCGCTCCTCCTCCTGATCCCCTCCGTCGGCCTGGGACTCTGCGTCTCCAACCCGGAAACCCCGTTCGGCGTCATGCTCTTCGTGGCAGCACTGGCAGGCTTCGGCGGCGGCAACTTCGCCAGCTCGATGGCCAACATCACGTTCTTCTACCCGGCACGGGAGAAGGGCTGGGCCCTGGGCCTGAACGCCGCAGGCGGCAACATGGGTGCAGCCGTTGCACAGCTCGCCGTCCCGATTGTGATCACGCTGGTGGCCGTCGGCAGCGTCAACCTGCCCATGGCCGGCTGGATGTGGATCCCCTTCATCCTGATCGCCGCCTTCGGTGCCTGGAAGTACATGGACAACCTCACCAGCGCCAAGGGTGACGTGGCCGGCTCGGTCGCAGCACTGAAGGAACCGCACCTGTGGATCATGGCGCTGCTGTACATCGGTACCTTCGGTTCGTTCATCGGCTTCGCCGGAGTGTTCCCCAAGCTCATCAAGGACTACTTCCCGGCGTTCTCCTCCATCGGAGTCGGCACCGTGGCACTCTCGCTGGCCTTCCTCGGCCCGCTGGTCGGTTCACTCGCCCGCCCCTACGGCGGACGCATGGCTGACCGCATGGGCGGGGCACGGATGACTGTCGCGGCCTTTGCCGCGATGGCCGTCATCACCCTGACCATGATCTGGACCCTGCCGCTGAAGAACTTCTGGCTCTTCCTGGTCCTGTTCCTGATGCTCTTCACCGCCAGCGGCTTCGGCAACGGCGCAACCTACCGGATGATCCCCATCATCTTCGCCACGTCCAGCCGGGCAGCAATGTCCGGTGCCAGCACCGTGCAGACCCAGCGGCTCGCGTCGTCTGCTCTCGGACTCATCTCGGCCATCGGCGCTTATGGCGGCTTCGTTATCCCGCAGGTCCTGAACGCCTCCAACACGGCCAGCGGTTCCTACACCCCTGCCTTCTACGGATTCGTCGGAGCCTACGTAGTGATGCTGGCGGTCTGCTGGTTCTTCTACATCCGCAACGCCAACCGAAACGCGATGGGACACGTCTAACATGACCAAAAGCGCCGACACGCACTGCCCTTACTGCGCCCTGCAGTGCGCCATGACGCTCACGTCACCAGCGGAACTGACCCCGGCTTCCGAGCCGGGGTCAGTCCCCGTGCCGGCTGAATCCGCAGCGCTGGCCGCTGCAGACGCACCCCTCCTGAAGGCCCCCCTCCTCGAGGTCAGTGGACGCGATTTCCCCACCAACCGCGGCGGCCTCTGCCGCAAAGGCTGGACCTCCGCCACGCTCCTGAACCACCCCGGACGGGTCACCGAACCGCTGCTCAAGGGCGCCGACGGCGTCCATCACCCCATCGGCTGGGACCAGGCGCTGGCGCTGGTCAGCACCGCCGTGAAGGACACACAGGCACGCTACGGCAAGGACGCCGTCGGGGTTTTCGGCGGAGGTGGCCTCACCAACGAGAAGGCCTACATGCTGGGCAAGTTCGCCCGCCTGGCCCTGGGCACCTCGCGCATCGACTACAACGGCCGTTTCTGCATGTCCTCCGCCGCGGCCGCCGGGATGCGCGCCTTCGGCCTGGACCGCGGCCTCCCGTTCCCGCTGGCAGACCTGGACTCCGCCAGCACCATCATGATGCTCGGCTCCAACGTCGCCGAAACCATGCCGCCGTTTGTGCAGCACCTCCAGGGCGCCCGCGACGCCGGCGGGCTGATCGTGGTGGATCCCCGCCGTTCAGCCACGGCGAAGTTCACGGCCGACGGCGGCGGCCTCCACCTCCAGCCCCTGCCGGGCACCGACCTCACCCTCCTACTGGGCCTCTCACACGTGATCATCCACGAAGGCCTGGCCGACCAGGACTTCCTCGCGGCACGCACCACCGGCTATGAGGCCGTGGTCCGCAGCGTCAACTCGTTCTGGCCCGAACGTGTCCAGTCCCTCACCGGCGTCCCGGCGGAGCTCATCCGGGAAACCGCCCGCAGGCTTGCCGACGGCGCGGGCAAGGGCGGGAGCTACATCCTGACCGGCCGCGGCGTGGAACAGCACGTGGACGGCACGGACACCGCCACCGCCGCGATCAACCTCAGCCTCCTGCTGGGACTGCCCGGTTCACGCCGCAGCGGCTACGGCACCCTGACCGGCCAGGGCAACGGCCAGGGCGGCCGCGAGCACGGCCAGAAGGCCGACCAGCTCCCCGGCTACCGCAAGATCACCGATCCCGCGGCCCGCGCCCATATGGCCGGCGTCTGGGGCGTCCCGGAGGAAACCATTCCCGGGCCCGGGCTGCCCGCCGTCCAGTTGCTGAAGTCGCTGGGGCAGCCCGACGGCGTCCGGTGCCTTTTTGTGCACGCCTCCAACATCGCGGTGGCCTCCCCCGACGCGAACGCCGTCATTGCCGGGCTCCGCAGCCTGGACTTCCTGGTGGTCTGCGACTTCTTTATGTCCGAGACGGCCGCCGAAGCCGACCTCATCCTCCCGGTCCTGCAGTGGGCCGAGGAGGAGGGCACGCTCACCAACCTGGAGGGACGCGTGCTCCGCCGCCGCCGCGCCCTGCAGCCGCCCGCCGGGGCGCGCAGCGAACTGTGGATCATGGCCCGGCTCGCCGAAGCCCTCGAAGCCCCGTCCACGTATAGCGAAGATCCGGAAACGGTCTTTGAGGAACTGCGGCTGGCCTCCGCCGGCGGGCACGCCGACTACTCCGGCATCGACTACGCCATGCTGGACCGCGGCGAAGCCGCCTACTGGCCCTACCCTGCGGGGAGCACCGGCACGCCCCGGCTCTTCCTGGATACGTTCGCCCACGCCGGCGGCATGGCGGCCATGACCCCGGTGACGCCCCGCCGCCGTCGTACGCCGGACGCCAATCCGGACCCGGCCGCGAAAACCATGACCCTGATCACCGGCCGCCTCCTGGAGCACTACCAGTCCGGAGCTCAGACCCGGCGGGTGTCTGAGCTGCTGGCCAGCCAGCCTGAAGCGAAAATGCAGATCCACCCCGCTGCCGCTGCCGCCATGGGCATCACCGAGGGTGCATTTGTCTCGGTGGCCAATGAACGCGGCGAGGTGGTGTGCCGGGCGGAACTCAGCACCGCGATCCGTCCCGAGACAGTCTTCCTGCCGTTCCATTTTCCGGAACTGGAAAGCGCGAACCGCCTCACCGAGGCGGCAACGGATCCCATTTCCGGGATGCCCGAATTCAAGTTCAACAAGGTGTGGGTCCGGGCGGTCGCAACCGGACTTCAGAACAGTGTTCTTCAGACATCGGAGGCCTCATGAGTGAGCAGATTGTCGTTGTTGGTTTCGGCCCGGTGGCTGCCCGCCTGATCGATGAACTGCTGCCCGCGGTCCGCGACGGGCACGTCAGCCTGACCGTCGTGGGCGAAGAGGCAGAGGCCGCGTACAACCGTGTGCTGGTGGCCGACCTCGGCGTCGGACGCACCACCGCCGACGCCCTGGCCCTCTCCGACGCGGCAGCCCTGGCCGCCGACGGCGTGGACGTCCGGCTCGGTGTGCGCGTCCGCCGTGTGGACCGGGCCCGCCAGCAGGTACTTCTCACCGACGGCACCTCCATCCACTATGAGCGGCTGGTCTTCGCCACCGGTTCCCGGCCCGTTATCCCCAACCTGACCGGCATCAACCCCGATCCCGCTTCCCCCGTCCTTCCGGCCGGCGTGACCGCGCTCCGGGACCTCCGGGACGCTGCCGTGCTCAAGCAGGCCGTCGACGGCGGCAAGCGCGTTGTGGTGCTCGGCGGCGGCGTCCTTGGCCTCGAAACAGCCCTCGCCGCTGCCGAGGAAGGCGCCACCGTCACGGTAGTACACAACGGGCCGCACCCCCTGGGCCGCACCATCGACCGCGGCGGCGGAGCGGTCCTCGCGGCCAGCCTGCGCCGGTGCGGCGTCCGAATGGCCGGCAATGCCCGGTCCACCGGGGTGGAGCACAACGCGCCCGACGGCGGGTTCTCGGCGCTGCTGCTCAATGACGGTTCGGCGATCGACGGCGACCTCCTGGTCCTCTCCTGCGGCGTCCGTCCCAGGACCGAGCTCGCCGAAGGCTGCGGTCTGTCCACCGGCATCGGCATCCTGGTGGACCACCGGCTGCGGGCCCACCACGAGCCGCACATCTTCGCGATCGGCGACTGCGCCGAAGTCCGTTGCCCGGACCCAGCCTGCGGTGAATGCCGCACGGCGAAGGGCCCGTCCGGCCTGGTGGGTCCCGGGTGGCGGCAGGCCGAATGGCTGGCCGAATACCTGACCATGCTGGCCACCGGCACACAGGAGCAGGCCGACACGCTGCAGGAGCTGCCCCAGGAACAGGCCGGCGTGATTGTGCTCAAGGCCCGCGGCATGAACATGGCGGTGGCCGGGGACAACGGTGCCGAGCCGTGGGATGAAGAAGCCCTCACCGCTGGTGCCGTGAACGGCCGGCCGCGGCTGCAGATCGCCCAGTGGGCAGATCCGGAACACGGCCGCTACGTCAAGATGACCACCCGCGGCGGAGTGCTGGAAGGCCTGGTGGCCGTGGGCATGCCGCGGACCGCCGCCGAGCTCGTGGGACTGTTTGAGCGCGGCGCGGAACTGCCGGCCGACAGGTCCCTGCTGCTGCGGCTGGACGGTCCGGACCAGCTGGCCGCATCCGGTCCCGCGGACCCGGAAGAAACCGTATGCCGCTGCGCCGGTGTCAGCGGCACCAAGATCCAGGGTGCCGTGGCGGATGGCTGCTCCACCGTTGCCGAGGTGTCCAAGGCGACCCGCGCCGGCACCGGCTGCGGCGGCTGCCACGAGGACATCAAGGGGCTCATCGAAAAACACTTCCAGGCGGCTCCCGCCGCCTGAGTCGTCCTGAAGCCGGGAAGCCCGGACATGTCCGCGTAACGCGAATCGGGGACGACCGCGGGCGGCAGGTAACATCGTGGCCATGAATGCCGACGAAGAAGACGACATCACCGAAGAGCTGCTGGCCGACGCCAGAAAACTGACGGGGCTGAGCCTGGAATTGTTGGGTCTTGACCCGCACCCGGATGACATGACGCCGGAGCAGCGGCTGCAGTTCGAACCCGAAGACCTGGACGAAATGGCCGCGGTCTCGCCGGAAGACCGGAAAACAGCCGTGAGCCAGACACTCGCGCTGGCAGGACTCCTGTGGAACTCGTCGGGCGTTCTCGTGGACCAGCTCTTCCGCGATCTGGGGACCCTGACCGCCCTGGATGCGGTTACTCCGTCTGACGTCGCCGGGACCTCTGTGCTGTCCTCGCTGCCGCCTCGGTTCGCCGCCAGCTACGACGCCAAGTTCACCCAAAGGTTCATCGTGGTGGCTTCCGATGTAACGGCATCGCTGGTCCGCGGCTGGACAGCCCCCGGATGCCTCGCAGCCGAACTCGCCGTCCGCTGCCTGCTCGATCAGGCGGAAATCACCGAGGACATCTATGAACTCGATCTCCCGGAAGACTGGCGGGCGCAGGTCGAGGAAGTCCTGTTGGAAGAAGCCGATAGTCCAGCCCTCTACTCGGACTGCCCCGACCTTCCGGAAATCGACGCCGGAAACCTCAGTATCAAGGGCTGGTTCACCCCGTTTGCAGCCGGGAGCACTGTACCGCCCTACGCCCTGGCTTAGGCGTCGAGGCCGGGAATCCGGGCGGTCTTCAGGCCGGGGCCTTGGGGATCATAATCCACAGGGCGATGTAAACCAGCTCCCCGATTCCCACCAGGCCAAAGATCACAAAACCGAGCCTGACCAGGAACTTCGGGAGCCCGAACCGGGCTGACAGGGCGGCACAAACGCCACCGATGATTTTTCCACGGCGTGGCCGCTCCAGAGCTGTAGTCATGCCCCCCACGCTACCGCAACTCATTTACATGTGGACGTGCAGGCGCCGCGCCGCTTCCGAGATGGACCCGCTCAACGATGGGTAGACCGTGAAGGTGTTGGCTACGTCGTCGACGTGGAGCTTCTGGGTGACCGCAAGGGAGATGGCGAAGATCAGCTCGGAAGCGTTGGGCCCCACCACAACGCCGCCAATCACTGTGCCGGAGCCCTTACGGGCGAAGATCTTAACGAAGCCGTCCTTGTGATTGCGCATTTTGGCGCGGGCATTGCTCTTGAGCGAGAGTTTGACGATGTCGCCCTGGTATTTGCCGGACTGGATCTCGGCCTCGGAGACCCCCACATTCGCGATCTCGGGTGAGGTGAAGATGTTGGACGCCACCTGGTGAAGCTTGAGCGGCATCACGCTGTCGCCCAGGAAATGTGCGATCGCGATCCGGCCCTGCATTGCGGCCACCGAGGCCAAGGCCAGCACGCCGGTGCAGTCGCCCGCGGCGTAGATGTTCGGTGAGGTGGTGCGGGAGACGCCGTCGACCTTTATATGGCCGCTCTCGGTGAGGGCCACGCCGGCCTCTTCAAGGCCGATGCCGGCGGTATTCGGGATGGAACCCACGCATACCAGGCAGTGGCTGCCGGTGACTTTCGATCCGTCACCGAGGGTGACCACCACGCCGTCGTCGGTCCGTTCGACGGTTTCGGCACGGGCGCGGGACAGCACGCGCACACCGCGGCGCTCGAAGACTTCCTCCAGCACCTCCGCGGCGTCGGTGTCAGAGCCGGGCAGCACCCGGTCGCGGCTGGAGATCAGGGTGACCTTGGAGCCCAGGCCGTTGTAGGCGGAGGCAAACTCGGCACCGGTCACACCGGAGCCCACCACAATCAGATCCTCGGGAAGCTCATCAAGGTTGTAGATCTGCGCCCAGTTCAGGATGCGTTCCCCGTCCGGCCGCGCGGTGGGCAGCTCGCGGGGGTGCGCGCCGACGGCCAGCAGAATGGTGTCAGCTTCCACGATTTCGGTGCCGCCAGCTGTCAGGACTTCAATGGTGTGGTTGTCCAGGAGTTTGCCCGAACCAAGCAGGATGCGGACGTTCTGGTGCTCCAGCCCACTGGAGATGTCGGTGGACTGTTGGCGGGCAAGGCCCAGCAGGCGGTCGTTGATGTGTTTGAGGTCGGCGCGCATCGCCGGCACAAAGTCGCCGCCGTCGACGTCGAACTTCACTCCCAGCTCCCCGGCCTCACCGACGCGGGTCATCAGGTCCGCCGTCGCGATCAGGGTCTTGGAAGGCACGACGTCGGTCAGCACAGCCGAGCCGCCCATGCCCGCGCGTTCAATGATGGTGACCTGCGCTCCCAGCGAGGCAGCGACCATAGCGGCTTCGTATCCGCCGGGGCCACCTCCGAGGATTGCGATCCGGGGGGAGCTGAAATCAGGGTGCGTAGTCACAATCAACCATTGTCCCGCATCAGCGCAGGGACCACCAATAAAAGAGTGGCCCGTCACGGTGCCGGCCGCGGCCTAGAGCACCGCTGTTGCCACTGTGCACAGCGGCAGCAGCACGATAACTTGTACCAGTGAGTAATACAGACTTCCAGAACACGGACCCTTTCGCCGCCGCGCGCTCCGCTGCTGACTACATCGCCCGGGAGACGGGGGTTGACAGCCACGACATCGCCCTCGTCCTGGGGTCAGGCTGGGCCGAAGCCGCCGACCTCATCGGCGAGACCACCGCCACCCTGACCGCTGACACCGTCCCGGGCTTCCATGCCCCGGCGGTGGAGGGCCATGTGGGCACCATCCGCTCGGTCCTGACCAAAGAAGGCAAACGCGCGCTGGTCCTGGGTGCACGGACGCACTACTACGAAGGCAAAGGCGTCCGCGCCGTGGTCCACGGCATCCGCACCGCCGCGGCCGCCGGCTGCAAAACCCTGGTCCTCACCAACGGCTGCGGCGGACTGAACGAAAGCTGGACGCCGGGCACCCCGGTACTCATCAAAGATCACATCAACCTCACCGCCACGTCCCCGCTGGAAGGCGCAACGTTTGTTGACCTGACAGATCTTTACAGCTCACGCATCCGCGCCCTCGCCCGCGAAGTGGACGCCTCGCTGGACGAGGGCGTCTATGCCCAGTTCAGCGGGCCGCACTACGAAACGCCGGCCGAGGTCCAGTACGCCAAGCGGATCGGCGCGGACCTGGTGGGCATGTCCACTGCTTTGGAAGCGATCGCCGGCCGCCACGCAGGCATGGAAGTATTCGGAATTTCGCTGGTCACCAACCTTGCGGCCGGGATCAGCGCCATGCCGCTGAGCCACCAGGAAGTCATCGAGTCCGGCCAGGCCGCCGGACCGCGCATCTCCAAATTGCTGGCGGGCATCATCGCCAAGCTTTAGCGCAACGCGGGGTCACTTATCGCCCATCCGAGGCCTTGTAACGGGCGCTAAGTGACCCCGCGTTGCCTCTGGGCTGGTCACGATCTGGTGCCCATAAGTTGACTGACCGTGGCCTCCCGGGCTTCGGGAAACCGGCGCTCGATGGACTGGGCGATCCCGGCAATGCTCTGCCGGGACAGCTCAGTCCGCCAGGTGACTTCGGCGTGGCGCATGGTCTGGGAGATGAGGCACGTGCGGGCGTAGTCGGCGTCCATGCCCCCGCCCGGGGCGTCCTTGGCGATGCCTTCGCACCGGAAGGCATGGTCACTTCCTTCGATGGCGAGGACCACGTCAAGGACGGAAATCCGGTCCGGACGCCTGGCCAGCGAGAAGCCGCCCCGCGGCCCGGACACCGAGGTAAGGATCCCGGCCCGCACCAGGGCCTGGAGCTGTTTGTTCAGGTACGCGGCGGAAAGCTTGTAAAATTCGGCCAGGCGTGCACTGCTGACAGCCTCCCCCGGCACGGTCCAGGACATGTTGACGCAGCTATGCAGCCCCCACTCAACACCCTGGCCCAGTTTCATATCCGCGACATTACTTGTCCAGAAAATCTACGGCAAGGATTCCGCTGGTTTCCGCTGTCACAGGTGGGTGTTCAGGCACAGTTCCTGAAGCAATGACGATAGCGTTGACCGCATGACGTCCTCCGATGCCGCTTCCTTGTTCAGCCAAGCCCGCGAATGGGCGGCCAAAGATCCGGATCCCGCCACAGCCGCAGAGCTCACCGAGCTGCTGCAACTCGCGGAGGAGGGCTCCCCCGCAGCATCACAGGAGCTGGCCGACAGCTTCAACGGCACCCTTCAGTTCGGCACCGCAGGCCTCCGCGCCGCCCTGGGCGCAGGGCCGAACCGCATGAACCGCGTGGTGGTGCGCCGCGCCGCCGCCGGCCTCGCCGACTTCCTGGTTGATGCGGTGGGTGAGGCCGCCCCCGGGACCCGGCCACGCGCCGTCGTCGGCTATGACGCCCGCTACAACTCCGACATCTTCGCCGAGGAAACGGCGGCCATCTTTACGGCCGCCGGGATCGAAACGTTCCTGATGCCGTCCGCACTGCCCACCCCGCTGCTCGCATTCGCTGTGCGGGCCCTCAATTGCGACGGCGGTGTGATGGTGACCGCCAGCCACAATCCCCCGCAGGACAACGGCTACAAGGTGTATCTGGGCCGTCATGCCGTGGAGCGCAGCAGCCGCGGAGCGCAGATCGTGGCCCCCTACGACGCCAGGATCGCGGCGCGGATCGATGCCGTGGGCGCCCTGGAATCCATCACCCTGGCGGCCGACGGCTGGGCGGTCCTGGACCCGTCGGTTGCGGCGGATTATGAACGCGCGACGGCGGCACTCGCCGATGCGGGCCGCTTCCCGTCCCGTGACCTGCGGATTGTCCTGACCCCCATGCACGGTGTGGGCGGCGAAACTGCCGTGGCGGTGCTTAATTCTGCCGGCTTTGCCGATGTCACCTTGGTGGCTGAACAGGCTGAGCCGGATCCCGACTTTCCCACGGTGAGCTTTCCCAATCCGGAAGAACCCGGCGCGCTGGACCTGGCCCTGGAAACTGCCGTCCGCGTCGACGCCGATATTGTCCTGGCCAACGATCCGGATGCGGACCGCGCTGCAGTGGCGGCCAAAGATCCGGACACCGGCGCTTGGCGTATGCTCCGCGGCGACGAGGTTGGCGCGCTGCTGGGAGCACACATTGTGGCCCGGCTGGCGGCCGGGCCACACCAAGCGTCAGGCAGTGCGGACGGACTTGGCACTGGTGAAGGGGCCGGCGTCTTCGCCAACTCGATTGTGTCCTCGCGCCTGCTCTCCCGTATCGCCGCCGCGGCAGGATACGAGCATGAGGAAACACTGACCGGGTTCAAATGGATTTCCCGGGTGCCCGGGCTGGTTTACGGCTACGAGGAAGCCCTGGGCTATTGCGTTGCACCGGACCTGGTCCGGGACAAGGACGGGATCTCTGCCGCTGTCCTCATCGCGGAAATGGCTGCCACCGCCAAGGCGGACGGAAAAACCATCTTCGACACCCTGGATGAGCTCTACCTTCAGCACGGTCTGCACGCCGGCGACCAACTGAGCATCCGGGTGGCGGATCTGGGCCTGCTGGACGCCATGATGAACCGGCTCCGGGTGAGCCCGCCCGGTTCGTTCGGTTCGTCCGCTGTTGAAACTTTTGTGGACCTGGCCGAAGGGAGCGGGCAGCTGCCGCCCACCGATGGCCTGCTGTATCTGACCCGGGACAACACCCGGGTCATCATCCGGCCCAGCGGCACCGAGCCAAAGCTCAAGTGCTACCTGGAGGTCATCCTCCCGGTTGAGTCAGCTGCCGAACTGCCCGAAGCCCGGCAGGCAGCCCGTTCCGCCCTGGACCATGTGCTCGGTGATGTCCGCGAGGCGCTCGGGCTCTAGCGGGACGCTAAACCTCAACTTCGATGAAACCGTCTGAAATGCGGGTGCTGAACGTTTCCAGGCGCACCGCGGCGGTTCCGAAGCATTCACCGGTTTCCAGATCGTAGACCTCTTTGTGCAGCGGCGAAGCGATGGTGGGTCGTGTGCCGCGTGAACCCAGGATGCCCCGTGCCATCACGTGGGCGCCGGTGGCGGGATCTTCGTGGGCCACGGCAAAAACTTCACTGGGGCCCGTCCGGAAGAGTGCCACCTGGCGGCCCGCAATGAGTGCTGCTTCGCCCCAGGCGAGCTCCAGCTCGTCCACGGCGCAGACCCGGTGCCAGGTAGCGGTGTCGGCGGCGAGCGCCCCAAGTTCCAGTGTTGCCGTCATGTCCGGCTCCTCTCCCCGTGCTTTATTGGCCACCTCTATGGCCGTACCAAACAACTTAGGCAACGGGTGTTTCAGAGGCGTGCAGTGAATGTGTCCGGCGCGTAAAAGAGACCTCACCCGCTCGGAAACGCGTTCGTGATGCAGAAGTTAAGCCTACGAAACATAAGGGAAACTGAAGCGAAACTGCGGCTACCTAGTCTGGATGGACACCTCGTCAGAGAAAGTCGCAGAACATCGTCTGCGGCACATGCGAAAGGCCCACAGTGACCGAACAGACTTCACCCCAGACGGCACCGCGCCGGATCGTCGTCGCCGGTGGCGGCCCTGCTGCCCACCGCTTCGCCGATGCCATGCACACCCGGGGCCTTGAGGGCTGGGACGTCACGGTCCTCACGGAAGAAGCCCACCTCCCCTATGACCGCGTGGCTCTGTCCAAGGCACTGACGGACAGCAGCGTGGACCTCACCCTGGGCTCTGCCTCCATGTGGGACCACGCTTCCCTGTCATTGAAGACCGGCGAACGCGTGGTCAAGATCAATGCCGGAGCGAAGACGGTTGAGACCGCAGCCGGCAGCATCTTTGAATACGACGACCTGGTGGTTGCCACCGGCTCCGACGCCATGCGCCTGCCCATCCCCGGCGCCGAGCACGTGCATGTTTACCGCACGCTCGAGGACGTCTGGGCCATCAACAAGGCCATCGCGGAGCTCACGGAAAAGCTGGGCCGCAAGATCAATGCCGTGACCATCGGCGGCGGGCTCCTGGGACTCGAGTCAGCTGCAGGCACTGAACAGCTCGGCGCGACTCCCGTGGTTATTAACGGCGCACCGTGGCTGATGAACACCCAGCTGGACGAAGGCGCGGGCCAGTCGCTGGGCCGCCTCATCGAAGCCAAGGGCTTTACGGTCCACGGCGGCGTGTTCCCCTCGCAGGTCCTTTCCGACGACGACGGACAAGTCACCGGCGTCCTCATGGCGGACGAACGGATCATCCCCGCCGATCTCGTCATCGTGGCCATCGGCGTCAAGCCCCGTGACGAACTCTTCCGCGCAGCCGAAGGCGAGGAGCCGCAGTTCAGCCTGGGCCCGCGCGGCGGCGTGGTCATCAACGACTTCTGCGCCACAGAAGTCCCCGGTATCTGGGCAATCGGTGAAGTGGCCAACTTTGAGGGCATGTGCCTGGGCCTGGTTGCCCCCGCCAACACCATGGCCGAGATCGTCGCGGACCGCCTCCACGGCGGCGCAGCCACCTTCCCGGGCTTTGACACCGCCACGAAGCTCAAGCTCTCCGGCGTGGACGTTGCCAGCTTCGGTGACGCGTTCGCCCGGACCGAGCACTCCCTCGAGATCGTCTATGCAGACCCCGCCCGCGGCGTCTACCAGAAGATCGTCACCACCGACGATGCCAAAACCCTGCTCGGCGGCATCTTCGTGGGCGACGCATCCCCTTACATGAGCCTGCGCCCGCTGCTCGGCCGCGAACTCAGCGCCGAACCGGGCGCTTACCTCACGGCGGCCGGCGGCGGCGACGCCCCGGACACCGAACTCCCGGACGACGCCATCCTTTGTTCCTGCAACAACGTGGCCGCCGGCACCATCCGCGACGCCATCAACGGCTGCGGCGCCTGCGACGGCAACGCCCCCGTCCAGGAGCTTGGCGAGCTCAAGGGCTGCACCCGCGCCGGCACCAGCTGCGGATCCTGCGTGCCGATGCTCAAGAAGCTGCTGGAAACCGAACTCACCAAGTCCGGCGTCGAGGTCTCCAAGGCACTCTGCGAGCACATCGAGCTGTCCCGTCAGGAACTCTTCGACGCCATCCGCGTCCTGGAACTGACCTCCTTCGAGGAGATCATGGCCAAGTACGGCACGGGTGCCGGCTGCGATATCTGCAAGCCCACCATCGCCAACATCCTGGCCAGCCAGAACAGCGCCTACGTCCTGGATGCCGGCCGCGGCACCCTGCAGGACACCAACGACCGCGCCCTCGCGAACATGCAGAAGGACGGCACCTACTCGGTGGTCCCCCGCATCGCCGGCGGCGAGATCACCCCGAAGAAGCTCGGCGTTATCGCCGCCGTGGCCGAGAAGTACAACCTGTACACCAAGATCACCGGCGGCCAGCGGATCGACATGTTCGGTGCCCGGCTGGAAGAGCTGCCGGAAATCTGGAAGGAATTGGTGGACGCCGGCTTCGAATCCGGCCAGGCGTACGGCAAGAGCCTGCGCACCGTGAAGTCCTGTGTCGGTTCCACCTGGTGCCGTTTCGGTGTCCAGGACTCGGTGGCCATGGCCATCCAGCTCGAACTCCGGTACCGAGGCCTCCGCAGCCCGCACAAGCTCAAGATGGGCGTCTCCGGCTGTGCCCGCGAATGCGCCGAGGCCCGCGGCAAGGACGTCGGCGTGATCGCCACCGCCGACGGCTGGAACCTGTACGTCGGCGGCAACGGCGGTGCCACCCCGGCCCACGCCCAACTGCTGGCCAAGGACCTCGACGACGAAACCCTGCTCAAGTACATCGACCGCTACTTCATGTACTACATCCGCACCGCGGACCGCCTGCAGCGCACCGCGCGCTGGCAGGAAGAGCTCGACGGCGGCATCAAGCACGTCGAGGACGTGGTGGTCAAGGACACCCTGGGCATCGCCGAGGAACTTGAAGCCGCCATGGCCAAGCACGTTGACACCTACGTGGACGAGTGGGCAGACACCCTCAAGGACCCCGAGCGCCTGCGCCGGTTCCGTTCCTTCGTCAACGCACCCGACCAGAAGGACGACTCCATCACCTTCGTCTCCGACGAGCGTGGCCAGATGCGCCCTGCCACTGCGGAGGAAAAGACGCGCGCCAGCCAACAGCCAGTCCTGATCGGCGCCTCCATCCCCATGCGGCCCCGCGCCGAGAACGAGGTATAGCCATGCAGCTCAGCATTGATCTCACCGGCCGCGAAGTCCTGGTCACCGGCTCCGAACACGCCGCCCGCCAGGCGGTCCGCCGCTACGCGGCGGCGGGCGCCGTCGTCTACCGCCTCAGCACCCCTGCGGGTGCAGCGCATGACGGCCCGCTTCCCGAGCGCCCGTTCCTGGTTGCAGCGGTCGACGACGGCCAGCCCGGCTGGGAGCCCCTGCTCGAGCGCTGCGCCGCCACCGGCATCCCGGTGGCGGCCGAGCCTGCCGCCGGACCCGTCGGCCACGTCACCCTGGTGGGTGGCGGACCCGGCACCACCGAGCTGCTGACCGTCGCAGCCGTGAAGGCTCTCCGCGATGCGGACGTGGTGTTCTTCGACCGGCTGGCTCCCTGCCAGGACCTGCCGGACCTGACCTCCGCCGAACTGGTGGATGTGGGCAAGAAGCCCGGCCACCACAAAGTGAGCCAGGCCGACATCGAGAAGCTCATGGTCGAAAGCGCCCTCGCCGGCAACAACGTGGTCCGCCTCAAAGGTGGCGATCCCTACGTCTTTGGCCGCGGCGGCGAAGAAGTGGCCTCCTGCGTGGCAGCGGGCGTGCCTGTCCGTGTCATCTCCGGCGTCACCAGCGCGATCTCCGTGCCGGCGGCCGCCGGCATCCCTGTCACGCACCGCGAGGTCAGCCACATGTTCACTGTGGTCTCCGGCCACGCGCCCCTGACGGAAAAGGAACACACCCACCTGGCCGGGCTGGGCGGCACCATTGTGGTCCTGATGGGCATTGGCACCCTCCACCAGCTCGCGGCCGGACTCCGTAAAGCCGGCATGCGGCCCGACATGCCCATGGCCGTCGTCGAACGCGGTTACCGCCCCGGCCAGCGCACCACCATCGCGGACCTGGGCACCATCACCTCCGCCGCTGCCGGGTGCAGCAATCCCGCGGTGCTCGTCATTGGCGAGGTGGTTCGCGTGGCGGAAGCCAACCGCGGGCATGCTGAGGCCGCCGCCGACCTCGATCGCCTGGCGGCCTCGCTGCTCGGTTCATGAAAGGATTGACCCCCATGAACGCACTGGCACCAGCTGAACCCGCCCAGCTTGCAGAGACATCCGGGCCGGAGGCCGCGGACTCCCCGCTGGAGGGCTTCCGCATCGGAGTCACCTCGCACCGGCGCTCCCGGGACCTCATTGAGGCCCTGGAACGCCGCGGCGCGGAAGTGCTGCATGCCCCGGCCCTCAAGATCGCCCCGGTGCAGGAGGACGTCCGCCTCATCGAGGACACCAAGGCGATCATCGCCGCACGCCCGGACCTGTGCATCGCCACCACGGCGTACGGCATGCGCCGCTGGTGCGAAGCCGCCGACTCCTTTGGGATCGGTGAGCAGCTGCTGGAAACCCTCGCCGGATGCCGGATGTTCGTCCGCGGCCCCAAAGCCCGCGGCGCCGTCCGCGCGGCCGGACTCGCCGACGTAGGAATCAGCAGCGACGAAACCACCGCAACACTGGTGGACATGTTGCTTGCCGAAGGCGTGCGCGGCAAGACCGTGGCCGTGCAGCTGCACGGCTACACGGACGTCCGGCAGCTGGAACGCCTGCGTATGTCCGGGGCCACGGTCCTGACGGTCACCCCGTACCGCTGGGTGAAGCCCGACGGCGAAGACCGGCTTCCGCGCCTCATCGAGGCTGTGTGCAGCGGCAACCTGGACGTGCTCACCTTCACGAGCGCACCCGCCGTCGATGCCGTATGGAGTACCGCCCACGAGATGGGCGTCTACAAGCAGCTCATCGAAAGCCTGAAAACAAACGTCACGACGGCAGTGGTGGGGCCGGTCACCGCCCAGCCCCTGATCGATGCCGGCATCTCGCCGCTCATTCCGGAGCGGTTCCGGATGGGCGCCCTCATCCGGCTGGTGTGTGAGCACCTCGCCCTGAACCATGTGCGCAGGCTGGACACCGCGTCCGGCAACCTTGAGCTGCGCGGGCGCAGCCTGCGGGTCGACGGAGTGCAGGTTGAGCTGGCGCCTGCGCCGCTGCTGCTGCTGCGTGCCCTCCTGGGGGCCGGTGGGGCTGTACTTTCCCGGGAATCGCTGTCGGAACTGCTGGAGCTGAAGGGCTCGGTCCATGCACTGGACATGACGGTCAGCCGCCTGCGGTCATCGCTGCCGGACGGCCGCCTGGTGGAGACGGTGGTCAAGCGGGGTTACCGGATCCGGGTCTAGCGCCTCCCGCCCTCTCCTATTGTTACCGGGCGGTAAATGGCAGCGACGATATGGAAACACGGTGGAAAAACGGGCAGCCTACGCTGGGATTCATCACGAAGTCCCGGCCGCTCCTGCGGCCGCCAGCGAAAGGGCCAGCACATGTCCGCTCCGGCACCGTCCACCTCAGTTTCCCCGGCTCCTCGCATTGTCATTGCCGGAGCAGGGCCCGCCGCACAGGCGCTGGTCCGCCAGCTGGACGGTGCACGCTTCCGCGGCACGGTCACCGTCCTCAGCAACCGGGACGACGCTCCCGCCGAACTCCTGGAACTGGCAGAGCTGCCACAGGTATCAGTCCGCTTCGGCCAGCCGGCCAGCTTCATCGACGCGGAGAACCGTTCCGTTACCACCGCCGATGGCATGGAACTGAGCTACGACGAGCTGGTCATCGCCACCGGATCAGCGCCCGTCGCGTCCCCGGTAGCGGGCGCCGGCCGCTGCCTGAGCTACTCCACGATCGACGACGCAGCCCGGATCGGCGACGCCGTGAAGGAAGTGACGCGGGAACTGGGCCGGCGGCCACTGGGAATCCTCGTGGGAACCGGTGCGGCTGCGGGCCAGGCCGAAGCAGTGCTGCGGGCCCGCGGCGTCCGGCCTATCCGCACAACGGTCCGGCCGGCCGCCGTGGTGCACTCCATCGCCGGCTCAGGCCTGACCGCCTCCGGGGTTGTCTTCGACGACGGCAGCAGCATGAACGGCGACCTGGTTGTCCTGGCCGAAGAGCGGGTCTCCCGCGATGGACTCGCCGCCAGCGCCGGACTCGCTACCGCCCCCAACGGCGGAATCGCCATCAGCAAGGACTACCGGACATCGGTCGCCGGTGTCTGGGCTATCGGCGACGCCGCCGCGTTCGACGGCGTGCGGCTGGGACTGCTGGTCGCGGCGGCCTCTGCCGCCGGCGCCTGCGCTGCGCAGCTGATGACCGCTACATCAGCGGCGGACGCCCCGGCCACGGGTGTGGCCGGGCACGTGCCTGCGGCCGCCTAAACGTCCGCCGCCGTGACACCCGCTGTGACAAGATGGTCACCTGAACAGCCACGCACAGCGTGGCTCCGGCGGCCCACAAGGCCACATGGAAAGGACCATCATGAGCAACGCAGCCACTCCTACCGACCTGACTGGAGCCGGTACGGTCTCAGCACCGGGCAACATCGCTGCCTACATCGACCACACGCTGCTCAAGCCCGAGGCCAGCGAAGCGGAGATCCTCGATGTGTGTGCCGAGGCCGCTGAGTACCACTTCAAGTCAGTCTGCGTGAATCCCCTCTGGGTCAAGACGGTCAAGACCGCGCTCAAGGGGTCCGGGGTACTGACGTGCTCGGTGATCGGCTTTCCCCTGGGTGCCACACCCAGCGATGTGAAGGCATTTGAAGCCCGGGGCGCGGTGCTGGACGGCGCGGACGAAATCGATATGGTCATCAACATCGCGGCCGCCCGCGCCGGTGACAAGGGTGCGCTGGTGGACGATATCTCCGCCGTCGCGGACGCGGTCCACGCGGGCGGAGCCATCCTGAAGGTCATCATCGAAACCGCGTTGCTCAGCGATGACCAGAAGGTCCTTGCCTGCCTTGCGTCCGTTGAAGCGGGGGCGGACTTCGTCAAGACGTCCACGGGGTTCAATGGCGGGGGTGCCACGGCCGAGGACATCGCACTGATGCGCCGCACTGTAGGCCCCGATCTCGGCGTCAAGGCGTCCGGCGGCGTACGTTCCCTCGCCGACGCGCAGGCTATGATTGCTGCAGGTGCAACACGTATTGGTGCCAGCTCCGGCATTGCCATCGTCAAGGGTGAACAGGGTTCAGCCAGCTACTGACGCCGGCCCGGAGCCGCCACAGTTTGAGCCCCGCGGGGCCTAGGAGGAACAAATGTCCAGCAAGACCACCGAGTCCGGCAACGCCACGGTACAAACCCCCCAGAACGAGAACAGCCTCGTGGGCAGCATCCTTCTGTTTGTATCCATGATGGCGCTGTTCCTGGGCTCCATCTACTCCCTGTCCTTCCTCACGCTCGGCAACCCGTGGCCGATGGCCGTCTGCCTGGGCCTGTTTTTCCTGGCGTTCTGGATCCCGCAGACCATCACCGGTCGCTCCGATTCAGCCGGCGGCAAGTAAGAACCCTCTGCAACTTAAAGGTCTGCGGCCCCGGATATTCCGGGGCCGCAGCTTTTTGAGTCATGAACGCTAAAGACTGGCCGTTCACCTACAGCCCGCGTCAATCCCGTGTCAGTCCGCGCCCAGCAGCCGGCTGACCACGGTCTTACCGAGTGCCATGGCGGCCGGGAAATGGGCTTTGGCCAACGACCACGCCGCCATGAACATGCCCACCATCGCGTAGGCGCTCACCGGGATCAGGACCAGCCACTCGCGCTTGGAACCGGCGCGGCCCAGCAACGGCAGGGAAAAGGCGCCGTTGGCTTTCCAGACGTCATTGAGCACCGGCAGTTTCCGGAGAAACTTCGGTGGCTTGATGACGATCGGCCAGAGCAGGGGCACGCCCCCGGTGGTGATCATGTCCCCCACGATGTGGACCACTACCCCGGTCAGCATCGATACGGGCAGCCACGTCCACTGCTCCGGCGCGAACCAGGTCACCAGCCCGGCCATGGCCAGGGCAAAGATCCAGTTGCTGATAAATCCGGACTTGGGAAACAGCTTCAGCGCCTTGGCCGCAATGTTGATCATGAACATGCACAGCAGGCCGGCACCCACGGACAGCAGGCCCCACGCTGTCTGCAGCTGGAACTGGCCGGCCATCATGGCCAGCAGCACAAAGCACGCAGCCCCGAGCACCGAGTGGGTTCCTTGCCGGTGCCCGCCGCTGGCGTTCTCAATACCCACCGCAATCAGGTTGGAAAGCGGCGGCAAAGAGTTTGCCACGGTGCTGTGCCGGTGGTCCCAGTCGCACACGAGCGCCGTCCCCGCCGTCGCCATTCCGCCGATGATGATTCCTGTGGCGTCCAGCGGATACCAGCCCAGCGTGTACGGTCCGGTTGAGGCAATAGCCACCCACGCCGCGGCCCCCGACGCGGCGTGGTGTCCTCCCATCAAGCCCTAACCGCTTACTGCCGGAGCGGCGAGTGGCGCGTCGGAGAAGATGTTGCGGATGACCCCGTTGGCCCATTCGAGGATTTCGGCGTCCTGCAGGTCCCGGCCGCCGATCCTCGCGGTCTTGGGCTTCGGAATCAGCACCGCGTCCAGGGCAGGCTTGGACTGGGAACCCGGGTACATCCGGGTCAGCCGCATCAGTTTCGACTCCGGCAGCTGCGCCGGCGAGAACTTGATGAAGTTGCCCTGAAGTGCGACGTCGGACAGGCCGGCTTCTCGGGCACCCACCCGGAAGCGGGCCACGGCAATGAGGTTCTGGACCGGCAGCGGCGGCTCGCCGTAGCGGTCCACAAGCTCGGCCAGCACTTCCTCGATGGCCTCGTACGTCAAGGCAGATGCCAGCTTGCGGTAGGCCTCCAGGCGGAGCCGCTCCCCCGGCACATAATCGTGCGGGAGGTGCGCGTTGACCGGCAGCTCGATCTTCATTTCGGCGGCCTTTTCCTCGGCGTCGCCGCGGAAATCGGCCACCGCCTCACCCACCAGGCGGATGTAGAGGTCGAAGCCCACGCCCTGGATGTGGCCGGACTGCTCGCCGCCCAGCAGGTTGCCGGCGCCGCGGATTTCGAGGTCCTTCATGGCCAGCTGCATGCCGGCGCCGAGCTCATTGTGGGTGGCGACGGCTTTGAGCCGTTCCAGGGCCACCTCGCCCAGGGGCTTCTCGGACGGGTACAGGAAATAGGCATAGGCGCGTTCACGGCCGCGCCCCACCCGGCCGCGGAGCTGGTGCAGCTGGGAGAGGCCGTATTTGTCGGCCCCGTCCACGATCAGGGTGTTTGCGTTGGAGATGTCCAGGCCGGTTTCGATGATGGTGGTGCACACCAGGACGTCGAAGCGCTTTTCCCAGAAATCCACAATGATCTGCTCCAGCCGGCTCTCGGACATCTGCCCGTGCGCCACCTCCACGCGCGCTTCCGGAACCAGTTCACGGATCTTCGCGGCCGTCCGTTCGATGGTGGACACCCGGTTGTGGACAAAAAACACCTGGCCTTCGCGCATCAGCTCACGCCGGATCGCTGCCGAGGACTGCTTGTCCGTGTACGGGCCCACGTAGGTCAGCACGGGGTGGCGTTCCTCCGGCGGCGTGGCCAGCGTGGAGGTTTCGCGGATGCCCGTCAGGGACATCTCCAGTGTCCGCGGAATCGGGGTGGCGCTCATGGCCAGCACGTCCACGTTGGTGCGCATCTTCTTCAGCGCTTCCTTGTGCTCCACGCCGAAGCGCTGTTCCTCGTCCACGATCACCAGGCCAAGGTCCTTGAAGGCGAAGTCCTTGGACAGCAGCCGGTGCGTGCCGATAACGACGTCGACGGAGCCGCTCTTGACACCCTCCACGGTCTCTTTGGTTTCCGTGGTCCCCTGGAACCGCGACAGAGCCTTGACCCGCAGGGGGAAGCCGGAGAAGCGTTCGGTGAACGTTTCGTAGTGCTGCTGGGCCAACAGGGTGGTGGGCACCAGGACCGCCACCTGCTTCCCGTCCTGGACCGCCTTGAACGCCGCCCGGACCGCGATCTCGGTCTTGCCGTAGCCCACGTCGCCGGACACCAGGCGGTCCATGGGGATCTCCCGTTCCATGTCCGCTTTGACCTCGTTGATGGTGGTCAGCTGGTCCGGCGTCTCCACATATGGGAAGGCCTCCTCAAGCTCACGCTGCCACGGGGTGTCCGGCCCGAAGGCATGTCCCTTTGAGGCCATCCGGGCGGAGTACAGCCGGATGAGTTCGCCGGCGATCTCTTTGACGGCCTTGCGTGCTTTGGACTTGGTGCTCGCCCAATCGGAGCCGCCCATCTTGCTGAGGACAGGCGTGTCTCCGCCGACATACCGGGTTACCTGGTCCAGCTGGTCGGTGGGCACAAACAGCCGGTCCCCCGGGGCGCCGCGCTTGGAGGGTGCGTATTCCAGGACCAGGTATTCACGGACACCGTCTCCGCCGCCTGCCACCTTGCGCTGGATCAGCTCCACAAAACGCCCAATGCCGTGCTGTTCGTGCACCACGGAATCGCCGTTGACCAACTGCAGCGGGTCCACGGCGTTCCGTCGCTTGGACGGCATGCGCCGCATGTCCTTGGTGGAGCCCGCGGATGTCCGTCCCAGCAGGTCCGCTTCGGTGAGCAACCCCAGTTTGAGACTGTCCAGGACAAAACCGCGTCCGACGGCGGCAGTGGTCACCTCGATGATGCCCGCCTGCGGTTCCTTCGCAAGGGTGTCCACGCGGGCACAGGGGATATCGGCATCGTGGAACAGTTCCGCCAGGCGCTGCGCAGGGCCGGGCCCCTCAGTGGCCACCACGATCCGCCACTGGTCCCGGACGTGGGAGCCGATGAAGTCCATCATCTCGGCCACATCACCCTGGTACCCGCGCGGTTCCCGGGCGCGGAGGTTGAGGACGTCGATCTCCGGCACCAGCTCCTCGTCAGTGGCCAGGGACGTGATGGACCACCACGAGACCTCGTGCTCCAGCGAGGAGCTCCGGGTTTCGGCCAGGGAACGGAAGCTGGCGGAGTGCAAGGCTTCCGACGCCTGCGAGCTGAGGTCCAGTGGAGCCTTGCCGCCATCGGATGCCGTGGACCAGGCAGCTTCCAGGAACTCCTCGTTGGTGGCCGCAAGATCATGTGCGCGCCGGCGCACCTTTTCCGGTTCTATGATCACTGAGATGGACCCGGCGGGCAGCTGCTTCACGAACGGGACCATGGCATCCACCAGCACCGGGGCCAAGGATTCCATACCTTCCACGGCGATGCCGCCGGCGATCTTCTCGAGCATGTCCGCGGCCGCGGGAAGCTGCGCCTTCAGGGTGGCTGCACGGGACATCACTGACGGCGTAATCAGGATTTCGCGGCAGGGCGGGGCATGGAGTTCGGCGGGGTGATGCACGCCGGGCGCCGACAGCGAGCGCTGGTCGGCCACCGCGAACCAGCGCATCTGGTCCACCTCGTCACCGAAGAACTCCACCCGGATGGGATGGTCCTCGGTGGGTGGGAAAACGTCGATGATACCGCCGCGGACGGCAAACTCGCCACGATGGGTGACCATGTCCACGCGTGCGTAGGCCGCGTCGGCGAGGCTCCGCACCACGTCGGAGAACGGCCTGTCCTGTCCCACCTTCAGCGTGACCGGAACCAGCTCACCCAGTCCGGCGACGATCGGCTGGACCACTGCGCGGACCGGCGCCACCACCACCCGCAACGGACCCGACGTCGAACTTTCCGGGTGAGCCAGGCGGCGCAGGACGGACAGCCGGCGGCCCACCGTGTCCGAGCGGGGCGAGAGCCGTTCGTGCGGCAGGGTTTCCCAACTGGGGAACTCGGCCACTGAATCGGCCGGCAGGTAGGCACGCAGGGCCGCCGTCAGGTCCTCTGCCTCGCGTCCTGTCGCGGTGACTGCCAGCACCACCGGGGGGAGCCCGCCATCGGGAGTTTCTTCGTCGGCACCGGCGGCCAGCCCATCTGCCATTTCCGCCAGCAGGACGGCACGGAGACCGGCCGGCGCGCTGATCTGGTAATCCTGGCCCCGGACATCAAAGCCCCTGGCCGCCTCCGCCTGGACCCTGGCGAACGTCTGGTCTTCTGCCAGGACACGGCGCAGCCCGGCCAGCGATGGACCGGCGTGGGACGGGCCAGGATGGGACGGGCCAGTGGGGCTCATGGCGGAAACTCCTGTGGGTTCAAGGGATCGCAGGCAACACGAAAACCCGAAATTCTCTTCGAATCCCGGGTCATCCCAGCCTACCCCTGCGCCGAGGCGCGCCAGGCACCCCCGTTGCTAAGCTTACTGAGGACGCGCGCCCGTTGGACGCATCCGCCCGCCTGGCCTGAGGAGCTTTCAGTGAGCGATAGCAAGAGTCCGAGCGACATTCCCCCCACCGCGGCCGCAGGGACGGCGCAAACCGTCCTGGTGACCGGCGCCTCCGGCTACATCGGCGGTCGCCTGGTCCCCCGGCTGCTGGAGGCCGGCCACACCGTAAAGGTCATGGTCAGGACACCGGCCAAAATCGCTGGCGTGCCGTGGCTAGGCGAAGTTGAGGTGATCCAGGGCAGTCTCGACGACGGCGCTTCCCTGCGCCAGTCGCTGGCCGGCGTCGACGTGCTGTACTACCTCGTTCACTCCATGGCCGCCGGCGCCGGATTCGAATCCAAGGAAAAGGCCATGGCGGAAACAGCCGCCACAGCTGCTGCCGCAGCCGATGTAGGCCGGATCGTCTACCTGGGCGGCCTGCACCCGGCCAACGTCGAATTGTCCACCCACATGCGCTCCCGGGAAGCCGTAGGGAAGGTGTTCCTGGACAGCGCGGTGGACGCGGTGGTATTCCAGGCCGGGGTGGTGATCGGTTCCGGGTCGGCGTCCTTCGAAATGATCCGCCACCTGTCCGAGACCCTTCCGCTGATGCCGGCCCCAAGCTGGGTGCGCAACAAGATCGAAGCGATCGCTGTCCGGGACGTGCTGCACTACCTTGTCGGCGCCGCCTCCATGGACGGGCCGGTCAACCGCACCTTCGACATCGGCTGCCGGCAGGTCCTGAGCTACGCGGGCATGATGAAGGAATACGCTGCCGAGGCCGGGCTGCCGTACCGGGTGGTCCTGGCGCTGCCCATTCCGGCCCCTAAGCTCGCCGGCGTGTGGGTGGCGCTGACCACGCCGATCCCGCTGTCCATGTCGCTGCCGCTCGTCGAGTCGCTGCAGCACGATGCCGTGTCCCGCGAGCAAGATATCGACGCCCATATTCCCGTGCCGGCCGGCGGTCTGACTCCGTACCGGCGGGCTGTTGCCCTAGCCCTGGGCAAGGAGCGTGACGGCCAGGTGGAAACCACGTGGTCAAATGCCGGGGCGGACGCCGATCCGCTGCCCAGCGATCCGGACTGGGCAGGCCACACCGTCTACATGGATGAGCGGACTTTCCACGGGGATGTTGATGCTGCCCACGTGTGGACCATCATCGAAGGGATCGGCGGCCGGAACGGCTGGTATTCACTGCCGCTGGCCTGGCGCGTGCGGGGCTGGCTGGACAAGCTCACCGGCGGCGCGGGCCTGCTGCGGGGACGCCGGCATCCTGGCACCCTGGCCCCAGGCGAAGTGGTGGACTGGTGGCGTGTGGAACGGATAGAGCGCGGAAAACTGTTACGCCTCCGCGCAGAGATGCGCGCCCCCGGACGTGCCTGGCTTGAGCTGTCCGTGGAACCTGACGGGACGGGCAGCCGCTACCGGCAGCGGGCTATTTTCTTCCCCAAGGGCCTCAGCGGAAAGCTCTACTGGCTGGCCGTACTGCCGTTCCACAGCCTCATTTTTCCGGCGATGGCACGGAACATCACCACCGCGGCGCAGAAGATCGCCGGCGCCGACAACGCGGGGGCCGGTTCCAACAACCAGCAGGGCTCCCCGTAGGATGTGGGGAGCAAAAAGCGTTCTGACCTACACATCACTGGAGGACCCATGGCACTGAGTGCAACCACCACCCTTCCGCACGCCGTCGGCAGCGTCGCTGCTGTTTTTATCAACGAGGACTTCCAGCGGCACACCAGCCAATTCGTTGGCGGCACCCTGGAGTCTTTCGAAGTGGCCGGAGACGTTGACGGAGCATTCAGCACCACCTCGGTCCGCACCCTCCCCACCACCCGCCTGCCGGAGATCGCCCGCAAGTTCGTGGGCGAAAAGCTCACAGTGACGCAGGTGGAAAACTGGGAGGCCCCAGCGGCTGACGGTTCCCGCCAGAGCAACATCACGCTGAAGATCGCCGGCGCCCCCCTTGATGTGACCGCGGTCCAGCGGCTCGTCGCAGAGGGCGGCAGCACACGCATTGAACTCGAAGGCAACGTCACGTCCTCTGTTCCCTTCCTGGGCGGCAAAATCGCCGAGGCGGCCGAGCCCATGGTGTCCAAGGCCCTGAACATCCAGTCCCAGCAGGCCCAGGCCTGGCTCGAAAGCCACTAGGCCGTGCAGCTCCCTCTGCTTGCGGGCTGCCTGCTGATCATCGCCGGCGTCTGGTCCCTCGTGGTCTGGCCGCAGTTCCTGCGCCGAGTGATGAAGGACCCCCGGGCGCGGGACGCCGCCGGCAAGGCCACAAAGTTCCTCACCGTCCACGTGGTGCTGGTCAGCATTTCGATGGTGCTGGGAGCTGTCACCGCGGTGATCGGGGTTATGGGCCTGCTCGGGTAGGCTGTAAAGGTGCGCCGGGAAGTCTGGTCGGCAATAATTTTGCCGACCCCTTAATTCCAGGAGCCATTCATGGCCAAGCACCCTTCCCGTCCCGCTTTCGCCGCTAAGGTCCTCAGCCGCTCAAGCTACCCTGAATTCCTGCGGATCTCCGCGATCCTCAGACTGGAAACAGCCGGCGGCGCCCTCCTCTTGTTGGCGACTGCTGCCGCACTCCTCTGGGCCAACTCACCGGCGGCCGAGGGCTACTTCACACTGCGGGACCTGAAAATCGGTTACGAACCCTGGCACCTCCGGCTCTCCTTGGGGCAGTGGGCCTCCGACGGTCTCCTGGCCATCTTCTTCTTCCTGGCCGGCCTGGAACTCAAGCGGGAGTTCGTCTCCGGCGAACTTCGCAAGGTGTCCAAGGCCGTGGTTCCCGTGGCCGCGGCCGTGGGAGGGGTTGCAGTTCCCGCCCTGATCTATACGCTGGTGAACCTGGGACAGGACGCTGAGAGCCTGCGTGGCTGGGCAATTCCCACAGCCACCGATATCGCTTTTGCCCTGGCCGTCCTGGCCGTCATCAACACCCACCTGCCTGCTGCCCTCCGGACCTTCCTGCTGACCTTGGCCGTAGTGGATGACCTGCTGGCCATCGGCATCATCGCTTTCTTCTACTCGTCCGGACTGCAGCCGCTCTTCTTGCTGGCGGCACTGGTTCCGTTGGGGCTGTTTGCCCTTCTGGCCCAGAGGAGGGTCCGCAGCTGGTACCTGTTGCTGCCGCTGGCCGCCGCCACCTGGGGACTCGTGCACGCCTCCGGGATCCACGCCACGGTGGCCGGCGTGCTGCTCGCATTTGCCGTGCCGGTATTGGCGTCGCGGAATCGTGGTGAGACGGGCTCCGGGATGGCTGAGTCCTTTGAACACCGGCTCCGCCCGCTTTCGGCAGGTTTCGCCGTCCCGATCTTCGCCTTCTTTTCGGCCGGAGTAGCCGTGGGCGGCCTGGACGGCTTCCGGTCGGCCCTCGCGGATCCTGTGGCGTTGGGAATTGTGGCTGCGTTGGTAGTCGGCAAGACGGTTGGAGTGTTCGGCACTACCTACCTGATCACGAAGACCACCAGGGCAAAGCTCGACGACGGCCTCGCCTGGATCGATGTTGCCGGCCTTGCAATGTTGGCCGGAGTGGGCTTCACGGTGTCACTGCTGATCGCGGAGCTGAGCTTCGGTGCGGGCTCGGCGCACGATGACCACGCGAAGGTGGCCATCCTCACCGGATCACTGGCGGCCGCCCTGCTCGCCGCCGTGGTGCTCCGGCTGCGGAACCGGCATTACCGCGAAGTGGAAGAGACGGAACGGCGCGATGCTGACGGCGACGGCGTCCCGGACGTTTTCGAGCAGCGGCGCTGACCGCCGCGGCCCGGCTTCGGACCGTGCGGGCCTAGGTTGCCTGGTTCAGGGCGTCCTCGGCGGCCACCCAGGAAATCATGGCGCACTTAACGCGCGCGGCGTAGCGGGCCACACCCTCAAATGCCGCGGCGTCGCCCAGGATTTCGGGATCGGCGTGGACTTTCCCACGCGAGCGGAGCACTTCGCGGAAGTTGCCAATGACGGCACGCAGTTCGTCCACGGTCATTCCCTCCCCGAGTTCGCTGAGGACCGACGCCGATGCCATCGAGATGGAGCAGCCTTCGCCGTCCCAGGAAATCTGCGCCACCTTGCCGCCTTCCACAGCCACCCGCAGCGTGACTTCGTCACCGCAGACGGGGTTGAGCTGGCGGGACTGGCCCGTGGACGCCCCCGCCGGTGCGGCGATTCCTGCCAGTCCACTGCCGTGGCGGACCTTGGAATGGTCAAGGATGATCTGCTGATACAGCTGGTCAAGGCTCATTGCGGTGTACCTTCGGTGATCGCGCTAGACGCGGAAGTAGGAGCGGACTCCGGCTACGGCTTCCAGGAAGGCGTCGACGTCGTCTGTGGTGTTGTACAGGTAGGCGCTTGCCCTGGTGGTTGCGGTCAGGCCCAGGCGGCGGTGCAGCGGCTGGGCGCAATGGTGACCCACGCGGACGGCGATGCCCCGGGAATCCAGGAACTGCCCGACGTCGTGCGCGTGCACGCCATCGACGTGGAATGCGGCAAGGCCGATCCGTTCCTGTCCTGCGCTGGGCCCCAGCACGCGGATGCCGGGAATGGACTCCAGTCCCGCTACCATTCGCTGGCCGAGCTCCGATTCCCAGCGGTGCACGCGGTCCAGGCCGGTTTCCGTGAGGTAGTTGGCTGCGGCGGCCAGGGCAACCGCCTGCGAGATGCGCTGGGTACCGGCCTCGAAGCGCTGCGGGGCGGGCAGGTACTCGGCCCGTTCCATGGTCACGGTGGTGATCATGGAACCTCCGGTGAGGAACGGTGGCAGCACGTCCAGGATGTCCTGTCTACCGTAGAGGACACCGATTCCGGTGGGCGCCAGCATCTTGTGGCCGGAGAAGACGGCGAAGTCGACGTCAAGCTCCTTGACGTTCAACGGCAGGTGCGGCGCGGACTGGCAGGCGTCCAGGACCACCAGGGCTCCGGCCCGCTGCCCCAGCGCGACCAGTTCCTGCACGGGATTAATGGTGCCCAGCACGTTGGAGGCGTGGGTGAAGGCGAGGACCTTGGTTTTTTGTCCCAGGATCTGGGCCGCAATGTCCATCCGCAGGGCACCGGCGTCGTCGATGGGGATGTAGCGCAACGTGGCGCCGGTGCGGAACGCCAGTTCCTGCCAGGGGATCAGGTTGGCGTGGTGCTCCATTTCCGTCACCACGATCTGGTCACCCGGGCCCACTCCAAGCTCTTTCAGCCGCGCGTCACCGCGCCCCTGCGCCGCCCACAGCGAGGCGTTCGACAGCGCGTAGCTGATCAGGTTCAGGCCTTCGGTGGCGTTGGAGGTCCACACCGTTTCCGCGTAGTCGGCACCGATGAAGTCTGCGATGGTCTGGCGGGCATCTTCGAAAACCTCGGTTGCCTCCACTGCCAGATAGTGGGCACCGCGGTGCACGGCAGCGTTGCGCTGTTCGTAAAACTCCTGCTCAGCTTCGATGACGCTCAGCGGGTTCTGCGACGTGGCGCCCGAATCGAGGTACACCAAGGGCTGGCCGTTGACCAGTTGGCCAAGTACGGGGAAGTCGTTCCGAATCCTGAGGACTTCGGCATTATCCATGGCCGGCACTGCGCGTTCCAGCGTGGCAGGCGTTGATACTAGGGCCAAAGCGAACTCCTTGAGATGCCAATGGATTGACACTCAATTGTCCCACAACACCACTGTGGCGGCGGCCCGATGGGCAACCGCCACAGCAGCTCCGGGCTTCAGCCCGCGGAAGTGAGGGCCGGCGACGGCTGGGGGGAGAGTCTCGGTCTCAGAAGACTCCGACGTCGCCGACCCCGTTTCGATCCGGCCGCTGGGGCCGGAAGCTTGCGTCAAAACGAGGCCTAAATAGTCTGTTGGCCGGTCCGCGGTTCCTGTGACTCCGGGTTTTCCTGCCGCACTAAGTCAACCGCACACGAACGCCCGGCACACGAGTAGGCAGTACTCTAGTTTTTTGCGCCTGGGCTACGCGTTAGGCCCCGTGGATACGCATATCCGGACGTCCGCACTCCGGGGCCCGGACGGACGGCTTCCGTACGCAGTCCCTAGTGCGGAAGGGCTGTAGCCAGTTCGTCGCGGCTCCGCACGCCGAGTTTGACGTAGGTGCGGTAAAGGTGACCCTCCACGGTACGCACGGACACCATGAGCTTCTGTGCGATCTCCCGGTCGGTGAGGCCCTGCACAGCGAGCTCTACGATGTCCTGTTCCCTGCGCGTGAGGTGCACGCTCGGTGCTGCGGCGATGAAGTGGCCTTCCCGAAACCGCTCCCCCAGTTCGTGGTCACACTTCTCCCGCAGGGCCACCGCCTGACGGGCCCGCCGGCGCTCCCCGGAGCTCTCAAGGACGGTGCTCGACCGGGCGTAGGCCTCCCTCGCCAGGTTGACGAATCCGGCGCCTTCAAGCATGGCCGCCGTCTCCATGATGGAATCCGCGTCTTCGGACTCCCAATGCTCCGCCAGGGTGAGCATTGCAGCGGCCCAGGGGCCTTCAACGTTCCCCGCCAGCGTGTGGACCAAAGGGATCACGGAATGATCGCCAAGGTCCCAGCAAAGTGCCAAAAGCTCCAGAAGTGTCCCGGCTCGGCTGGTCACCTCGCGCGTGGTGGACAGTGTGTGGAGGGACGCCAGGCCTTTTCCGTCATGCGCCACATACTCTGATGCTGCTGCGGCGTAGGCTGTGGCAAGGAGTCCGAAGCCGGTGGAGCCCAAAGGTGAATCCTTGTAATCCAGCTCAAGCCGGCCGGCCTGGGCGGAGTCACCGAGCCTCGCCGCTACATAGAACGCCAGCCCGGAACCAAACCGGAACAGCTGCAACGGGTCGTTGAGCCGCAAGGTCTCCACAGCCGGTAACAGCGTTTGGTAGGCGCGTTCCATCCGCCCCTGCCGCAGCAACGAGTAGCCACGGAGTACCTCGAGGCTGCCGCTGAAATATGCGATACCCCTCGGCTGTCCGGCGGCGTAGTTCGCCAACTCCCGTTCCGCCGAATCCCACTCCCCCATGGCCAGGTAGTCTGCCACCAGCCGCCCGAGGACAAATTCATTGAAGAAGAACACGCCACCCTGCAGGGCGGGAAGTTCCGAGGCCGACAGCAATGCAGCATCCAGCCCCTGGACGGCGCGTCCGGCCGACGCGAGGGCATGGGCCAGCAGCGCGAGTCCCACAGCATGCAGGGCGTCCTCCGTAGCATCACCCCCGCGGCTGCTACGAAGTTCCTGGACCTTGGCCGCCAAAGCCTGGTGGTTGCCGGCTTCGCCAAGTTCCAACAGGTGAAGCAAGCGCTCCTGCCAGATCTTGTCAGGAGCAGCGGGTGCCTGTTGGGAATCATGCGGCACGGCCAAGGGGCCAGCAGTCATGGCACCGGCGCTCTGAAGCGCTCCGCGGGAATCGGCTGCGAATACTGCCAGCGGTGTCCCCAGAGCCTGATGTGCCATTGCCCGGAGCATCATGACCGGGACAGCCCAGGGCCCCTTCCCCAACTGCAGCCAGCACCCGTCCAGAAGCTTGGCCGCACCAACGAAGTCGCCTTCATTGAATAGGGCCCTCGCCTGGACAGCCTGCGCCTGGGGCACGAGGTCCGGGTCCGCGACCTTTGCCGCCATCGTACGGCTGCTCCAATTTCGGGAGTGGACCAAGGCGGTGCCGGCGGCCTCAAGCAGCTCGGGATCAGATATTTTGAATCCACATTCGAGGGCCCATTCCACGGCCCGCATCCTGCCTTCAGATCCTTCGGGTGCGGTTCCGAGCTGGTCCCGGATCTTTTCAAGCAGCTGCAGGCTCCGCGACACCGAGATGCTGGTGCGGAGCGCCTCTCCGAATACGGAGTTCCAGATCCGGAGTTCGGCCGGAACACCGGAATTTTCGACGATCATCTGCTGGTCCAGAAGCATGCGCACCACTTCGGCGCCAAAGGTATCCTCGATCACCTTCCGGCTCACGGGCCCGGCGAGGGCAACAAGTTTCAGGACTTCCTGTTCTTCCGGGCCGCGGCGGAGCATGTCCTTCACCACTACCTCGGTGAGCCTTGGTCCGTCGGCAGGCAAAGGGCCCAGCAGCATCCAGATCCCGTTCCGCTTTGCGAGTTGGCCCCGCTCTGCGGCATCGTGCAACAAGGCATCAAGAATCCGAGGATTTCCGCCGGAGGCACTCCAGATAGTGTCAATGGTTGCAGCGGGGACTGTTCCATCAAGGGCATGGGAGAGGACTTCCTCGATCTGCTCCCGGTTCATGGGACGCAGATCCACACGCTCGGCCAGGCCGTCGTACCAGAGCTGTGCGAGCGGCTGCGGCAGCCCGGGTCGCGGCCTGCCGGCAGCAAGCACGGTGGCCCAGCCGGCGGTGATCATGTCGGCCACAATGCTGGCCGTTGCCTCGTCCAAGTGGTGGGCGTCATCCATCATCAGAAGCAACGGGGTATCTTTGCCGCCTTTCAGCTTCTCAAAGTACCTCCACACAGACCGCAGCACAGCCACCGGAGACACCGAGTCCTCGGCAGTGAGCTCCGCGGTGTAGGGCGCCAGAACTCCAAAGGGTACGCCGGAGAGCGACGAGCTTCCATGAATCTGAACAATGATCATCTCCTGGGCAAGCCGCTCGGTGATGGCCTCGGTCAGCGTTGATTTTCCGATGCCCGGGCCCGCCATGAGGAACACTGCCTGACTCGTGCGGCTGCGGATGATATTGCAGATCCGGTCCAGCGGTTCACGCCGGCCCGTGAGGAGCCGGTACGGCGGTCCTGGTTTGGCTGCGTGGCCGCTATACGAGTCCAGTCAGATCACCCCTGGACGTTACTCCGAGTTTGGTAAAGACCTGGTAAAGGTGTCCTTCCACAGTGCGCACGGACACTCCCATCTCTACGGCAATGTCACGGTTGGACGCGCCCCGGCCTGCCAGCCGCGCGATCTGCCTCTCCCGCGCGGTCAGGAGCGGGCTGCCGCTGCTCGGTACGATCGGCAGGCTGGCAACGGTGGCTGCAAGGATGTCGAGCCGGGCCTGTGCAGTCCTGGCGGAGACCGAGTCACCGGCCTGCCGGGCGTAGTCAACGGCCAGCGCCATGCAACGGGCCTCAACAGCGTCCAGTTCGAGGGTGGCCGCCAGTTCCCCGCCGGCGAGCAACGCTTTGGCATCGCGGGTCCGGCTGCCCACGGCGATCAGCCGCGAAATTTCGGCCAAGGGGCCCTGGCGATGCCCGGCTACTTGTTCCATCAGCCGGAAGTCAGCTTCCGTGCCGTTGACTGTTGCTCCGAGCAGGCTGACCCCGGCAAGGGTGAACCTGCCTGTTGCGATGTCGCGGCGGGCGGACTGCTTGAGGCGCGTGGCTGCGTCGCTGTCCCCCAGCCAACGGGCGGCCATATCGGCACAGAATTCAGTGCGGCTCCGGGTGGCATGGTCAGCGGCACCTGCTGTCCGCTGCAGTCTGTCAAGATATTTCCGGGACTGCCCGGCATTGCCGATCTGCGCATATGCGAAGGCGATGGCAGCGTAAGAGGCGCGGAGCATGCTCTGGACGGGCCGCAGCTCCAACTGCGCAGCGGCCGAGAGCAGCGAATCAAGGGCCACGGCACCGCGGCCCGAGTACACGTAGGCGATGCCGGCAGCGAGCTCCGCGGCAGCACTCCGGTAAGGGAGCCGGTGGAATTCGCGCGCGGAAGGCGGATCCAGGAGGTCGATACACCGGCGCCACTGCCCTGCCATCAGGAGCACGTTGTACGCCCGGCCAGCGAACTTCTCACGCAGCCCCACGATCTCGCCGGCGTCCGAGATCTGCCCGCCCACCTGCCTCATCAGGCTCAGCGCGTCCATTTCCCGCCCTGTCATGGACAGTGCGCTCATGAGGATTACCGCTGAGTTCATCCTGAACCACGTATCCGGATTCTGCCCGGGGTCCGCGGCGGCTTCCAGCGCCGGCAGGGCAGCGGCGTAGTCCCCCACGAAGGCCTGGTACTCGAATTCGCTCAGGCTGATCCGGTTGGCCGCAGCAGCCAGAGGCTCCGGCCAGCCCTTCGCGATTCCCGGTTCCACGCCAAGCCGCTCCCGTGCCGTCTGCAGAAGTGCCGGCATGCGGGCGGTGTGTTCGGGGAGCCAGACCATAACCCGCGATTTGGCGGCCACCACCCGGGCGAACTCTTCAACGTCCAGGTTGTCCAGCTGCGGCTGGGAAATATCGTCCAATGCTGCCATGGCCTGCACCGGCAGGTCCATGAGCAGGTACGCTGCCGCCTTCTGCCGCTGGGCAGGCACCCATTGGGGGTCATTCCGCTTCAGTGTGTCGGCGTACTTGAGGGCAAAATGAGGGTCAAAGAGCTGCACTGCGGCTTCGGCAGCGGCCAGCGCCATGGCCGGACTCAACTCAGCCTCGCATTCCTGGGTCCAGGCGCCGAACGCCATCAGCTCCTCCACCGTCATAGTGGCAGGGTCAGGCTCCCTGCCGCCCAGGAGGAGGCTCCGCAGTTCCCGACGCCGAGTGATGCTCAGCCAGGAGCGGACAACGTCGCCGAGGTACTTTTCGCGCAGTGAAACCCATCGGTGGTCCGAAGAATCGATCTCCAGCAGGCCCGAATCCTCCATGTCCGCGACCACACCGGCACCGTAGACGGTGGTCAGTCTGGACAGTTCCACGCTGCGGGCGCAGGAGAGCATCTCAATGACGTCCCGTTCCTGCGGAGACTTCCGGGTCCACTGGGACCGGACGATGTCGTCAAGGCTGGCCGCGCCGTCGAGCACCACTTTGTCCCGCAGTGTCCAGACGGAGTCCGAAAGAACCAGGTTCCCCGAATGCTGCTGCTCGGTGGCAAGCGCCTTCAGGAGCAGCGGGTTTCCGCCAACCATGGTGTGGAAGGTGCTGACCAGGGAGGCCGACACGCGGTGGCCCAGCAGGGAAAGCAGCACCTGGCGGGTCTGCAGTTCATTAAGGTTGTCCAGCCTGACCTCGGTGAGCCGGCGGTCGCTGAGGAGCCAGTGGAAGTCGGCCGGAAGGTCGCTGATCATGGGTGCCACGGCCACAATGCGGGCGGTCCCTGTCAGGAGGATGTTGAGCAGTACGCCGGCGCTCATGTCATCAATGCCGCCCGCGGTGTCCAGGGTGATGACACACTGGCGCCCCGCTGCATCGCTTTTGATGAGGGATGTAATGCCACGGAGGATGGCTGTGGGCGAACCCATGTACGCCTGGGGAAGGCGCGCCAGCAGGAAAGCCAGGCAACCGTAGGGCGTTGTTCCGGATGACGGTCCGCTGCGCAGCTGCAACGTCCAGATATCCGGTCCCAGCTCGGAGACGGCCGTCTTGGCCAAGGAGGACTTGCCGACGCCGCGTCCGCCGGTAATGACGACTCCCAGGGATTCGAGGCTGGTCAAGGCTGTACGGACCGCATCGAGGTTGGCGCTCCGCGCGGGCACGGACCATCGCTGCGGCTCTGATACGCCAGCAGTGTCGGTGCGCAGCCCAACGTCGTTGAGCGGTGACCCACGTCCCCAGCTGAGTGGCTCGATTGACATGAACTTGTCCCCTAAATCCCACCTAAAGCGGGATAAGCCCCATCGCCCCCCCGCTTAGGAAGAAGACTACCCCTTGGCACGCGCAGGTAAACAGGGGACAGCCGGTTTAAAGTTTTATTGCTCACCGTCCGACCTGGCCGGATGGAACTTCTGCTGGGCCGCGGTCAGTCCTTCCCTGACCAGCAATTCCACGGCATCGGCCGCCTCATCGAGCAGGAACGGAAGGTCCTTGCATTCTGCAGAGCCAAAATCGCGCAGGACATAGTCTGCAGTTTCCATCCGCCCTGGCGGGCGGCCCACACCCACCCGTACCCGTAAATAATCCTTGGTGGCCAGTGCCTTGGACATGTCCCGGAGTCCGTTGTGCCCGCCCTCGCCGCCACCGCATTTCAGCTTTATGGTGTTAAACGGGATATCAATCTCATCGTGCACCGCAACAACATGGTCAGGATCAATGCCGTAAAAGTTCGCCAGGCCCGCCACCGGGCCGCCGGAAACGTTCATATAGCTCATCGGCTTGGACAGCACCACCCGTGGGCCGCCGATCCCCAGGCGCCCTTCGAGCACTTGGGCGCGTGCCTTGTGTGTTTTGAACTTGCCGCCCATCCGGCCCGCGAGTTCGTCCAGGACCATCTGGCCGACGTTGTGCCGGTTGTCCTTGTATCCGGCCCCGGGGTTACCGAGGCCAACGATCAGCCAGGTGTCAGTCATTATTCAATCCTAAGGTGGTCCGGACATGGCTGTGGCCGGACCCTGACAGGGCCCGGCCACAAATCAAACTGTGCCGTTATTATTCGGCTGAGACTGCGGCTGCGGAGTCAGCCTGTGCCTCTTCCTCAGTGACCTCAGTGGCCTCGGAGATGTGGACCACCAGTGCGTCGGCGTCGGCCAGCAGGACCGAACCCTTCGGCAGGACAAGGTCGGAAGCGTGGATGTGCTGTCCGGCGGAGCGGCCCTCGATGTCGACCTCGATGGCGGTGGGCAGGTGGGTTGCCTCGGCCTCAAGGGAGATGACGGTGAGTTCCTGGTTGAAGACGCTGCCCGGAGCCAGTTCGCCAACAATGTGAACCGGGATGTCCACGGTGACCTTCTCGCCCTTGATGACCGTCAGCAGGTCGATGTGCTCGATGATCTGCTTGATGGGGTCGCGCTGGACGTCCTTGACCAGGGCCAGGTGCTCTTCGCCGTTGACGTCCAGGGTCAGCAGGGCGTTGGCTTTGCGGACTGCCAGTGTGGTGGCCTTCGCCGGAAGCGTGATGTGGATCGGCTCGGCGCCGTGGCCGTAGATGACGGCGGGGATCAGGTTGGCCATGCGCGCGCGGCGGGCAAAGCCCTTGCCGAATTCGGTGCGTACTTCTGCTGCGAGCTTCTGCTCAGACATGTGTATCTCCTCGGAAGACTAAAAGGTGTTCGGCAAGGGCGGAGGTCTGTTACGACCTTCAACGCCGGGCGGCCGTGAGGCGGCTCTTCCAGAAGGGAGATTCAGACCCAGTCGATAACGGAGACCTGCAGTCCGGTTTCCCGGATGCTCTCCCTCGCCAAGGTATCGTCAAAAAGCTTACCAGCGCCGGGGCCAAATACTGAAAACGGGCCCGCCGCCGGCTGCAGGAGCATCGAGAATCAGGCGTTGCCGTCGAACAGGCTGGTGACAGATCCGTCGTCGAACACTTCACGGATGGCGCGGGCGATCAGCGGTGCGATAGACAGCACCGTCAACTGCGGGAACTGCTGATTCGCGGTGAGGGGCAACGTGTTGGTGACCACCACTTCGCGGGCGCCGGATTCGGAGAGCCGTTGTGCAGCAGGCTCGGAGAAGACAGCGTGCGTCGCGGCAATGATGACGTCCTTCGCCCCGGCGTTCTTCAGGACCTGGACCGCTCCGGAAATGGTGCCGCCGGTGTCGATCATGTCATCGATGAGGACGCAGGTCCGGCCCTCGATCTGGCCCACGACGGTCTTGGAGACAGCCTGGTTGGGAACGGTGAGGTCCCGGCTCTTGTGCACAAACGCCAGCGGCGCTCCGCCCAGGCGTTCGGCCCACTGCTCCGCAACGCGCACCCGGCCGGTGTCCGGGGACACGACAGTGACGTTGTCCGCCGCGACGCGGGTGCGGATGTAGTCCGCCAGGAGTGGAATGGCCATGAGGTGGTCCACGGGACCGTCGAAGAAGCCCTGGATCTGCGAGGTGTGCAGGTCAACGCTCATGATGCGGTCAGCACCGGCGGTCTTGTACAGGTCCGCCACCAGGCGGGCGGAAATCGGCTCGCGGCCGCGTCCCTTCTTGTCCTGCCGTGCGTACGGGTAGAACGGGGACACCACGGTGATGCGCTTGGCGGAGGCCCGCTTCAGCGAATCGATCATGATCAGCTGTTCCATGAGGTGGTTGTTCAGCGGCGCCGGGTGGGCCTGGATGACGAACGCGTCTGTTCCCCGGACGCTTTCGCCGGCGCGGACGTAGATCTCCCCGTTGGCGAAGTCATAGGCATCAACGGGCAGCAGCTCGGTACCCAGCTCCTTGGCGATTTCCCGCGCCAGTTCGGGGTGCGCCCGCCCAGCGGCTAGCACCAGCTTCTTCTCGCCACGTGCCGTAATTTCGCTCATTATCGCTGGTCCTCTTCTGTCGATGCCGGGGTATGTGAGGAATCTGAGGCGGCCGCCTTCGCCAGTTCAGCCGAGCGTGAGCCGGGGCGGTTAGCCACAACCCATCCCTCGGCGTTGCGCTGTGCTGCAACGGACAGGACGAGAGCCCCTGCCGGGACATCCTTGCGGATCACCGCGCCGGCGCCGCTGTAGGCACCGTCCCCCACGGTGACCGGCGCAACAAAGACCGTGTTGGAACCTGTGCGTACGCCCGAGCCGATCACCGTGCGGTGCTTCTTCTCGCCGTCGTAATTGGCCGTGATGTTGCCGCAACCAATGTTGGTGTCCTCGCCGATTTCGGCGTCACCGGCGTAGCCGAGGTGGGAAAGTTTGGAGCCTCGGCCAATCGTGACGTTCTTGGTTTCGTAGAACGCACCGATCTTGCCGGTGTCACCGAGCACGGTGCCGGGACGCAGGTACGTGAAGGGGCCTACGGCGGCGTCCGCGCCGATCACAGCGCCGGAACCGTGCGTGCGGGTCACCTTGGCGCCCTCGCCGATGCGGACATCGGTCAAGGTTGAGTCGGGGCCGACGACGGCGTCCCTCGCCACGGTGGTGGCGCCGTGCAGCTGCGTGTTCGGCAGGATACGGACGTCCTCGTCGAGGGTGACGGTCGAATCGATCCAGGTGGTGGCGGGGTCAACTATGGTGACCCCGGCGCGCATCCAGGCCTCAACGGTGCGGCGGTTCAGTTCCGCGCCGAGGGCGGAAAGCTGCACACGGTCATTGGCGCCCTCCACCTGCCAGCGGTCTTCGGTGACGACGGCAGCAACCCGGCCGCCCGACTGCCTGGCGATTCCCAGCACGTCGGTGAGGTACTTTTCACCCTGCGAGTTGTCAGTGGTGATGTGGACCAGCGCGTCACGGAGGACGTCGGCATCGAAGGCGTAGATCCCGGAATTGACCTCGCGGATCAGGCGTTCCGCTTCCGTTGCATCCTTGTGCTCGCGGATGCCGGTGACGGAGCTGTCATCACCACGGAGGATACGACCGTAGCCCGTGGCGTCAGACAGCAGCGCGGTCAGTACCGTGACGGCATTGGCCTCCCGCTCATGCGTGGCCACCAGATCCGCCAACAGGCTGCCGGTCAGGAGCGGAACATCGCCGTAAGTGACCACTACCGTGCCTGCAAGTTTTTCCTGGGCGTCCAGTGCTTGCACGGCCACCTCAACGGCGCGGCCGGTGCCGGGAACGTCGTCCTGGTCCACGATCAGGGCTTCGGGGTCAAGCTCGTTCAGGTGGCGGGCCACCAGATCCCGCTCGTGGCGGACCACCAGGGCCAGCCGTCCGGGATTAATGCTGCGGGCTGCCAGGAGGGCGTGGCCCACCATGGATCGGCCGCCGATTTCGTGAAGGATCTTCGGGGTACGGGATTTCATCCGGGTACCGGCGCCTGCTGCCAGAACAATGACGGCGGCTGGGCCGGTAGTCTCGGGGATCACGTACGGGTTCTCCTTGCTTGGTTGCGCGTTGCGCTGGGCGCGGTGCCTGCCCTGCCAGATGGCTGGCGGGCACCGAGTTCATCCTACTGGACGGTCATAGCACAGCAGTTCCGCCCATAGGATTCGAACCTATACTCCACGGCTCCAAAGGCCGGGGTGCTGCCATTACACCAGGGCGGACCATGCCATAGGCGCAAAGGCCAAGGCACAAGTATTTATTTTGCCATGGGTTCAGGGCCGCCCGCGACATTGGCAGGAATCTCGGCCGCCATGCCCCTGTGCCGCCGACGTTTCCAACTGTTCAGCGGCGCTAGGGCATGATGGAAATGTGAGCAATAACCCACCCCGGATACGGATGACAGGCGCGCAGCGGCGCAGCCAACTGGTCGACGTCGGCCGTGGCCTTTTTGCCGCGCGAGGGCTCGACGGGACCACCATTGAGGAAATTGCGGCCTGCGCCGGTGTTTCGAAGCCCGTAATCTACGAACATTTCGGCTCCAAGGAGGGCCTGTACACGCAGGTGGTGGACTTTGAGTTCCACATCCTGCTGGACTCGATCACCGCTGCCCTGACCGAAGAAGGCAAACCGCGGGTGCTGGTGGAACGCGCCGCCCTGGCCCTCCTCACCTACATCGAGGACCGTGCGGAGGGCTTCCGGATTCTGATGCGGGACGCACCGCCGTCGCAGCCCGAAGGCGCCTTCTCCACCCTGCTGTCCCAGGTCACCGCCCGCGTAGAACACATCCTGTCCGACGAATTCCACCGCCGCGGCTTCAGCGCCCGGGACGGCGCCATGTACGCCCAGATGCTCGTGGGCATGGTGGCCATGACCGGCCAATGGTGGCAGGACAGCCGCCAGCCCGACAAACACACCGTTGCCGCGCACCTGGTCAACCTCGCCTGGAACGGCCTCACCGGCCTCCAAAAAGACCCCGAACTCCGCACGGAAAGCTGAGCCGGGTTGCGTTCGAAAGCGGGATACGAGCAACGCGGAGGATGTCAGCGGCTGCCGGCGCCCCAATATCGAAGCTACTCGCCGAGAACTTCCAGGGCTTCCATCCATTCGAGTTCCAGCGCTTCGCGGTCTGTGGCGAGGTCCTTGAGTTTTTTGTTCTGGTCGGCGAGGGCGTCAAAGTCGGATTCTGCGGTGCTCCTGACCATCTGGTCGTGAATCTTTTTTTCCTGCTGCTCCAGTTTGCCCAGTTGGCGCTCGATCCGGTTTTTGGCCTTCCGGGCGTCGCGCTTTTCGGCTTCGGAGGAGCCGGACGCTGCAGGGGCGGAGCTGCCGCTCGGGCCGGTGACAGGGTTGCCGCCGCCGGTGATCGTGGAGCCGGCAAGAGCCCCTTCGCGGAGTTCGAGGTACTGGTCCACGCCGCGCGGCAGAGCGCGGATCTTGCCGTCGCCCAGCAGCGCCATCTGGTGGTCCGTCACGCGCTCCAGCAGGTAACGGTCGTGGCTGACCACAACGAGCGTGCCCGGCCAACCGTCAAGGACGTCTTCGACGGCGGCGAGGGTGTCGGTGTCGAGGTCGTTGGTGGGCTCATCGAGCATCAGCACGTTCGGCTCCCCCACCAGCAGGCGCAGGAGCTGGAGGCGCCGGCGCTCGCCGCCGGAGAGGTCCTTGACCGGGGTCCACTGCTTTTCGTTGGTGAAGCCCAGCTGCTCTACGAGCTGACCCGCCGTGAATTCCTTGCCGCCCACGTTGAAGGACCGCTTTTCACGCTCGATGACTTCGATCACGCGCAGGTCCGAGACGTCGTCGAGCTCTTTGACCTCCTGGGTCAGCACGGCGGTGACCACGGTCTTGCCGCGCTTGACCTTGCCGGATGACGGCTGAATCTCGCCGTTGAGGAGTTTCAGCAGCGTGGTCTTGCCGGCGCCGTTGACGCCCACGAGGCCCAACCGCTCACCGGGTGCAAGCCGCAGGGTGATGTTGTCGAAGAGTTTCTGTCCGGGGTCGCCGCCGAGGAAGTCCAATGAGACGTTCTCGAGGTCCAGGACGTCCTTGCCGAGCCGGGCGGTGGCCATCTTGCTCAGGGCTGTGGAGTCGCGCGGCTCGGGGACATCGGCGATGAGGGCGTTGGCGGCCTCGATGCGGAATTTAGGCTTGGCCGTGCGGGCCGGAGCGCCGCGGCGCAGCCAGGCGAGCTCCTTCTTCACGAGCATCTGGCGCTTGCCTTCCATAACATTCGCCGCGCGGTCACGCTCTGCACGGGCCAGGACGTAGGCCGCGTAGCCGCCGTCGAACGGGTCCATGATGCCATCGTGGATTTCCCAGGTCTTGGTGCAGACTTCGTCCAGGAACCAGCGGTCGTGCGTGACCACCAGGAAGGCGCCCTGGTTCGCCCGCCAGCGGGTCTTCAGGTGCCGGGACAGCCACGCGACACCTTCCACGTCGAGGTGGTTGGTCGGCTCGTCGAGCATGATGACGTCGTGGTCCTCGATCAGCAGCTTGGCCAGCGCCACCCGCCGCTTCTGCCCGCCGGAGAGTGCGTGGACGTTGGCATGCCAGTCGACGTCGGACACAAGCCCGCCCATGACTTCGCGGATCTGGGGATTGCGGGCCCATTCATAGTCGGCCTGGTCGCCGACGATCGCCGCGCCTACCGTGAGGTCGCCGTCGAGCACGTCGCTTTGGTCCAGATAACCGATGTTGACTTCGCTGCGCTTGGTCACCCGGCCCGAATCCGGGGTTGAGCGCATTGCCAGCAGGCGCATCAGCGTGGACTTGCCGTCGCCGTTCCGGCCCACCATGCCGATCCTGTCACCTTCCTCGAGTCCGAGGGTGATGCCGTCCAGGACGGTGCGCGTTGCGTACGAAACCGAAAGGTTTTCGCCGCCAAGAAGGTGTGCCAAGAGGACTGCTTTCTGCTGCTCAGTAAGGAAGGGGCTCTTAAAGGAGGGTATCGGAGATGATGCGGGCGCCGGGCACTGGCCCGTGGACAGCCAGTGCTGTCAGCCCGTAGTGCCGCAGATCCTCGGCCAGGCTTTCGGCAGCCGTTGGATTGTGCGTCAACAGTGCCACTGTGGGTCCCGAACCGGAGACAATCCCCGCGATGGCGCCATGGGACTCGCCCATTCCCAGCGTATCGCGCAGCGCGGGGGCAAGTTCAATGGAGGCCCGCTGGAGATCGTTCACAAGGACCCGGCTCAGAGCGTCCGCGTCCCCGCTCCGCAGCGCCTGCAGGATTTTGGGATCCACGGCCGTGGGCTCGGCAATGTCCAGCCCCTCGGCCTCGCGGAGCCGGTCCAGAGTGCGGAAGACTTCGGGAGTGGGCAGCCCATAGTCCGCCGCCACGAGGACCCAGTCAGTCTGGGCTTTGGCCAGGGCCGGCGAAAGGTCGTCGCCAACGCCGAGCCCGACGGCGGTTCCGCCGAGGAGGGAGAACGGGACGTCGGCACCCAGTTCAGCAGCCAGGTGTGCCAACTCGTCCCGCGACAGCCCGCTGTTCCACAGCGCATCGCAGGCCAGCAGGGTGGCCGCGGCATCGGCCGAGCCGCCACCCATGCCCCCGGCCACGGGGACCCGCTTGGTGATTTCGAGGTGCACCCCGGTGGAATGCTCGGAGACATCGGCCATGATCGCTGCGGCCTTATGGGCCAGGTTCCTCTCATCCAGCGGAATATCCACGCCGTCCAGGTCCAGCGTGCTGTCAGGACTGATGCTGACGGTGATCCCCGGCGTCTCCGTGCTGGTGGCTGCCACTTCCTCATAGAGGGAAACGGCCAGGTAGACGCTGGCAACGGAGTGGTATCCGTCCGCGCGCAACGGTCCCACGTCCAGGGAAACGTTGACCTTGCCGGGCGCCTTCACCCGGACGGTCCGCGCGGGAAACTTCCCCAAGGGTGCGTTCACGACCCGGCCTCGCGGGCTTCGGCAATCCGGGCGAAGGCGTGGATGTCCAGGACTTCGCCCCGGGCAGAAGGAGCCACTCCAGCGGCGATGAGGCAACGTTCGGCTTCGGGTGCGCCGCCGGCCCAGCCGGCCAGGGCGGCGCGCAGCGTTTTCCGGCGCTGGGCGAAGGCGGCGTCGATCACCGCGAACACCTGCTCACGGGTGGCGGTTGTTTCAGGTGGTTCGCGCCGGGTGAAGGCCACGAGTCCGGACTGGATCTTCGGCGCCGGCCAGAAGACGTTCATGCCGATCACGCCGGCCTTACGCATGCTGCTGTACCAGGCTGCCTTGACCGAGGGCACCCCGTAGGTCTTTGAGCCTGGCCCCGCAGCCAGGCGGTCGGCAACCTCGTCCTGGACCATGACCAGACCGTGCTGCAGGCTGGGGAAGTGCTGGAGCAGGTGCAGGACCACCGGCACGGCGACGTTGTAGGGCAGGTTTGCCACAATGGCGGTGGGCTCAACAGGGAGGGACGTCACCTTCATGGCGTCGGCCTGGACCAGATGGAAAGAGTCCGCCGCTTCAGGGCGCCAGGCCTTGATGGTTTCGGGCAGCTTCGCTGCCAAGACAGGGTCGATTTCAACGGCGACCACCGTCTGTGCGGCGTCCAGAAGGCCCAGGGTGAGCGACCCAAGCCCGGGCCCGACTTCCAGCACGGTCTCGGTTGGCCCAATGTTCGCAACCGAGACGATCCGGCGGATGGTATTGCCATCGATGACAAAATTCTGGCCCAAGGTCTTGGTGGGCCGGATACCGATTTCTTCCGCCAGCCGGCGTATGTCGGAGGCACCGAAGAGGGGTGCGGGCGCGGCGGCAGTCGGTTCAGTCACCTAGGTATCCTATCCCGGCCGCTGTGACGGTCCATCCGCATTCCGGGCGGATCATGCGTGTCAGGCGGCATGTGTTTCCGCTTAACGGCAGCGGCCGGCCCCGGGACAATCCGGGACCGGCCGCCGCCTCCTGCTTACCTGGCGGTTGTGGTCAGCTGCCGCCAGCGCACGTGCTTAATGGCGACTAGCTTGTAGCGGCCCAGCCACAGCCCCACGGCTGGAGGCCTCGCTGTGCGTACACGCGGTTGGCAATGTCGATCTGCTGCGCCTTGGTGGCGAGGCTGGCGTTAGGGGCGTAGGCGCCGCCGCCGGAGCCGATCCAGGTCCGAATATCGAACTGGAGGCCGCCGTAGTAGCCGTTCCCCGAGTTGATGGACCAGTTTCCGGTTGACTCACACTGGGCGATTTTGTCCCACATGGCCTCGTTCATCATGGCCGGGGCTGCGGCGCCGGTGTTCGTTCCGGCCGCGGCCACGGCCGCTGGCTTTGCCTTGGTGCCGACCGTGACCTTTTCAGTCACGGCAGGCACGGAAACTGTTTCGGAGACCAGGGTCCGAGAGGCTTCACGGCCGTCAACCATCACCAGTTTGAAGCTCTTGTCCACCTTGCCGGCCACGCCGGCCTGGGTGACCTTTTTCTCGCCCTTGAAGAGCTCGGCGCTTTCGGTGGTCATGCTGTCGAAAGCAACATTTTCAGTGGTCGCTGCGGTCTGGCTGGTATCCACCCGGGAGACCTTGACCACCATGTTGTTGACCACGTGCGCGTTGCCCGGCTGCGAGGTGCGGTCATCGACGCCTAGGGTGATGCCGGCGTCCTCCAGCACCTGGGCGACGGTCCCCGCGGTGGTGGTGGCCGTGGCGACCTTACCGTCGGCGACAATGCTGACGGACTTGGGCGTGGAGATCGATACAAAGGATCCGGCCACAGCGAGCTGGGCATCCTTGGGGACGGAGACGGAGGAGGAGCTGGCCACCCCGAGTTCGGTCACGAGGCCCGCAACATCCGGCGCCGTGGTGTTGATGGTCTTTTCGGACCCGTCCAGGCTGACCTTCACGGCCTTGGCCATGTTGACGTTTATCACGGTGCCGTTCTCCACTTTGGCGTCCGCCGGGGGCGAGACGCGGTCAGCCGACTTCAGTTCTACGCTTGCGCTTTTTACTACCTGGCCCACGGTGCCGCCGAAGGACTGGACCGAAGTCACTTTTCCATCGACGTTGAGGGTAACGGTTTTGTTATTTCCGACGAAGGCCACCAGGCCCAACACCAGCGCACAAAGCACCACCAGTTGGGTGCCCGCCTTGATAAAACTGAACTTGCCGTCCGTTGTGAAGAGCTTGACCACGATTGCCCGTAACTTTAGATCGATCCGGGCACGGGGAAAAACGCAGTAAAATGGCCGGCGCATGACCCTGGGGACAAGCTCCGGGCACCGTTGCGCCGCCACACTCCGCGCAGCAGGCAGCGGGCATCAAAGCCCTGCCCGGTCCTGCTGCGAATGGAGTGAAATTATCCGAAGGCCTTCCCCGACCCCGGCTAATAGTTTTCTACTGTAACCGTAGCGTTATAAAGCGGCCAAGAATTTTACATACGAAGTATGTGTATCTAGCAATCCGGCGAGGCCGGGATCAGTCCCAGGATCCGTACGCCCGCGCGGTATTTTCGCTGATCCGGGTGCAGAGCTCAGCGAGGTCAGTTCCTGTCAATTCGGCCATGGCGCGGACGGTGTACGGCACCATATAGCTGGCGTTTGGACGGCCACGGTGCGGATGCGGAGTCAGGAAGGGAGCATCCGTTTCCACCAGCACGAGGTCCGGGTCTGCCACCGCCAGTGCGGCGCGGAGGTTGGCTGCATTCTTGAACGTCAGCGTGCCGGCGAAGGACATGTTCCAGCCCGCGGCGTTGCAGATCCTGGCGAGCTCCTCATCACCCGAGAAGCAATGAAACACCACCCGTTCCGGAGCCCCCTCCTCGCGCAGGACCTGCACCACGTCGTCGTGAGCGTCGCGGTCGTGGATCTGCAGCGTCAGGTTCAGTCGCTTGGCGATATCGATATGCCGCCGGAACGAATAGCGCTGGTGGGCCAGGCCTTCCCCTTCCGTGCGGAAGAAATCGAGGCCGGTCTCGCCGATGGCCCTGATCCGGGGATGGGCGGCCAATCGCTCAATCTCCGTCAGCGCATCCTCCAGCTCGCCGCGCCTGGCATAGTCCGGGGCGTCGTTGGGGTGCAGTGCCACGGCGCCCAGCAACCTGCTGTCCAGGTCAACGGCGCGGACTGTGAACCGAGAGGACTCCAGGTCGCAGCCCACCTGGACAGCCCCCTGCACTCCGACGGCCTGGGCCGCATCCATCGCCGCGGCGATCCCCACGGGGCTCTCACCGTCGGGGAAGTCCAGGTGCGTATGGTTGTCCATCACGGGGACCGGCAACGGCTCCGGCGCCGGCGGATAGTGCGGCCGCGCCTGCCGCCCGGTGCCGGCTGGGGTGCAGGCCTTAGCACCGGATGCGGCCTCAGCGGCAGTATGGGCTGCATCTTCAGGGTCCGTCCCGACTGCGCGGTAGGCGGCGGGAATCAGCGAATTGCACATCCCTCAAGCCTAGCGGCGGCCGATCCCCGCAGAATTCCCGGAACTCTCTGTCAGCCAGGGCAGTTGTGTTAGTAGGCTGGTACGAACAGACGCGAACGCCCACCGCCGGGCGAAGGCAGGCCTGCTGTCCCGTTCCGGGCGATCCCCGGGCTGAAAGGTTGCAGATGGATTCCCACCGCCGCACCGCTGTCAACGAGGTAACCCCTGCCAGCCGGAACTTTTCCGCCGTGACGGAGCAAGTGGGCCACCTCAACGGCCACAAGTCAGCAGCCATGGACAGGGAAACATTCCACGCGGCCAGCCAGCGGATCCTGGCATCCATCAACACCGTCATCGACGGAAAGTCGGATGCCGCCAGGCTCGCCCTGACAGTTTTGCTGGCCCAGGGCCATCTGCTCCTGGAGGACGTGCCGGGCGTGGGCAAGACCCTTCTGGCCAAAACCCTCGCCCGGAGCATCGACTGCACGGTCAGCCGCATCCAGTTCACCCCGGACCTGCTGCCCTCGGACGTAACGGGCGTGTCCATCTATAACCAGGCGTCGCGGCTTTTCGAGTTCCGCCCGGGTGCTGTGTTCGCCAACATCGTCATTGGCGACGAAATCAACCGCGCGTCTGCCAAGACGCAATCAGCCCTCCTGGAGTGCATGGAGGAACACCAGGTCACGGTGGACGGCGACTCGTACAAACTCGACGAACCGTTCATGGTGGTGGCCACCCAGAACCCGATCGAGATGGAAGGCACCTACCCACTCCCGGAAGCCCAGCGCGACCGATTTATGGCACGGATTTCCATGGGCTATCCGGACAAGGACTCCGAGATCGAGATGCTGGAGACCCATCAGGCGACCTCCCCTTTGGCCAAGGTCTCCCCCGTGGTCACCGCAGCGGACGTCGCAGCGATGATCGCAACCGTCCAGCAGGTTTACGTATCTCAGGCGGTCAAGGAATATACCGTCTCAGTAGGCCGCGCAACGCGCGGAAGCCCCCTGCTCCGGCTGGGCGCCAGCCCACGCTCCATGCTCCAGCTGCTCCGGGCTGCGAAGGCCACAGCGGCCCTGGACGGCCGTGATTTTGTGCTGCCCGACGACGTCGTCGGCGTGGCGGAATCCGTGCTGGCCCACCGGATCATCCTGGACCGCAAGGCAGCCGGCGCCGGCGAGACGCCGCACACCGTCATCCGGGGCATCCTCTCCCGGCTCCCGGTGAACCAGGAGCCGGTTAACAACCCGGCCCGGTCATCGGCCCCGCCCGCCGGATTGCGCCGGAACCACTAGGCTGGGCCGGCACATGGCGCTGCGTGACCGACTCCCCCGGCACCTCTTCAGCCAGCGTGGCTGGGGGCTCCTGGCCGCCGGCGCCGTCTGCCTGTTGTCTGCGCAGATCATGGGGCGGCGGGATCTGCTGAGTCTGAGCGTTCTGCTCATAGTCCTTCCCCTGGTTTCGCTCGCCGGAATCAGGCTCCTCAAGCCGCGGTTCCGGGTTTACCGCGAGTTCAACCCCTCCCCGGTGGAAACCTTCGCTGCCACCACGGTTAGGCTCGCCGTGGCACGGACCGGTTCCGGTGGCGGCCGGGCCATCATGGAGGAACGGCTGCCGCCACGGTTCGGGGAATCCCCGGCCTTCCATTTTCCCGCCCGCTCCGCCAAGGGCGGGACCAGCAGGTACGAATACCATCTGCGCTCCACCAAACGCGGACAATACCTGATCGGCCCGGTGACAGCCGAGTTCACGGATCCGTTCGGGTTGTCCCTGCACCGGCGGTCAATTGACGACGGCGACACCCTCACCGTGACGCCCGCCGCCGTCGAGCTTCCCGCGACGGGCCTCGCGGGAGCCCGCGGGAACGACGGCATCACAGCCACGCGTACCCGCGCCAACCCCAGCGACGATGACGTCATGACCCGTGAATACCGCCCGGGCGATCCGATGCGCAGGGTGCATTGGGCGGCGACCGCCCACCACGGCACCCTGATGGTGCGTCAGGAGGAATCCGTCACGACGCCGGAGGCCACCGTCATCCTGGACCAACGGTTCGCGGCCTTTTCCGGCGGCCACGGTTCTGGTCTTGGGGGCGGTGCGGCCGCGGACGGCCACGAGATGATCACCAGCGGCACGTTCGAGTGGGCCGTGGTGGCCGCGATCTCCATCTGTACGCACCTGTCGGAGCGCAGCTACGCCCTCCGCCTCCTGGACCCCCGCGGCGAACCCGCGTTCCTCCGTTCCCCGTCCGCGCCGGAACCGGAGGCGGAAGAGTTCAGCGGAGTGCCCGGGCTCCAGTCGATCGCCGAAAGCCTCGCTGCCATCCAGCTCTCCGGTCCGCACCATGCTGCCCGGGACCACGGTGGCCAGGATGCCGGACCGGCTGATTTCGACGATCACCTCATGGATAAACTCTCGGCCCACCGGATGCGGGGTCCCCTTATTGCCGTGCTCGGCAGGATCTCGCCGAGCGAGGCCAGAGCCCTCGCTCCGGCGGCGGGTTACGGCGCGAATGCCTTCGCCATCATCGTTTCCGACAGGCCCGCGGATGCCGAGATCTCTTTGGAGGCCCTCCGTCGGGGCGGCTGGAGGGCAGTGGCTGTGACAACCTCGATTTCAGTCCCGGATGCCTGGACCCACTTCGACCAGGCCGGTGCTGCGCCTGCCACGGCGGCTGCAGACGTGCGCCGCGGAGCGGGGGTGGGGCGGTGACGCTGGCACCGGAACGCAACGTTTCCCGAGACAAGGCAGCCACGGGTACCCCTGGACAGGTCCCGGCACGGACGCGGGTTGGGGCGTACCCCTGGGCCATGGCCGGGGCTGTGGCCCTCGCTGTTGCGGGCGCCGCAATTTCCCTCAACGGAGTCCTACGCGGATGGGCCTGGTACTTGCCCATCCTGACCACGGTAGTGGTGGTCTGCCTGTCCATCGCCACGCTCCGCGCACTGCGGGCCCAGCCCCTTGTGGTGGCAGCCAGCGGCTTTGCGTCGCTGACCGCGGTTCTAACGCTGACGTTCTTCCGGAGCACGGCCATTGCCGGTTTCATCCCGTCCGGGGCAACCCTGGCCGAAGTGGACAGGTTCATCCGCCGGGCGAGCGAGACGGTCCTTGCGGAAAGTGCCCCGGTGGCTCCGAATGCAGGAATCGTGATGGTGTGCTGCGCAGCCCTGGGCCTGACCGTCATCCTCATCGATGCGTTGGCCGTGCCGCTTGGCATGCCGGCAACAACCGGGCTGGGCCTTCTGGCCATTCTGGTGGTCCCCGCCACGGTGAAGCCCCAGAGCGTGGGGGTTTGGGGCTTCATTGCCACGGTGGCCGGATATCTGCTGATCCTCGCGTGCAGCCAGTGGTTTGCGCCGGATTCCCGCACATCAGCCGACAGCGGCCGGAATCCCGGCCAGCTGCGGCGGGCCGTGCTGACCGGAACCGTGGCGCTGGTGGCAACCCTGGCGGTGCCGGCGGCAATTCCAGGTTTCGACCACGGCACGTTTCCGCAGGGCTCCCGGCTGAACCCTTGGGGCGCCGGCACCGGCCTGAATCCCATGATTACCCTGGGAAACAGCCTGCGGGCACCAGGCGGCAGCGGGCGGATCACCTATGCCACCAATGCGGCCGGGTCGCTCTATCTGCGGTCCGTCACTGTTGACAATTTCGACGGCGAATCCTGGGGACCTGATGACCGGGACGCCGAGCGCCGCCCCGTGGCCGGACAGCTGGAGACGGGCTACCAGATCGTCGCCGAGGAGCAACTCCGCCAGGTGACTGCCGTGGATACGGGCACGTTCACCAGCCCGTACCTGCCGTTGCCGTATGCGCCCGAGTCAATCCGCGGGCTCGACGGCTCCTGGACGTGGGACCCGGCCACGCTGGCCGTCAAGGGAACCAACACCAACTCGCGGGCACAGCAATATATTGTGGTGTCCTCGACGCCTAAGCTCACGGCCACCCTGCTTCAACAGTCCTCGCAGGCCGTGCGGGGAATCCATGATGATTTCACCAGGGTTCCCGGCAACGTCCCGGACATAGTCCGGAGCACCGCTGCGACGGTAACGGCTTCCAGCGATACGCCCTTCGCCAAGGCCATGGCCATCCAGAAATACCTTCGGTCGGGTGAGTTCACCTATTCCCTCCAGTCACCTGTCCAGGGCGGCTACGACGGGAATGGGCTTTCGGTGCTGGCCGATTTCCTGGCCCAGAAGAGCGGTTACTGCATCCACTTCTCGTCCGCGATGGCTGTAATGGCCCGCTTGGAGGGTATCCCCAGCCGCATCGCGGTGGGCTACGCGCCTGGCCGTACCACCGGTTCCACGGTTTCCGTGGCCGGGCAAGGTGCACTGCCCGAGTATGAGGTGGACGCCCGGGATGCCCATGCCTGGCCCGAACTCTACTTCCAGGGACTGGGGTGGGTGCCGTTCGAACCCACCCCGTCGCGTGGCGTTATACCTGCGTACGCCACGGAAACCAGCAACCCGGGTAGCCCCGTGTCGCTGGAAAACAACGCCGACCTCCTTCCGGGCACAACAGCCCCGGCCTCCACGCCAGGTGCGACGGCCGCGCCCCTCCCCGGTGCAGTTGGCGGCGATGGGGACGTGGGGCAGGTGCTCCTGCCGTGGCTGTTCGGGACGGCGGCCGCGCTTGGCCTTGTCCTCCTGGCGGCTTCGCCACGGCTGGTGAGGGTGGGGCGGCGTGCACGGCGGCTCCGCACCGAGGACCGGGCCCGGGAGGACGCGGTTCCGCTGGCGTGGGCTGAAATCCGCGACCTCGGAACTGACTACGGCCTGCCACCGGAATCCAGCGAAACAGCCCGAACATATTCCGCCCGGTTCCGCCAGTCATCCCTGCTCGGCGAGAGCGGTGGAATGGACGACGCCGCGCACCAGGCCATCCGCAGCCTCACCTCCGACTTCGAACGCCGGCACTACGGGCCGCCTGTCCAGGACCCAGCAGGCCGCGGCAGGACTGGGGCGATTGCCCCGCGCATCGCGGCGGTACAGCAGACCTTGCGAGCCAACGCCTCGCTCCCCCGACGCCTCCGTGCCGACTGGCTCCCGCCGTCGGTTCTGGGACTGTGGGCCTGGCTCCTGGCTGCCCCGTTTAAGAAGGTCAACAGGCTGGCACGCGGGACGGCAAACGCCGCCGCACGCTCCGGGTCGAGGGCGAGCGACCGCCTGTTCCGGCCGCGGGGCAGGCAATAGCAGCCAGCTGCCATTGCCTGCCCCGCAGGCGCTGGAGGACCCGGCTGACCGGATGATAATCCTGTCAGCCGGAGGATTGTCCGTTCAGCCGGCGTAGGGGTCCGCGATGCCGATGTACTGGGTGTATAGGTATTCCTCGATGCCCTCGAGGCCGCCTTCACGTCCCAGACCGGACTGCTTGACGCCGCCGAACGGCGCAGCGGCGTTGGAGATAACGCCGGCGTTCAGGCCGAGCATGCCGGTCTCGAGCCGTTCGCCCATCCGGATGCCGCGGTTCAGGTCGCGCGTGAACACGTACGCCACCAGCCCGTACTCGGTGTTGTTGGCCAGACGGATCGCTTCGTCCTCGGTGCCGAAGGTGATGATCGGGGCGACGGGGCCGAAGATTTCCTCGGACAGGATCCGGGTGCCTTCGGTGACGCCGGTGAGGATGGTGGGCGGGTAGAAGTAGCCTGGGCCTTCGGCCGGGGCGCCGCCCAGGACAGCTTTGGCGCCGGAGGCGACGGCGTCGGACACGAGTTCGTGGACCTTGTCCCGGCTCTTGGCATCGATCAGGGGACCCACCTTGGACTCCGGCTCGGTGCCCCGGGCGGTGGTCATCTCACCCATTTTCGCGGCAAACTTCTGGGCGAATTCGTCGGCGACGGATTCGTGGACGATGAACCGGTTCGCGGCGGTGCAGGCCTCGCCCATGTTCCGCAGCTTCGCCAGCATGGCACCGGCGACAGCAGCGTCCAGGTCGGCGTCTTCGAAGACCACGAACGGGGCGTTGCCGCCGAGTTCCATGGAAGTCCGCAGCACAGTCTCGGAGGCATCGGCGAGCAGGCGGCGTCCTACCTCGGTGGAGCCGGTGAAGGACAGCTTGCGCAGCCGCTGGTCCTTGAGCAGCGGGCCGGTGGTGGCGCCTGCAGTGGACGTGGGAATGACGTTCAGGACTCCGGCGGGCAGGCCCGCTTCCTGCATGACGGCGGCGAACAGCTGCGAGGTCAGCGGCGTGAGGTTGGCGGACTTCAGCACCATGGTGCAGCCGGCTGCGACGGCGGGGGCGATCTTGCGCGTGGCCATTGCCAGCGGGAAGTTCCACGGCGTGATCAGCAGGCACGGGCCCACCGGCTTCTTGGTCACCAGCAAACGGGACTTGCCGTCCGGGGAGACCGAGTAGCGTCCGAACGCGCGAACGGCTTCTTCGGAGAACCACCGCAGGAACTCCGCGCCGTAGGTGACCTCGCCACGGGCTTCGGCAAGCGGCTTGCCCATTTCCATGGTCATCAGCAGCGCGAAGTCCTCGGCACGCGCCGTAACCATTTCAAAGGCACGGCGGAGGATTTCACCGCGTTCACGGGCCGGAACCCTCGCCCACGACTCCTGCGCGGCGGCGGCCGCGTCCAAAGCAGCCTTGCCGTCCTCCGGGCCCGCGTCAGCGATGCTGAGCAGCACCTTACCCGTGGCGGGGTCTTCGATGTCGAACGTCTTGCCTGAAGCCGCCGGGCGCCATTCGCCGTTGATCAGCAGTCCGGTGGGAACAGAGGCCAGCAGCGCGCTTTCGCGTTCCGCGGTAACAGCTGGCAGTGCGGTGACAGTCACGTTGACTCCCTCGTCAGTAAGGTTTGGTGCAGCCACTGCACAGGCCTCGTGGCCTGCCTTCCCGGCTGATTTACTGTCAGACTACTGCCGCGGCCGCCAAAGGGTCTACGCTTGGACGCACTACAGATACCAGACACTGTTGTGCAGCTGCACAGCTGAATTTGGCGTGCTCAGCGTGCCGCGAGGACTGCCGCGTACAGCTCCCGCTTGCTGACGCGGACGTCCTCAGCGACGGCGGCCACAGCTTCCTTCAGCCGGATTCCCTGGGCCACCAGCTCGTTGACGGCGGTCACGTGGTCTTCGGGGGTCCCCGGCGCCTGCTCGGGAGCGCCGCCCAGCACCACGGCTATCTCGCCGCGGACCTCGTTGCCTTCGGCCCACAGCAACAGTTCCCCGACCGTCCCGCGGATGACTTCCTCGTAGGTCTTGGTCAGTTCGCGGCAGACGGCGATCCGCCGCTCGGCACCGAAGCGCTCACGCAGCGCCCGCAGCATCGATTCCAGGCGGTGCGGGGCCTCAAAAAACACCATGGTCCGGCGTTCCGCCGAAAGGTCCGCCAGACGCGACGCCCGTTCGCCGGCTTTCCGGGGCAGGAACCCCTCAAAACAGAAGCGGTCGGTGGGCAGGCCGGAGAGAGCCAAGGCGGTCAGTACCGCAGACGGGCCCGGGACGGCGGTCACGGTCAGTCCGGCGGCCACAGCGCCTTCCACGAGCCGGAACCCCGGGTCCGAGACCGAAGGCATGCCGGCGTCAGTGACCATCACCAGGGTTTTGCCGGCCCGGACGTGCTCCAGCAACTCCGCGGTCTTAGTGGCCTCGTTGTGCTCGTGGTAGCTGATGACCCGCCCGGCGACGGTGACTCCGAGGTTCTGGACCAGGCGGTGCAGGCGCCTGGTGTCTTCGGCGGCCACGATGTCCGCCGTACCCAGGAGTTCGATCAGGCGGGCCGACGCGTCGCCGGCATTGCCGATTGGCGTCGCCGCCAACACAATCCGGCCTGGCCCCGTGGCAACTGGTGCCGTTGCAGCCGGGTCCGCTGTCACCTGCGTCTCTGTCGCTGGCTCCTCCCCGGCGGCAACGGAAGGTTCTGCAGGGCGGGAATCGGCGAAGGTGCTGGGGTTAGGGTCCACTCCCCCAGCGTACTGCTGGCAGGGGACCCAAGCTGCAAAAGGTAGCATGGGGCTCGTGACGCAGACCTCCATGCGGCCTGCCGAGGCCGGCCAAACCAACCAGCCGGTACGAGGCCCCTGGATCGCCCGTCCGGCGAAGGCCTTCTCGTCTGCAGCCCTCCGCGAGCGCCTGATCGGAAGCACCCGCGGCTGGCGGGATTACCCGCCGTCGCTGCGTCTCTGGTTCTGGCTGGTTCCTGCCCTGACCTCCGCGCTCGGGGGCGTCCTCCGCTTTGTCCGGCTGGGCACGCCGCACAGCCTGGTCTTCGATGAAACGTATTACGTCAAGGACGCCTACTCCTACCTTGTCAGCGGGTACGAACGGGGCTGGCCGGACAAGGCCAACGACTCATTCAACGCGGGCAACCCGGCCATCCTCCTGGACACTCCCGAGTACGTGGTCCATCCGCCCGTGGGCAAATGGATGATCGCCGGTGGCATGTGGCTGTTCGGGGCCGATAATCCGTTCGGCTGGCGGTTCGCGGCCGCACTCACCGGGACCCTGTCCATCCTGCTGCTCACCCTGATTGCGCTGAAAATGTTCCGCTCAGTGCCGCTGGCTGCCGCCGCGGGCCTGCTGCTCGCCGTCGACGGCCACCACCTGGTGATGTCACGGACATCACTCCTGGACATCTTCCTGATGTTCTGGATCCTGGCCGCCTTCGGAGCATTGCTGCTGGACCGCGATGACGGTCGAAGGCGGCTGGCTACGCGGCTCGGACGGCTCGCGGCCGCGTCCACGAAGGGCCAGCCCTCACCCCGTCAGCTGCTGGCGGGACCATGGCTGGGGATCCGCTGGTGGCGTCTCGCCGCGGGAGTGTGCATAGGCCTCGCGGTGGGCACCAAATGGTCGGGCCTGTTTTTCCTCGCCGGCTTCGGGGTGCTGACGGTCCTGTGGGACCTCAATGCACGGCGCGTCGCGGGAATCCGCGGTTGGGTCAGCGGCGGAGTCATCAAGGACGGGCTCCAGGCCTTTGCCAGCATGGTTCCTGTTGCCGTGGTGGTCTACACCGCCACCTGGACGGGCTGGTTCCGTTCCGAGGGCGCCTACTTCCGGCAGTGGGCCCAGAGTAACCCCTCCGCGGAGTGGGGCTGGCTGCCTGACTCCCTGCGTTCCCTGGCGCATTACCACCTGGAGGCCTACAAATTCCATCAGGGGCTGGGCTCCGAACACCCCTACGAGGCAAGCGCCTGGAGCTGGCTGGTGATGGGCCGGCCGACGTCGTTCTTCTACCAGAAACCGGAGCAGGGCGTCCCGGGATGCGACGTGCCTAACTGCGCTTCTGCCATCCTCTCGGTGGGGAACCCGATGATCTGGTGGGGAGCGGCCATCTCGCTGGTGGTCCTGCTGTTCTGGTGGGCAGGGCGCCGTGACTGGCGTGCAGGCGCGATCCTCGCGGGTGTGGGTGCCGGCTATCTGCCGTGGTTCATGTACCCGGAGCGGACCATGTTTTTCTTTTACGCAGTCTCCTTTGAGCCTTTCCTGGTGCTCGCGCTGGTGTATTGCCTGGGCCTTGTCCTGGGCCGGGACACCGACCCTCTCTGGCGCCGGCGCTCCGGTGTTTACCTGGTGGCACTCTTCGTCGCCGGGGCAGTCCTGCTGTCCGCTTTTTTCTACCCGGTGTGGACGGCGGAGACCATCCCCTACCAGGAATGGCGCTTCCGGATGTGGATGCCGTCCTGGATCTAAGGCAGGATTGCATCAGACCCTGACCAGCCGCGAACTGCGTTGAGGCAGCGGAACGGAGACGCCACCCGTGCGAGAAGCAAGCACAAAACTCCTGGTGGAACTGGAGCCCGGCAGCAATGTCACCGATCTCCTGCGCCAGCGGGAGGCCGCCAACCCGGCCCACGCCCTCTACGCGCGCAAAGGCCCCAACGGCTGGACCGACGTTCCGGCGCAGAAATTCCTGCACGATGTGTGCGCCCTGGCCAAAGGACTGATCGCCGGCGGCCTGGAGCCCGGCGACACCGTGGCAATAATGTCCGCCACCCGCTATGAGTGGGCGCTGGTGGACTTCGCCATCTGGTTTGCCGGCGGCGTGAGCGTTCCCATCGACGAGGCCTCGACCCCCGGCCAGATGGAGTGGATCCTGCACCACTCCGGCGCGCGGCGGGTGTTCGCCGAAGACCGCGGCAAGGTGGCGATGATTAAGGGCATCCTGGAGACCTCCGCGCTGTTTAAGGACCGGCTGGTCGCCTTGGTGAGGATGGATGACCGTGGCGCTGCACCGAACCTCGCCAGCGTCTCGGCCGCCGGAATGGGCGTCACGGATGCCGAGCTGGAACGCCACCGCTCCGCCGCAGGCCTGGACGACGTCGCGTCCCTGGTCTACACCTCCGGCACCACCGGACATCCCAAAGGCTGCGAGATCACCCACGGCAACTTCGCGCTCGTGGCCGTCAACGCCGTTGCCTTTCTCCCGGACATCATCAAGGCGCAGAATGCGTGCACCCTGATGTTCCTGCCGCTGGCCAATGTGCCCGCCCACGCCGCCCAGGTTGCGTGCCTCCATGCCGGTGCTACCGTGGGCCATGTCACCGGTCCGGCTGATCTGCCGGCGGCTCTGGGCACGTTCAAACCCACGTTCCTCCTGGCGGGGTCCCGGATCTTCGCGAAGGTCCGGGCGGAGGCCGCGCACCAGGCTGCCGGGTCAGTAAACGCCGGGATCTTCAGGGCTGCGTCGGCCGCCGCCGTACGCTTCTCCACAGCACAGGACAACGCTGCCCGCGGCCGGGGCAGCGGACCGGGACTGGCGTTGCGGGCGCGGCATGCCGTCTTTAACCGACTGGCGTACCCGAACCTCCGCCAGCTTCTGGGCGGCCGGGTCCGCTACGCGGTGTCGGGCCCGGGTCCACTGGCGCCCGAGGACGCGCACTTCTTCCGCGGCTCCGGGATCCGGGTCCTTGAGTGCTACGGGCTGAGCGAAACAACGGCGCCCTGCACATCCAACACGCCCGCCCGGACCAGGGTGGGCAGCGTGGGCATCCCCCTGCCGGGCACCACTATCCGCGTGGCCGAGGACGGCGAAGTGCTGGTCAAGGGGATCGGCGTGTTCAAGGGTTACCATGCCAACGAAGCCGCCACCGCCCGGGCCTTCCTGGACGGGTTCTTCAGGACCGGAGACCTCGGCGAGCTGGACCCTGAGGGCTTCCTGACCATCACTGGCCGCAAGTAGCAGACCGCTGCTCCAAGGGCTGAGCAGCCGCTTAGGGCTGCACCTCAGAGGCGTCCTGGTCATCCTTGGCCAGCCCGCGACGGCGGCGCGTGGGCCAGGTGAGGATGAGAGTCAGGAGGGCTGCCAAGAGGACCAGTGCTGCGATGACAGTGCCGGCATCGATCCAGAACTGGCCCGGGAACAGCCTGATCAGGGTGTCTTCCAGGGCGAAGGTCCAGGAACCGCTGGCGAAGAAGATCCGGTGGAACTCGGTGAAGAACTGCTGCCAGCCGAGCACGGCCAGCGCACCAAGGCTCAGGATGATCGCCAGCGCAACGATGGATCCTGCGAACAGTCCGCGGCGCACTCCGCCGGTGCTCCGGCGGCGCAGGTAAGCGATGGCCACGAGGCTGAGGACAATCAGGAGTGCTCCCCCACCAAAGGCCGAGAGGATGACAATTTTCACGTCGGCCATGTGGCTGACTTCGCCGTCCTTGAAAAGGTCCCCGCCGCTGCGGTTGACCAGGTCGCCCAGGTACCGCGGCCCCGCCCAGTTGCTGAGGTAGTCAACCGCGTAGGACCCGTACGTCATCCGGTCGTCGGTGCTGAAGCCGTACCCGTCGCCGGGGAACCCGGGCCGGTTGTACTCGACCCACAGGAACAGCGGGCTGGTGACCGCGCGAACGGCCAGCACCAGCAGGATCACGGGGTAGAAAAGGGCCAGCAGGACTTGCCAGATGCGCGGAGCCACGGGCTTGGCGTTCGCTGCGCTTTCGCGCTCCGCGTTGCGTCGTTCCACGTCCTCCTGCGGCGGACGGACCTGCAGGGCTGACGTGGGGAGCGGCTCGCTGAAGTGGGCACCGTTTCGGGTGGCGTCCTGCGCGGACGGTTCTTTGCGGAGTGACTCTTCCACGGAAGGTACGACGGCGGGGGGTTCGACGGCGGCCTCCGCGGCTTTTCGGCCGGCGCGGCTTTCGGGCTGGTTGACACCGCCCTGAACGGAACCGGAGCTACCGGCCGGGGACGCCTCGGGAGCGCCGGAGCCGGATTCATTCAGCCAGGCAAAAGCCGGCTCGTCCGTGTCCGATGAAGTATCCAGGTCCGGATCCGGCTGCGGCTCCGTGCGTTTGGCAGGGGTCGGAGAATTGTCGTTCACAGCAGCGTCACTTCCGTTGGGGTCCGCGCTGCCGGCTCTGATCCGGGCAGCGCCGTGTATCTGATATTGAGCCTACCGCCCGCTGCTCCACGAGGGCGAGGAGCCACCCCGGCGCCAGCGGATTCATGCGGCGATTTCGCTGTATCCCGCATCACCGGCCAGCAGATCGCCGCGTTCACCGGCGTCATAGGCCCGCCTTCCCCACACCAGGACGTAGCTCCAATGGGCGGCCAGTACTGCCAGGCCGATGCCGATCTTGGCCCAAACCGGAAGTGGACTGGGCGTGACAAAGCCCTCCACCAATCCGGAGACGAACAGCACCAGCACTAAGCCCAAGGCCACGGTGATCAGCGATCTGCCTTCGTCCGCTACGGCCCGTCCCCGCGTCCGTGGTCCCGGGGACACCATGGCCCAGAAGATCCGCAAGCCCGCAGCACAGGCAACAAAAACAGCTGTGAGTTCCATCAGGCCATGCGGCAGGATGTAGGTGTAAAACACGCCCTGTTGGCCCACTGCGGCGAAGACTCCTGCAGCAATCCCGACGCCCTGGGCGTTCGTGAACAGGATCATGGGTACCCAGATACCGGTGATGCCCAGGGCCACCGCCTGGGCGCTGATCCAGGCGTTGTTGGTCCAGACGGCCCCCGCAAACGAGGCCGCAGGGTTTTCCGAATAGTAGTCAATGAAGTCTGCCTCGACGTACTGCCGGACCGCAGCCTCCGAGGCAACGGACCGCAGGGCTTCCGGGGACGTCCCGATCCAGAGCGCGTAGGCGCCGGCGACCAGGACAAATGCTGCGCCGCAGGCCAGAGTCAGCCACCGCAGGCGGTACAGGGCTGCGGGCAGGGCAGCCACGAAGAAACGGTCCAGGTCCGCCATCACGTTGGACCGCGCGCCCGTGAAACGGGTCCGGGCCTGGGCCAGGGTGGCGGACAGGGAGGCGGACAGGCCGCTCTCCGGGGCAATGGACCGGATGAACGAAAGGTGCGCCGACGTCGACTGGTAGAGCCGCAGCAGCTCATCGGCTTCGCCGCCGGTGAGGCGCCGCTTATGGGCGAGCTGGTGCAGCCTTGACCACTTGTCCCCGTTGGCGGCGGAGAAGGCATCCATATCCACGGCAACAGCCTAGCCGCCATAGACTGTGAACGTCCGCAGGATGGTTGACGAGGGATTGGGGTATCCGCTTGGGTTCGATAATCACCGGCGAGGCAGTTGTCCTGGAACTGCGCCCCGCGTCCTTCGCCGCCCGTGCCCTTGGGCTGCTGCTGGATGTGCTGTTCAACATCATCCTGCTGGTCCTGATCCTGCTGGGCATTGCAGCCGCCGGCCAGGACCTTGACGAGGCGGCAATGCGGGCGCTCACGCTGGCGAGCGTGGTCTTCTGTTTTGTGATTTTCCCCGTGGCGGTGGAGACCCTCACCCGGGGGCTCTCGCTCGGAAAACTGGCGGCCGGTCTGCGGGTGGTTCGGGACGACGGCGGCGCCATCCGGTTCCGCCATGCAGTGATCCGGGGGCTGACCGGGTTCCTGGAAATCTACCTGACCCTTGGCGGGCTCGCCATCGGCGTCGCCCTCTTCAACAGCCGCTCCAAGCGGCTGGGTGACATCCTCGCCGGCACGTATGCGCTGCGTCGGCGGGTGCCAGTCGAGGCGCCGGTCCACGTCCTTGTTCCCCCACAGCTTCAGGCCTGGGCCTCAGCAGCGGACATCGGCCGGATTCCGGACGCCACCGCTCGGCAGGCTGCCCAATTCATCCGGCAGGCCGGCCGCATGGCACCCCTGTCCGCCGCCGGAATGGCCGCATCGATCGCCACGGAACTGGCCGGGCATGTGGCCCCGCCGCCGCCCCCGGGAACCAGCCCGGACCATTACCTGGCAGCAGTTACCGCCGAACGCCGGCACCGCGAACTTGCGCGGTTGCGGCAGGCCCGGCGCCGGAACTCGGCCACGGCGGAGCGGTTGGGCCGCCTGCCGTTCGGCCCGTAGGGCCGGACGTGTTCCTGGTCGCAGGCCGAACGGTTCCTAGTTGTTGTACTCAGCCCAGGGGATGTTCCAGTCGCCGTAGCCGTCGTCGACGGCGGCGTAGTCGCCTTCGGTGTTGACGATCTGAACCACATCGCCGGTGGTCATGTTGTCGAAAACCCAGGCGGCGCCGTCGGGAGCGAACCCGATGCAGCCGTGCGAGACGTTCGTGTTGCCGATGTATGGGAACGCGGACTCCAACGCCTGGTGGAGGTAGGCACCGCTCAGCGTGAGGCGGATGGAATATTCGACGTCCACTTCGCCGTAGTAGGCGGGATCGCCGGGCTTGAGTCCGATGCTGGCGGCCCGGAAGTGGTCATAGCGGTTCTTCTCCATCAGGACCCCGTAGCCACGCGCTGACGGGAAGCGTTTGTCACCCATGCTGACCGGGAGAGTTTTCACTACCTGGTCGTTGACGCTGAGCGTGAAGGTGTGGGCGGTGGCGTCGGCGATGGCCACCCGCTTGTCACCGAAATTGACCGTGACTTTTTTGTTGAAGTTGGCAATCTGGCCGTTGCCGAGGTCCACGCCGAAGAGCTGCATGTCCATGGTGACAGTGGAGTTCGCCGCCCAGAAGGCCTCGGGGCGGTACCGGACCATGGTGTCGCTGAACCAGTGGAAGGCTCCGGCCTGCCCTGCGCTGGATGTGATTTTGATGGCTTTCTCCACGGCATCCCGGTTGACTACCGGTTCGCTGAAGATGACCTGCAGCGGCTGGCCCACGCCAACCTTCATCCCGTCCAGGGGGTAGATCGCGGCGTCCGCCTCATGGGTGCTGGATACCGTACTGAACGAGTTAGTGGTGCTCGTTTCCCGTCCCGCACCGTCGGTGACCACATATGTGTAGCTGTATTCGGTGTTGAATTTCAGGGGATCCGTCGCAGTCCAGCTGCTGCCGTCCCCGGCGAAGGTACCGTGGACGGCTTCACCGGCTGTGCTGGTCAGGGTGACGCTCTCGATCCGACCGTTGCCCACCGTGAGGGACACGGATGCGGCCGGGTTAACCTGCTTCGCGGCGTTGGCCGGCGTGACGTCCACCTTGACCGGGGCCACCACGGGCGATGCCAGTCCCGGCGCGGACCGGGCTGCTGAGCTGGCTTCGGACTCCAGTCCGCCGCGCGCGAAGCCCGGCGCGACGGCGGCGAAAACTCCGCCCATCGCGGCAAGGACGCACACGGCTGCCACCAAAAGAATCTTCCTGGCGGTCCCCCTCCGGCGTGGCTTATCAACAGGTTCCATGGTCCGATCTTAATACTTGGACGTAACAGCGCCGGGTACGGTTGGTACCCGGGGAGTCACACGTCAGTAACGATAGTGCTCGGGCTTGTACGGTCCGGCGATGTCCAGGTCCAGGTAGTCGGCCTGTTCCTTGGAGAGTTCCGTGAGCTCCACGTCGAGGGCGTCGAGGTGCAGCCGGGCAACCTTTTCGTCCAGGATCTTGGGAAGGACGTAGACCTGGTTGTTGTATTCGCGTTCGCCTTCGGGCTGGTCCCGCTTGGTCCACAGCTCGATCTGGGCGATGGTCTGGTTGGCGAACGAGTTGCTCATCACGAAAGACGGGTGACCGGTTGCGTTGCCCAGGTTCAGCAGGCGCCCCTCGGACAGGACGATGATGGAGCGCTCTTCCGAGGTTCCGGCGTCGAGCACCCATTCGTGTACCTGGGGCTTGATTTCCACCTTCCTGATGCCAGGGATCCGCGCCAGGCCGGCCATGTCGATCTCGTTGTCGAAGTGGCCGATGTTCCCTACGATGGCTTTGTCCCGCATGCCGGCCATGTGTTCGGCCAGGATGACGTCCTTGTTGCCGGTTGTGGTGATGAAGATGTGGCCTTGGCTCAGCACCGACTCAAGCTTGGCGACCTGGTAGCCGTCCATGGCTGCCTGGAGGGCGCAGATGGGATCGATCTCGGTGACGATGACGCGCGACCCCTGGCCCCGGAATGCTTCTGCGGCTCCCTTGCCAACATCGCCATAACCGCAGACGACGGCCACCTTGCCACCCATCAGGACATCGGTGGCGCGGTTGATGCCGTCAGGCAGCGAGTGGCGGATGCCGTACTTGTTGTCGAACTTGCTCTTGGTGACCGAGTCGTTGACGTTGATGGCCGGGAACAGCAGCTTGCCCTGCTCAGCCAGCTGGTAGAGACGGTGCACGCCGGTGGTGGTTTCCTCGGTGACGCCGCGCAGCCCGGCCCCGATCCGGGTCCACCGCTGAGGATCTTCCTGCAGCGAGGCGCGAAGCACGTCCAGGAAGATCCGGCCTTCCTCGGACTCGTCCTCGCCTGTCGCCGGCACGGCGCCGGCGGCTTCGAACTCAACCCCCTTGTGGACCAGCATGGTGGCGTCGCCGCCGTCGTCAAGGATCATGTTCGGGCCAAGCTCCGGGTTGGTGTCCGCACCCGGCCAAGCCAGGATCTGTTGGGCAGTCCACCAGTATTCCTCCAGCGTTTCGCCCTTCCAGGCGAACACCGGGACACCCTGCGGGTCCTCGACCGTTCCCGAGCCCACCACGACGGCCGCGGCGGCGTCGTCCTGGGTGGAGAAGATGTTGCAGGAGGCCCAGCGGACCTCGGCACCAAGAGCTGTGAGGGTTTCGATCAGGACGGCGGTCTGCACCGTCATGTGCAGGGATCCGGCGATCCGGGCGCCCTTCAACGGCTGGGTGGGCCCAAACTCCTTGCGGAGTGACATCAGGCCGGGCATTTCGTGCTCGGCCAGGCGGATCTGGTGGCGGCCGGCTTCGGCCAGCGATATGTCGGCTACTTTGTAGTCAAATGTCATGGGGTTCCTTTGCTTTGTCCGATGGCGGCGACGGCGTTGAAGCGTCTGCGCGAAAGTCGACTGCTGGTGGTGGTGCGGGTTGTCCATGCCCTGCGTGGGCAGTACCTGCGGTTTGGTCCGCAGCCGGGTTTAGTCCGTGGCCGGCCGGACAGCGGGATCGTGCTGGTCCGAGCCGGCAGCAGTAGCGGCCTGGAGAAGTTCCGGCGGCAGCAGCAGCGGGATACCGTCCTCGATCGGGTAGCGCAGCTTCACGCCCGATTCTCCGGCCGCCGTCGACACAAGCTCTTCGCCTTCCTGGACCACGGGCGAACCGGTCACGGGACAGCGGAGGACGGACAACAGTTCAGGACTGATCTTTGGCATGATTGGTGCTCCCGACAGGGGCGCGCGTTCGCGCCGTTGGCTGACTGATTAGCAGGTTCCAGCCTACCGCCAGATCCGCCTCAGGAAGGTTCGCGCAGTGCGCGCAGATGCCCCCGGCGGACGCCTTCCGTGCCGGCTGGGGCCTCCAGCGCTGAATGCGAGACCCGCTGGCCCGGCGTGGTCAGCTGCTTGGGCGGCTGTCCCGCCGCTTCGCGGACCGCGTTGGCAAGGGCCAGGAGGTCGTCCGGTCCCGGCTGCTGCGGGCTCGTCGGCATCGCCAAACGAAGCACTTCCCAGCCGCGGGGCACCGTCAGGGACCCTGCGTGCTGCTCGCACAAATCGTAACAATGAGGCTCGGCGTAGGTGGCAAGCGGACCCAGGACAGCGGTGGAATCGGCATAGACGTACGTCAAAGTTGCCACCGCCGACTGACGGCAGGCTGACCTTGAACATTGACGGATAGCTCCCACGACATCACAGACTACTCCGTATCCTTGCCCGTTCGGAGTATTTGCCGAAACGAGCGCCGCGCCCCGGCACGCAAACCGGGGTATGTCGCGTAATTCTGCGCCCGGGTTTACAGTCAAGGTATGCAGTCATCGAACCAAGATTCAGCTTTTTCGGTCCGTTTGGCTGACCCGGATGTCCGCGCCGCAGAAACGGGCTCGGGTTCGCCCGGCCGCAGCTTTGCGATGCGCCGCCGGAACCGCCACGGCCGCGGCCTGCGCGGGGAGCTGATGTTGCCCACACTCCCCGGATATCGGACGCGCTCAGACCGCTTTGATGAGATGGTGCTGGATTCCGCGCAGCGGCTCCACGACATCTGGGGCAAAACGCTCGACGGCGTACGGTTTGCCGTTGACGAAATACCCCCTCAGCTGGAGCGGTTGGTGGCGGACGCCGCACAGCCTCCCATGGGCTCTTACACCCCCGCCACAGCCGAGGAGGGCCCTGTGATCACCCTGTACCGGCGGGTAGTTGAGCAGGGTTGCGGCAGCCGGGAGGAACTCCAGGACCTGGTGCACGACGTTGTGGTGGAACACACCGCCGAAATGCTTGGCGTGGCGCCGGAAACTCTGGATCCGGTTTACCGCCGCCGGTACTGACCGGTCAGTATCCCAGGGAGACTGGCACCTTTTCTTGCCCTGAAGCGGCCGGGGTAAAGGCCACCGTGGAAATGTCGTCCCGGCCCTCCTGCTGCAGGAGCAGCGCGCCGTAGGCGGCGTCACCTGACGCGGAGACAACGTAGGCCACTACTTCCGACCCGTCCACCTTCTCGGGGACCTTGATGGACGTTGTGGTGCCGCCGGCGACGTCGGCAGTTGCGGCAGCGCGGATCTTGCCGTCCGCGGTGATGGCAGCGTAGGTGACCGTGGCCCGGTTCTCGAGGACGCCGAACACCAGGATCCGGTCACCGCCCTGGGGCACGGGCACCACGTGCTGGCTTCCCAGCCGGACACCGGAGGCAGCCCAGGCCACGTCCGAGGCTTTCTCGTTCGTGACGCCCCGCGTGATGCGGGCTGCAGCCACAAAAGACACGTCCGAACTGGCGGACACCGTGTAGTGGCCGGCAGGGACACCCGCCAGCGAAATCTCGGTGACAGCCCCGGCTTTTGCCGTGACCACACCGCCGCCGGGTAAGGCTTTCTGGCCGTCCCGGCCGAAGAGCTTGACCTCCACTACCGCATCCGACGGTCCGGGCACCGTGATCGCCAGCGCAGGGCCAGCGTCGTTGTAGCCGCTGGTTCCCGTGAGGGCAGAGATCGCGCCGGCGTCCTGGATGTCTACCGCGGTCATGACCTGCCGTGCGGCAGGAGCGGCCCCAGGAGCGATGAAGTCGATGCCGCCGGGCGTCAGTCCCCGCAGGACACTCTGCTGGATGGCCGCGGCCACCGGACCGCCTGCGCTCCGGACATGAACCGTGAGCTGAGCTTCACCGGGGGTCAGGCCAGCCAGGACTATTGAGCGGGTACCTCCCGGCGCAACCAGCAGACCCCTGCTGCCCGGCGCCTGGATCTGGCCCTTGCTGCCGAAGAGCTCCAGGCTGACGGTGGCAGGTGTGCTTGAAGCGTTGCTGAGCAGCAGGACGGAAGTGCGGCCCACAGTGGTGCTTGCGCCCGAGAGCCAGAGATCGTTTGCGGGCGGCTGGCAGTTGGCAGCGGCCGAGCCCTGCAGGTCACCGTCCGTGGCAGTGAATTTCATAACACCGGCGGCGGAGGGTTTCTGGCTGGCCTGGGCGTCGGCGCTCAGGAGGGTGGCATCATCCACGCTGTGCCCGGCGAGGACGCCGGCGGTCAGGTCCTGGGGACCTGTCCCCTGGCCGGGCTGGCTGCCGTCCTTGGCGATCTCGACGGCGGGCGTCCCGTCAAGCGCGGCGAGCCTGCTCCCGGGAAGAACCCCGCCGGGGGCGCTCAGGACGGCGCCCGTGACGGTGCTCTTCGCCGTCGCGGATTCAGGGCTGAACTGGGGATCAGTGCCCGCCTCAGTCCCTTCGAGCAGGCGGGCAGGGCCAGCACATACCTCTGTGCTGGCGCCAGCGGGAACAGCTACCAGCACGGCTGGAATACTGCGGCTGCCCGCCGGCTGCGGAGCCACCGACGCGGCAGCGAGCACCGCACCGGCCGCGGCCACAATCGCCACAGCCGAGACCAGGCCTGCCAGCATCTGCTTGCGCGGGGTCCTGCGGGCTGCGTCCTTATGCATTCTGGTGTTCCTTACGCAAAGATCCTTCGTCCCTCGACAGCCCGGTGTTGGGCCGGCGTGCGGGCATGGGAATGGCGAGCATTACAGTGAGTCCGATCACCGTGATCTGTGCGATTCCGGACCAAAGTGCCCCGGGCGCCTCGTAGCGGATGGTCAGCTGTCCGGCGGAGGCCGGCAAGGTGAACGCCTGGGCCGAGCCGGACGTCGTTGCCGTGAGCCTCCGCCCGTCGAACCAGGCGCTCCATCCCGGGTCCGGCCGTTCGGCGAGCACCACCAGCCGCCCTTCCGGTCCCCCGGCGACGGCGGTGTCGACGTCGTCGTACTTGGACGGCAAGAGCGCCACCGTGGCTCCGGCCCCGTCCACAATCCTGACGCGATGGGCGACGTCGGCAGGCTGCAGCACAGGCTGGTTCAGCGGCGTAATCCGCCAGAGCCAGCCGACATCCGTCTGGCCGACGGCAACGAGCCCCGGCACGGCGTCCATTCTGCTGGCCGTCAGCTGGGCGGCCGTATCTGCCGAGCGCAGCACCACGAACCCGGCGCCCAGGCGCTCAAGCCCGGGCCGGGGATCCACACCCTGCCCGGCCACCAGGGTGGCCACGACGCTTCGGATAGACGCCGTGACGTCGTCGTCCTCCCTGACCGTCTCCTGGCCGGGTGCGCCCAGAATGTTCCGGGCTGCGGCGATGGCTGACATGCTGTCCAGCGTGGTCCCGGCGCCGCGCATCAGGGCCGCGTCATAGGCGCCGTTTTCCTGGGTGCTGATCAGCAGCGTGCGTGCCTGTTCCGGCCCGGTGCCCCGGTCGATGGCCGTAGCGGGAAGCGTCCGGGCACTGCCTGCCTCAACCAGGCGGGGCGTTCCCAGCGCAGGACCGGACGCCACCTCTGCGGGGCGGGCCGTGGCTGTGGAACGGAGCAGGTTCTGCGCCGACCACACCGCCATGCCGGCCAGCGGACCTGCCAGCAGCACCACCATGGCAAGCGCCGTCGCGGAGCGGAGCGCCACCGTGCGCCGAATACTGGGCGAGGCTGCCCGGTCTGCGGCATCAAGCAACCGCTCGGCACCGATCAGGGCTGCTCCGAGCAGTGCGAACCCGCCGGCCGAGATGGCCGGACCGGTGAACGGTGTCACCAGAGTGTCCGCAGTGGCGCCGGTGGCAACGTGCCCGGCCAGCCAGCCACCGGCGAAGATCACCAGGGCCGCCACCCAGAGAACACGTGCGGTCCTGCTGCGCTTACCCGGGAGGAAAAGGGCGGCAACGGCCAGCAGCAGGACGGGAACGGCCAGCAGCAGTGCGAGCACGAGTGCCCACGGGATGGCCTGGCCGCTGAAGAACGGAAGGCCTGACAATCCACCTTCGGCGGAGAACAGCAGCGGCTGGCCCAGGAATTGCTGCCATAGCGGGGCTGCCTCGAACCCCAGCGGAACACCCGGGTCTGCCAGTAAGGCCCGCGGCCGGTCGATGACGGATAGGCCGAAGGGAAGAAAGAGCGCGGCGCTGGGCAGCAGGGCCCACCACACGGTGCGTCCACGGCGGCCAAGCATCAGCCCGCAGAGCACGATAAGCACCGTGGCGGGAATCAGCAGCGAGGGCGCCGACGCGGTCACAACGCCCAGCACCAACCCCGCGGCGGCGGCGGCAGTCCAGGACGGCATGCCATTGATCCCCGGCCGTGCAGGAGGTTTTTCAGTGAAACGCCGGTCATCCGGGGACGGGACAATAAAACGTCCGTGGCCCACGGCCGACCCAGTGGCTCGCAAAAGCGCCAGAACCAGCAGCGGAATCATGATGTGGGCCACCAGGGCACCCGCGCGGCCTTGGTTCAGCGCTATCTGCAAGGCCGGAGCGGCCGCCCAGAAGAGCGCGGCAACGAGTCGGAAGCGGCGCCGGATGGTCAGGCCACCGGCCGCAAACCACGCCGTCAGGCCGGCCAGCGGAGCGGCGAGCAGTAGGAGCCACGCCATGGCCGCGTTGGCATCTCCCCCGCCGAGCAGGCCAAGGATCCACAGCACATAGCCGAAAGGGTCTCCCCTACCCGGAAGCCCTGCTCCCAAGCTGATCCACCAGCTGGACGCGTGGTGCCAGACTTCGCCGAGGGTAGAGGAGACCGGAATGAGGCCTCCACCCGAAACGGCTTCGGCCCGGAACAGCCCGCTGAGAGCCGTGAGGGAAGCCACGGACGCGATAAGCACGGCGGCGAGGGCGCCGGTCCCCACCCAACCCCGTTCGCTGGTGGTCAGCGCAGCGAAGTCATCTGCTGCGTCCCCTGTTGGCTGGTCCGCCATGGGGTCATGGACCAGGCCGTCGGCCGGGGAGTTGTCGGCGCCCAGAGCCTCCATGAGGGAGCGGCGGTGGTTCCAGACTTCACGCCGCGGCGTCTGCAGCTTCTTGATGACCGACCGCCGGATCCGCCGGCTGCTGGCCGCCGTCCTGCGTGCCTTGGCGACGGCACCGGGCCGGGCCAGGGCAGCGAACGTGGCCACCAGCTGGGAGAAACCATGCCCGGGATCCTTGACGGCAATGCTCAGCACAAGTTTGAAGAGGCTGCCCAGCAGCGCCCCGGCCGCATGGACGGGCACCTTCCAGAGCGGGGCATGCTTGAGGCGCAGATGGACCTGGGCTTTCCGCGCTGCGGCGGCGTTTCCCTGGGCATGGGGCCGATGTGCTACGTGGAACATCCGCGCAGTGGGAACCACCACCACGCGGTGCCCGGCAAGGCGGTTGCGCCAGCAGAAGTCGACGTCGTCGCCGGTGCCGGGCAGTGCGGGGTCGAACCCTTTCAGGAGCTCCCAAATGTCCCTGCGGACCAGCATGCCGGCCGAGTTCACCGCAAAGGTGTCAGTGCGGCCGTTGTACTGGCCCTGGTCCAGTTCGTCGGCATCGATCAGGGTAAGCCGCTCGGCCCAGCGGCTGGTGGAGAGCCCGACGTCGATCAGCCGGCGTTCGGTGTGCCAGTCCAGTTGCTTGCAGCCAGCCACTGTCACGGACGGTGCGCGTTCCACGGCACTAAGGAGCTCGGCCAACGCCTCCGGCGCCGGGGCCGCATCGTCGTGAATCAGCCAGATCCACTCTGTGGCGGCTCGCTGGGACCGGCCTTCCCAGGGCGCGTGGGTGTCGAGTCCGGCCCGTACGGCGCCGCCCATACCGCTCTTGCCCTGCGGGAAGGTGCTCACATTGGTTACGCCGAAGGCCCGCTCCAGGAGGACAGCGGAGTCGTCTCTCGATCCCGTGTCCACCCCGATATGGGAATCCGCGGGCCGGGTCTGGTCCGCGACGGCAGCCAGGGTTCTGGGGAGATAGGCACTGCCGTTGTGGGACACCACAACGGCAGTGACGTGTACTTCCTGAAGAATTAGATTGCTCGCTTCCTTAGCCGCCGGCGCTCACGCTCGGAAAGGCCACCCCAAATGCCAAACCGTTCGTCGTTTGCCAGCGCGTATTCCAGGCACTGCGACCGCACATTGCATGCACCGCAGACCTTCTTGGCGTCGCGCGTGGATCCGCCCTTCTCCGGGAAGAAGGCCTCCGGATCCGTTTGCGCGCACAATGCATCAGTCTGCCAGCCGAGTTCGCCTTCGTCGTCGAAGTCCTGCCGGAATGGCAGTCCGATCCACACCGGCTGGGTGCTTGTCCCCTGTGCCGGGGTGCGCAGTTCCATGGGCGGATCCAGGTCGTCATCGTCCTGGTCGTGTCCGCCGTCAAGAAGTGCTTCGTGCGCCGCCAGGAAGGCCGTGGCCTGGTCCTGGAGGGAGTCTTTGGTGTTGCGGTTGTAGCGGTCCACCGCGTCAGGATCGGCAGGATCCACATACCAGTCGCTCGGTACCCCCCGTGCGCGGTATTTAGCCGTTGCCAGGCCGGCGACGACGGCATCTTCATGGATACGCTCTGCTTGCCCCACGGCGACCCTCCTGAAAGTTGCAGTCCCTGCCTGGATCCTTGGACACTCGGTTGTGTGCCTGAATTTATGCAGCGACTTTCTATATCTAATTACACGTGTGTAACTAGTGGGGAGTCAAGCCGTGGACGGGATAATAATCAACTTTCCGAGCCAATTGCTGGCACGCCACGCCCGGGAGTTTTCCGAAGGCCCGGCGCGCCGGAGGCCTGACGGTCCGCATCGGCACGCAAAGTGCCCCCGTTCCGCTGAATAGCGGTCAAAAATACAGGCGCGGCCCGAATAAGACAAATAAGATGACAAACATGCTGTGAGTAACATCACAGCGCTGCTGGACCCTCCTGCGCTCTTGAGGGACTCCGCGCGGGGCATCCCCGCCAAGGACGCCCCATCAGCGTCCGTGACAAGATAAAGCCATGAGTATCCCGGCGATAGATCTGATGACCCTCCTGCGTTCCGGCCACGCCACGTCGCCCCGCCTGACCTGGTACGGCCCGGACTCCGAGCGCGTGGAACTCTCCGGCCGCGTGTTGGACAACTGGGTGGCAAAAACAAGTAATCTGCTGCAGGACGAACTCGACGCAGAACCCGGTATGCGGCTGAACCTTGATTTGCCAGCCCACTGGAAGTCAATGATCTGGGCGCTGGCCGCCTGGCAGCTGGGCATGGAAACAGTGCTCGACGGCCGGGAGGCGGAACTCCTCGTCACCGACCGGCCCGGAACCGTTGAGGGAAAGTACGACGCCGTCATAGCCGTCGCGCTGCCCGCGCTGGCGATGCGGTGGCCGGGTGAGCTGCCTGCCGGAGTCCTCGACTACGCCGCCGAGGTGCGCTCCCACGGTGACGTCTTCATGGCGCACACGGATCCGTCGGCCGCCGCCTGCGCCATTCGGGCCGGAGCAGGCCAGCAGCACATCCACGAAGGCCTGATCTCTGGCTTTGCGGCCCCGCATGAGGAAGGCGTCAGGCTTCTGGTCCCTGCTGCCGAAGGTCTGGAACCGGCGCTGGCGAACTCGCTCGGCGCGTGGCACAGCGGCGGCTCAGTGGTGCTGGCGCACCCCGATGTGGAGCTTACGGACAAGCTGCTGACCGCGGAACGCATCCACGGCAAGTAGCCCCGCCTGCGTCCGCGGGTACCGGCTGTGTCAAGTAGCCCCGCCTGCGTCCGCGGGTACCGGCTGTGTCAGGGCTGCCGGCGGCTTTTCGGTAAGTCCCCGTCCGGCTGCTCCCCCCGCAGGGCGGCGGCGGCCTTCTCCTGGTGGTGCCGCTCGATGAGCTCGTGGTCGTGTGAGAACTCCGGCTCCTGGTCCAGTTCTTCGTTGAAGACCCAGAACCGGTAAGCGAAGAAGCGGAAGATGGTGCCCAGGACCAGGCCCACCACGCTGCCGGCAATAAAGAGCGAGGGTTTGTCGTTCAGGTCCAGGATGTACTTCGCGAACCAGACGCAGCCTGAGGCGATCAGGAGTCCCACCAGGTTCATGATGGCAAAGAGCACGGCCTCGCGGGCCACATTGGCCTGCTTGCGGTGGCGGAACGTCCAGTAGCGGTTGGCAACCCACGAGAAGACACTGGCCACGACGGTTGCCACGGCCTTGGCCCACACCTCGCTGCCGTGCATCGGACCGGTGAACAGCCAAATGAAGATTGCCGAGTCAATGACGAACGCCACACCGCCTACGGCACCGAACTTGGCTACTTCACGCCAAAATAGCGAGGCAAGTCCCCGGATACGATCTGAAAGTGCGCTAAACATGACCCTCCATGGCCGTCCGTTCAATGGGCCACACGGCCAGAGGTCCATTTTAGACCCGAAAACAGTGAACCGGCCCCCGCAGAGTGCAGGGTGGTGACGGAAATCCCCGAAAAGCGGGACCCTCGGCGTCCCAAAGCCCGGATCCGGTGAGCTTTTCTGTAGGCTGGCATATGTGACTTTTCCAGTAATCGGCGTTGTTGGCGGCGGCCAACTCGCGCGCATGATGGCCCCGGCCGCTACCGCCCTTGGCTTTGAACTCCGTGTCCTGGCTGAGGCGGAGGACGTTTCAGCCGTATCGGCTGTGTCCACTTCACCAGTGGGTGACTACAAGGACCTCCAGACACTCCTCGACTTCGCGGACGGCCTGGATGTCATGACGTTCGACCACGAACACGTCCCCACGGACCACCTCCGGGCCCTTTTGGCCGCCGGAGTCAATGTCCAGCCCGGTCCGGATGCCCTGGTTAATGCCCAGGACAAACTGGTGATGCGGGCTGCCATCGACAGCCTGGGTCTCCCAAACCCCACTTGGGCTGCCGTGGCTGACGTCGCCGCGCTCGTGGCCTTCGGCGATGAAACCGGTTGGCCCGTTGTCCTCAAAATGCCCCGCGGCGGCTACGACGGCAAGGGCGTACGGATCATCGATTCCGCCGACGCTGCCGAAGAGGCTGCTCCGTGGTTCGAGGCCATGAGCCCGCTCCTCGCCGAAGCCAAGGTTGAGTTCAGCCGCGAATTGTCCGCACTGGTGGCCCGGACACCGGGCGGCGAAGCGAGGGCGTGGCCAGTGGTGCACACCATCCAGGTAGATGGTGTTTGCGACGAAGTCATTGCCCCTGCCCTGGACATCCCCCTCGAAGTCGCCGCGGCCGCGGAAGACGCGGCGCTGCGCGTCGCCTCGGAACTGGGCGTCACCGGAGTGATGGCGGCGGAACTCTTTGAAACGCCGGGCTCCGGCGTCGGCTTCCTGATCAACGAACTCGCCATGCGGCCCCATAACACCGGCCACTGGACCCAGGACGGTTCCGTTACCAGCCAGTTTGAGCAGCACCTGCGGGCGGTCCTTGACTTACCGTTGGGTGCCACCGACATTCTGGGTCCGGTAGTGGTCATGAAGAACTTCCTCGGCGGCGCCAACCAGGACCTGTTTTCCGCCTACCCTGCCGCCCTTGCCAGCGAGCCGGCCGCCAAGGTCCACTGCTACGGCAAGTCCGTGCGTCCGGGACGCAAGATTGGCCATGTCAACCTGGTCGGGACCTCCACGGATGTTGTGGACTCGGTCCGGCAACGCGCAACCCGGGTGGCGGCCATCATCCGCGATGGCCGGGTTCCCGCCGAAGAATCAGCACGGATTTCCGAGGAGAACGCATGACCACCGAAACCACCGCCGGCACCGGCCCACGTCCCATCGTTGGGCTGGTCATGGGCTCAGACTCGGATTGGCCGGTCATGGAAGCTGCCGCGGATGCACTGGCTGAGTTCGGCATCCCCTTCGAAGCCGATGTGGTCTCCGCTCACCGGATGCCCACCGAAATGATCCGGTACGGACAGACAGCCCACGAGCGCGGGCTCCGGGTCATCATCGCCGGCGCCGGCGGAGCCGCCCACCTTCCAGGCATGCTGGCAAGCGTGACGCCCCTGCCCGTCATCGGCGTCCCGGTCCCCCTGAAGACCCTGGACGGTATGGATTCCCTCCTCTCCATCGTGCAAATGCCGGCCGGCGTCCCCGTAGCCACCGTGTCCATTGCCGGTGCCCGGAACGCAGGCCTGCTCGCGGTCCGGATCCTCGCGTCGGGAACGGACCAGCTGGCAGCCGCGCTCCGCGCCGACCTCATGGACTTCGCCCAGGAACTCAACGACGCCGCCACCCGCAAGGGAGCCAACCTCAGGCAAAAGGTCAGCGAAGTCTTCGCCGACGGCAATGGTGTTCTCCGGGGCAGCCGTTAAGGAACCCGACATGTCCAGAAGCGAACCGCAGCAGCCAGCAACCGGCACAGTCATGACTGATCCTGTCCGGTATCCGTCCAGCGCCTCCGTGCCATTCCGGACCAAACGGGGCTTGGCCCTGGTCCTGATGACCCTCCTGGTGCCCGGCAGCGCCCAAATTGTGGCCGGCGACCGCAAGCTCGGCCGCGTTGCGCTGCGCGTCACCCTCAGCGCGTGGGCTTTGCTGGCGGTCACCCTGCTGCTGCTGGCAGTGAACCGGTCGCTCCTGATCAACATCCTCACCAATCCGTTTGCCTCGCTGGTGATCATCCTGGTCCTGGTCGCGCTGGCGCTCGGATGGGCATTCCTGTTCATCAACACACTCCGGCTGATCCGCCCCGTCCTGCTGGCACCGGCGGCGCGTCCCGCCGTCGGCATCGCCCTGGTCCTTGCCCTGGTCCTGAGCAGCGGCACCCTTGGGTATGCCGCGTACCTGCTGAACGTGGGCCGCAACGCCATCGGCAGCATCTTCGCTGGGGGCCCAACGATCGATCCCGCGGACGGCCGCTACAACTTCCTGATGATGGGCGGTGACGCCGGCGACGACCGCACAGGCAGGCGCCCGGACAGCCTCTCCGTGCTCAGCGTGGACGCCAAGACCGGCCAGACTGCCATCATCTCAGTGCCGCGCAACCTGCAGAACGCCCAGTTCAGCGAAGGCTCGCCCATGCGCAAGATCTACCCTGACGGCTACGACTGCGGCGACGAGTGCCTCATCAACGCCATCAACACCGAAGTGACAAACGAGCACGCGGACCTCTACCCGGGTGTAGACGACCCCGGTGCGCAGGCGACTCTCGAAGCAGTCTCCGGAACCCTCGGCATCACCGTACAGGCCTACGTCCTGGTGGATATGGCGGGCTTCGCCAAACTCATTGACGCGATGGGCGGCATCAAAATCAAGGCCGGCGGCTGGGTTCCGATGAGCGGTTTCTTCGACGAGGTTACCCGCACCCATGGCATGCCATTGGGCTGGATTCCTGCCGGTGACCAAACACTCGACGGCGAGCACGCCCTTTGGTACGGCAGGTCCCGCGAATACGTCGACGACTATTCCCGGATCCAGCGTCAGCAGTGCGTCCAGCAGGCCATGCTGAAGCAGCTGGACCCTCCCACGCTGCTGTCCAAATTCGAGGACATCGCCAGCGCAGGCACCAAGGTTGTGGAGTCCAACATTTCCTCGTCCCAACTCGGCAGCTTTGTGGATCTCGCCACGAAGGCCAAGGGGCAGGAGGTCAAGCGGCTCACCATCGGCCCGCCCGACTTCGACGCGTCCTTCTCCACGGTGCCTGACTTTGACATCATCCACGCCAAGGTGAACCAGCTGCTGGCATCAGCTTCGGGCCCACAGGCTGCTGCGCCCGTTGACAGCATGGTGCAGGCATCAAGCGTGGGCGGAGGCCTGCAGGCGTCCTCTCCATTGCGGCCGGCCGCCGGCCTGCCAGCGGGATCGGCCGCGCAGCAAACCCCGCCGCCGTCGTCCGACTTCACCCCCGTGACTACAACGCCCGACGGCGAGCCGATCACCGAGGAGCTGCTGAGCCAGCTCAAGCGCGAGGGTAACGAAGAAGCTATCCGCCAACTCGTGGCCACCAACGGCAAGTGCGCGCCACTCTAGGCCCAGCGCCTTCGCCGGCATCCCGGCCGCAGCACCTGACTGCACGAACACGAAGACCTTAAGACCTGTAGACCAAGAATGGACACCGGCTGTGTACGAAATTGAGAACGTCCTCCGCGACTATGCCTGGGGATCCACCACCGCGATCGCAGGGCTGCTGGGACGCCCCGAGTCCGGCCGGCCGGAAGCCGAGCTCTGGATCGGAGCCCATCCCGGCGCCCCTTCCATGGCCCGCCGGGCGGACGGCTCCGTGGCAGCGCTGGACGCCTTGATTGCCGAAGATCCGGAACATTTCCTGGGCAGCGAATCCGTGGCAGAGTTTGGCCCACGGCTCCCCTTCCTGACCAAGATCCTTGCTGCCGCCCAACCTCTGTCGCTCCAGGTCCACCCCAGCATTGAACAGGCCAAAGTAGGATTCGCCCGGGAGAATGCTGAAGGCATTGCGCCCGATGCCGATCACCGCAACTACCGCGATGACAACCACAAGCCCGAAATGCTCTTTGCGCTGACGCCGTTCGAAGCGTTGTGCGGGTTCCGGGCGCCGGCTGCAACCCGGAAGATCCTGCTCCACCTTGCCGCCCGCTTCGAATTGGTGGAAGCCGGGATCCCGCCCCTGCTGCTGGAACTGCTGGAGATCCTGGAAAACCCCGATGAGGACGCCGGTCTCAAGAGTGCCTTCGAGCGGCTGATCAAGGGCGGCGACGACGTCTCGCACACCACAGCATTGGTGGCGGCCGTCCTGGTCTCCGGCGCTCCGCTGGCACCCTACCAAGCGGAACTTTCCACGGTCATCAGTCTCAACGAGAAGTACCCGGGCGATCCTGGCGTGCTGATTTCGCTGCTGCTGAACAGGATTTCACTGGCCCCGGGCGAGGCCGTCTACCTCCCCGCGGGCAAAGTGCATGCTTACCTGCACGGCATGGGTGTCGAGGTCATGGCGTCCTCGGACAACGTGCTTCGGGGCGGGCTGACGCCGAAGTACGTCGACGTACCCGAGCTGCTCCGGACCGCCGAATTCCAGTCGGTGGCCATCCCCAGGCTGACGCCGGAATTCTCCAGCCTTGGCCAGGAGCTCTATCAGCCGCCCTTCCGGGAGTTCCAGCTTCAACGGATCGAACTGGCACCCCGCGCGGAGCCGGTCCCGCTGGCACAGGCGGGCGCAGTCGTTGTTATTGTTGTTGCAGGTTCGGTGTATCTCGATTCGCCAAAGGGCGATCTGCAGCTGACCCGCGGCGGCAGCGCCTTCCTGCCGGCCGCGGAAGCACCGGTCAATGTCCACCCCGTGGCCGGGGCAGAGTCACCGGCCATTGCCTTCGCCGTGACCACATCCCTGAAGGCCTGAACCGTGGAATTCTTCCTGCAGACACCCGCTTGGGCGGAAGTCCAGACTTCCCTGGGCCGCACCGTCCATCAGCAGTCAGGTCCGGGCTGGAGCTTCCTGGCCGTGGAGGAGAAAAACCCTGCCGGCAAGGTCCTCTACGCCCCCTATGGACCCGTGGCATCCTCGGCGGAGACGTTCGACGCCGCCCTGGCCGCCCTGGTTGCCACCGCACGGTCGTGTGGGGCGGTGTTTGTCCGGATTGAGCCGGTGTCCGCGGGGCTTGAGTTGCCGGCCGCCGCGGAGCTCAGCCGGCGCGGCCTTCAGCCGGCGCCGGTGAACCAGCAGCCTGAACTCAGCTGGATCGTGGACCTCGAAGGTGACTTCAAGGACGTCCTGGCCGCGATGAAACCCGTGAACCGGAACCTCTACCGGAACATCCACAAGAAGGGCGTGACCTTCCGGACGTCGAAGGACCCGGAAGACATCAGTATCCTGCTGGAATTCCTGCATATGACGGCCCGGCGGAACGGTTTCAAGCCGCAGAGCGACGAGTACCTGACCCAGGTGGCAGCCTCCCTGATGCCCGCCGGCGCAGCCACGCTGTTCATCGCCGAGCTGACCGGCGAGCCGATCGCTGCAGCCTTCGCCTACGATTCCGCAGACACCAGGACGTATGCCCATGCCGCCTTGGATGATACCCACCGCAAGCTCAGCGCGGGCATACCGCTCCTGGTGACCCTGATGGCGGACGCCAAGGACCGGGGCCTGAAACACGTGGATCTTTGGGGCGTTGCGCCCGCGGATCAGCCCGACCACAAATGGGCGGGATTCACCGCGTTCAAGAAGTCCTTCGGCGGCCACGAGGTGGCGTACCCCGGCACCTGGGACCTCCCGGTGCAAAAGCTCCGGTATAACGCGTACCAACTGGCCCGCAAGCTGCGCGATAAGCTGCGTGCCCTCCGCTCCCCCGCCTCACCTTAAACGCGGGCTGGCAGCTGATGACGCCAAATCAGGAATTTGGGGGTCATTAGCTGCCAGTTCGCGCAGGAGGACGCGGGGTGAAGAGCCTGCTAGCTCTTGCGGGCGTAGCCTTCCCACTTGCTGGCCTGGTGCTCGCCGTCAACAAAGCGGATGGTGCCGGACTTGGAGCGCATCACGATGGACTGGGTGAGGACCTTGTCCTTGGAGTAGCGAACGCCCTTGAGGAGGTCGCCGTCGGTGATGCCGGTGGCCGCGAAGTAGCAGTTGTCGCTGGACACGAGGTCATTGGTGGACAGCACTCGGTCGAGGTCGTGGCCGGCGTCGATCGCCTTCTGCTTCTCGTCGTCGCTGGTGGGCCACAGCCGGCCTTGGATAACGCCGCCGAGCGACTTGATGGCGCAGGCTGCAACGATGCCTTCCGGGGTGCCGCCGATGCCCATGAGGGCGTCGACGCCGGTGCCGGAGCGGGCCGCGGCAATGGCGCCGGCTACGTCGCCGTCCATGATGAACTTGGTGCGCGCACCGGCTTCACGGATCTCTTCGACCAGGGGGCGGTGGCGATCGCGGTCAAGGATCATGACGTTGAGCTGGTTGACCTTCACGCCCTTGGCCTTGGCGATGAGGTGGAGGTTCTGCTTGACCGGGAGGCGGAGGTCCACCATGTCGGCGGCTTCCGGGCCGGTGACCAGTTTTTCCATGTAGAACACGGCGGACGGATCGAACATGGAGCCGCGCTCTGCTACGGCGAGGACTGCCAGGGCGTTGTTGATGCCGAGCGCGGTCAGGCGCGTTCCGTCGATCGGGTCCACGGCAACGTCGCACTCAGGACCGGTGCCGTCGCCAACATGTTCGCCGTTGAACAACATGGGGGCTTCGTCTTTTTCGCCCTCGCCGATGACCACAACACCGTTGAAGTGGACCGTGTGAAGGAAGGAGCGCATAGCGTCAACCGCCGCGCCGTCAGCCTTGTTTTTGTCGCCGAAACCAACCCAGTGGCCACCGGCGATGGCCGCGGCCTCGGTGACGCGGACAAGCTCAAGTGCGAGGTTGCGGTCTGGCTCGTCGATGCCCACGGCCAGGGAGGGGGAAATCGTGGAGTACTGCTGGGTCATAGGCGCTGGTGACACGTGAACCTCTTCTTCGAGTGGCGATCATTGGACCCGCTCGGCCGGATTCAGCCGGTGCGGTGATTCCTCTGGTACTGATCATAGTCTGGGCGGCGCCTTCAGGGTGTGGCATGACGCAGTCGTGCAACATGGGCCTTCGGCCTCCCGCACTCCCCCGACTGTGAGTTGGGCCTGAACATGGGCGACTATAGAGAGGTGAGCGAAATGCAGGAAACGACCAGTCCCGGACCGAACCCCTCCGACTCCGGAGCAAACGGCGATGGCGCAGGCACTGCCGAGACAGCCCCCGTCCGCCCAGTGATCCCCGCCGCAGCGGCAAAGCGCGCCAATGCCTCCGTGATCGGCATGGTCGTTGCCCTGGTGGTCAGCATCGCCGCCTTCCTGCCCGTTATCCTGATGAACCCCCTCCCCAAGAGCGACGGATTCCGCCCGGACATCGATGTCAGCGCCGTGGCCCGGAACGCCACGGATGTGGCGGGATTCACACCTGTAACACCGGACACCGGCAAGTCGTTCACGTCCAACTACGCACGTTGGGAGTCCGGCAGCGGCAGCGGCGTTCCCACCTGGGAGGTTGGCTACCTGACCCCGAAGGAGTCCTTCATCGGCCTGGTCCAGACCCGCCAGCCCAACCCCACCTGGCTCGTCCAGCAGACCAGGAGCGCTCCCGTTACGGGAACGCGTGCGGCGGGCGGGCAGGACTGGAAACTGCATGACACCGGCAAAGGCGAAAAGAGCATGGTGCTGAATTACCGCGGAACCACTGTAGTCCTGACGGGGAGCGCCCAGCTGGACGAATTCGCTGAACTCGCCGCCGCCGTCGTGCAGTCCATGGAAGCCAATCCGGCTGTCACAGTTTCGCCGTCAGCCAGTACCGCCCCGTAAAGTAAGCCCGTGGCTACTTATCTGACCCCTGCCCTCGCCTGGCGCCGTATGCGCGAAGGCAACGAACGCTTTGTTGCCGGCGAATCGTCGCACCCGAACCAGGACGCGCCGCGCCGGTCGTCGCTGGTGGAAAACCAGAACCCGTTTGCCGTGATCTTCGGCTGCTCGGACTCACGGCTCGCCGCCGAGATCATCTTCGACCTGGGGCTGGGGGACGCCTTTGTGGTGCGCACCGCCGGCCAGGTAATTGACGACGCCGTATTGGGCTCCCTCGAGTACAGCATCAGCGTGCTGGGGGTTCCGCTGATCGTGGTGCTGGGGCATGACAGCTGCGGCGCTGTGAGTGCCACCAAGTCCGCAGTGGACACCGGCAACATGCCGGTGGGCTTTATACGGGACCTGGTGGAGCGCATCACGCCTTCGGTACTGACGTCCATGCGGAACGGCGAGCACGAGGTCAACGACATGGTGGTGGAGCACGTCAAGCAGACGTCCCAGCGCCTGGTGGACAGCTCCCGTGTGATTTCCACCGCAATCGAGAACGGCCGCGCCGCGGTGATCGGCCTCTCCTACAGCCTCGCCGAGGGCCGCGCGAACGTGGTTTCCGGGATCGGCGACGTCTAGGCCCAGCCTGAATCGTTGCCCGTAGCATGCGGTTCACGGTTTTAGTCCGGGCCCCGGATCGCCCTAAGCTAGCCCCATGACTTCCACTGAAGAATTCCGCATTGAACACGACACGATGGGCGAAGTCCGCGTCCCCGTGAACGCCCTGTACCGTGCACAGACGCAGCGTGCAGTTGAAAACTTCCCCATCTCCGGCAAGACCCTGGAACGGGCGCACATCGAGGCGCTCGCGCGGGTCAAGAAGGCTGCCGCGCAGGCCAACGCAGAACTTGGGGTGCTCGACGGCGAGCTGGCCAAGGCGATCGCAGCGGCTGCGGATGAGGTAGCTGCCGGTAAGTACGACGGCGACTTCCCCATCGACGTTTTCCAGACCGGCTCCGGCACGTCCTCGAACATGAACACCAACGAGGTCATCGCCGAGCTGGCCACCCGTGCCCTCAAGGCCGCCGGCAGCGACAAGGTTGTCCACCCGAATGACCACGTCAACGCCTCGCAGTCCTCCAACGACGTCTTCCCAACGTCGGTCCACGTTGCCGCCACCTCGGCCCTGATCAACGACCTCATCCCGGCGCTCGGCTACCTGGCCGAGTCCTTGGAGCGCAAGGCCGTGGAGTTCAAGGACGTCGTCAAGTCCGGCCGCACCCACCTCATGGACGCCACCCCGGTGACGCTCGGCCAGGAGTTCGGCGGCTACGCAGCCCAGGTCCGCTACGGCATCGAACGCATCAACGCCGCCCTCCCCCGCGTCGCCGAAGTTCCGCTCGGGGGCACCGCTGTGGGCACGGGCATCAACACCCCTGCCGGCTTCCCGGAGCGAGTCATCGAACTGCTCGCCACGGATACCGGACTGCCTCTGACCGAAGCCCGCGACCACTTCGAGGCGCAGGCCAACCGCGACGGCCTCATCGAAGGCTCCAGCCAGCTGCGCAACATCGCGATCTCGTTCATGAAGATCAACAATGACCTCCGCTGGATGGGCTCCGGCCCCAACACCGGCCTTGGCGAAATCGCCATCCCGGACCTGCAGCCGGGCTCCTCGATCATGCCGGGCAAGGTTAATCCGGTCATCTGCGAGGCGTCCATCATGGTCTGCGCCCAGGTCATCGGCAACGACACCGCCATCGCATGGTCCGGCACCAACGGCGCCTTCGAGCTCAACGTCGGCATCCCCGTTATGGCCGCCAACCTGCTCGAGTCCATCCGGCTGCTGGCCAACACCAGCCGGGTCATGGCGGACAAGATGATCGACGGTATCACCGCCAACGTGGAGCGCGCCCGCTTCCTGGCCGAGGCGTCCCCCTCGATCGTGACGCCGCTAAACAAGTACATCGGCTACGAGAACGCGGCGAAGATCGCCAAGAAGGCCGTGGCCGAGGGCCTCACCATCCGTGAGACCGTCGTCGCCATGGGCTTCCTGGAGCGCGGCGAGGTCACCGAAGAGCAGCTGGACACCGCGCTGGACGTTATGTCCATGACGCGCCCGCCGCACAAGGCATGACCCCCGGTATCTAGGCACTCAGCACCAACCTACGACGGCGGCCGGCACCTTCCCATGGAGGGCGCCGGCCGCCGTCGTTCGTCGCGCGAGCTGGCGGAGATCTCGCGCCGCACGTTCTTCAATTACTTCCCCACAAAGGAAGACGCCATCCTCGGCCACGTGGAAGATGAAATCCCCCGGGATGTCATCGACGGCTTCATGGCCGGCGGTGCGTCTTCCCCGTCGGGAGAGATCTCCCCGGACCTCTTCCAGGACCTGATCGGACTCTCGCTGAAACTGTCCGAAAACATGGCAGCCTCCGAAGAGGAGACCCGTCAGCTGATCGGCGTGATCAAGAAGGAACCGCTGCTGCTGACCCAGAAGCGCATCTGGATTATCTTCTCGGCGCTCATTGCCGGCGTGCTGCACTCCAGCCTCGACCAGACCATCGTCTCGACCGCCATGCCCACCATCGTGATGCCTATCTACAGCAAGTTCGGGGACGTCCTCGGCCGCCGGAACCCGTTCCTCATTGCCATTGAGCTGTTTACCCTTGCGTCAGTGGGTTGCGCCCTGGCCACAGATTTCTGGGGCTTTGTGATCTTCCGCGCCATCCAGGGCCTGGGCGGCAACGCATACGCGGACTCCCTCGCTCCGGTCTTCTCATAGCTGGCCTCCCGACGCCGCTGACCGGCGTCGTACGGCTGTGAGCCGTAGCGGCGGAAGCCGCAACAATAGCCGGCAGGGGCGCCACGATCTTGGGGGTTGCGGCGCCCCTGTTGTATGTCACCGTAGAGCTGCTCCGTCACGGCTCGAAATGGGCATGCCGGACCGCGTCAGGCAGGCAGCAGCATGGCCGCGGCGGCACCGGCGAGCATAAACGGGCCAAACGGGATCGAAGATTTCAAGGTGCCGCGGCGGGCCGCCAGCAGGGCCATAGACCAGAGGCCCCCCAGCAGGAAAGCTGCAAACGTCCCGGCAAAGACGTGGACCCAGCCAAGATAGCCAAGATACATTCCCAGGACGCCGGCCAGTTTCACGTCGCCAAAGCCCATGCCGGGCGGGTAGACCATCCGCAGGACAAAATAGAACGCCCACAAAACCGCCCCGCCGGCCAGGATGCGCAGCGCCGGGATCCCCAGGAGCTCGGCAGCACCGTCAGGTGACCCCAGGATCGCGGCGGGACCCGCAATCACGTGCACCAAGGCAGCCGCGAGCAACAGGAACCCGGCCACGCCGTACGAGGGGAAGACAATCCGGTTGGGCAGCAGGTGGTGGCGCACGTCAATAACCGTCAGGCGGACTGCCATGACAAAAAAGTAGGCGCAAGCGGCCAGTGCCAGCCAGAACGCCAGCGGGGTGGCGTCCCACAGTCCATCGAGTCGTCGGATCACCCCTCGGATGCTACTGGATTGGTGCGCCGCACCGCAGAACCCACGCGTAAACTGTGGATATGTCGACATGGGACACCAGGCGCCGGCCGGATCCGGAGGGCAGCGCTGACGCTGCGGACCTGAGCACCATGTTCCGGAACCTTTGCCGGTCTTCCCCCTGGAAGTGGCAGTCACTGCGCTTTGAATACTGGGATGAACCGTTTTCCGACGTCCCAGACCCGTCCGCACCGCTGGTCCGCGCCTGGCTCCGCCGGCCCGGTGCGCTTCGTCTGGAAACCGCTGACCGGCTTGTCCTCCACAGCACCACCGGAATCAACGATTCCAAGGACGGGTTGTACGTCAGCGCCACCCGGAAGTCCTGGCTGTTGCCGCCCCACTTGGTGGCGCCTGTTTACGACGACGGTGGCCTGGTCAGGCGCCGTCCGGAGGCAGCATACGGCGAGCCTGGCTTCGGAAACGGCCGCTTCTCGGCCGCCCTCGATCCCGTGGAACTCGCCGGGAACGCGCCGGTCCCGATCGAGTTCCCGGGGACCAACGCCGTGGAGATCGACGCCGTTAGCCGCGTGGATCACGCTGGCCGGCCGGCACTGGAGGCAATTGTGACGCCTTCGGCGTCCTATCGTTCCGTGTATCCTGCCGCCTCGCTCTGCCTGCCCGGCAGCAACCGCGTGCGGATCGACCTGGAGACGGGCGTCTGCGTTGCCACCCGGTCGCTGGAAGCGGCAGCCCCGAATTATGGGCACTGGATCCGGATCCTCGCCGTGGATGAATACATGCTGGACGACCTTTTTGTGGCCGAGTCCATGAACCTCACGGACGTCCGCCGCCACATCAGCTGGGACATCCGCACCTGATCGCAGCTCCCCCTCCGGCCATCACCGGCGGTTGACAAGCCCCGTGGCCGGCCCTGGGCTAGGCTTCCCTGATGACCGCGCTGACTTCCATCTGGCCCCTCTTCGGCCTCGAGCTGACCACACCCCGCCTGGTGCTGCGACCCATTGCCGACGCCGACATTCCTGCCGCGGTTGAAGCGGCAGCGAGCGGGGTCCACGAACCCGGCCGGAACCCCTTCAGCACGCCGTGGACAGAACTGCCGGCAGAAACTCTGGGGCACAACATGGCGCAGTGGTACTGGCGCTGCCGCGGCCAGGCCACGCCGGAGGACTGGACCCTGCTCCTGGGCATCTGGTACCTGAACGAATTCATCGGCTGCCAGGACATCGGCGCCAAGGACTTCGCAACCCTCAAGACCGTCAGCACCGGCTCATGGCTCAAGCAGTCCCTCCACGGTCAGGGCCTCGGCACTGAGATGCGGGCCGCCGTCGCACTCTACGCGTTCGACTGGCTCGGCGCCGAAGTGGCCGAGTCCGAAGCCGCCGCCTGGAACGCCGCATCCCTGGGAGTGTCCCGCTCCCTCGGCTATGAACTCAACGGCGTCTACAGGCACTCCTGGGGCGGCAAGGCCGTGGAAGTCCAAAAAGTGCGCCTCACCCCCGCAACCTTCAAACGCCCCGACTGGACCCTGAAGGTAGAGGGCCACGATGCCGCAGCCAAGTTCCTCGGGGCTCGCTGAGGGCACTTCCGATGGAGAAGGGCCGTGGCCCGACGAGCGGAACCACGGCCCTCGCTACCGGATCGTATGGCTAGATTTCGGCGCCCTCCAGCAGTTCTGTTACCAGGGCTGCGATCGGGGAGCGTTCGGAGCGCGTCAGGGTGATGTGGCCGAAGAGAGGGTGTCCTTTCAGGGTTTCGACGACTGCGGCAATACCGTCGTGCCGGCCGACGCGCAGGTTGTCACGCTGGGCGACGTCGTGGGTGAGGACGATCTTGGAGTTCTGGCCGATTCGGCTCATCACGGTGAGGAGGACGTTCTTCTCAAGTGACTGGGCCTCATCAACGATCACGAACGCGTCGTGCAGGGAGCGTCCGCGGATGTGCGTCAGCGGCATAACCTCCAGCATGCCGCGGTCCATGACTTCTTCCACGACTTCCTGGCTGACCAGGGCGCCGAGTGTGTCAAAGACCGCCTGTGCCCAGGGGTTCATCTTTTCCGACTCGGAGCCGGGCAGGTAGCCGAGTTCCTGGCCACCTACGGCGTAGAGGGGGCGGAACACGATCACCTTGCGGTGCTCGCGGCGTTCCAGCACCGCTTCCAGGCCGGCGCACAGGGCCAGCGCGGACTTGCCGGTGCCGGCCCGTCCGCCGACCGAAACGATTCCGACGGCGGGGTCCATCAGCATGTCGATGGCCAACCGCTGCTCCGCGGAGCGTCCGTGGAGCCCGAACACGTCCCGGTCCCCCTTGACCAGCCGCACCTGCTTGTCGGCGCCCACCCGGCCCAGGGCTGAGCCCCGGTTGGAGAGGATCACCAGCCCGGTGTTGACCGGCATTTCCGCGGCTGCGGGGATGAAGACAGGCTCGTGGCCGTACAGAGTGGAGATTTCTTCCTCGCTGGCTTCCACCTCGGCTACGCCGGTCCAGCCCGAATCCTTCACGAGCTCGTTGCGGTATTCGTCGGCCGTAAGTCCCATGGCGGAGGCCTTGACCCGCATGGGGAGATCCTTCGAAACCACCGTGACGTTCCGGCCTTCATTGGCCAGGTTCTTGGCCACGGCAAGTATCCGGCTGTCGTTGTCGCCACTGCGGAAACCCAACGGAAGCACGTCGGCGGAAATGTGGTTCAACTCCACCAGCAGCGTGCCGCCCTCGTTTCCGATGGGAATGGGTTTGCTCAGGCCACCATGTTTCACCCGGAGGTCATCGAGCAGCCGGAGCGCTGTGCGGGCAAAGTAGCCCAGCTCGGGGTCGTGCCGTTTCCCCTCAAGTTCCGTGATGACAACGATCGGAACAATGACTTCGTGCTCTGCGAAGCGGAGCAGCGCCCGTGGATCCGAGAGCAGGACGGAGGTGTCAATGACGAAGGTGCTAATGGTGGCGTCCCTTCCGGAGACAGCAAAACCGGCCGCAGATTTTTCGTCTGCTGCACCGGTTTGTGAGGTGGCTCGCGTGGTGCGAGAGGTAGCTTTCTGTCCCTGGTCAAAAACGGCCTCGGGCAGTTGTTCAGAAATAGCCACATCGACTCCAGCCCCGGGCACGCGCCCGGAATTGTTATTGGTGAGGCGGCTCGGCCTGGAGGCCGGGTCCGGCCTCCCATACAACCGGTGCGAAATTTCGCTCCATGTACTGGCCTCCCCGATCAGCCGGCGTTTTTGCCTGCTGATGGATACAACGTAAATCCCCGCCCAGTAATTTCCGGTGCCATCCGTCGGCGATTCCTGTTGCGGCCGTGTGAATTCCGCGTGAACGGCGCTGACAGATCAGGTGCCGAAGCGCCGCTGCCGGCCTGCATAGTCCCGGAGGGCGCGAAGGAAATCCACTTTGCGGAAAGCGGGCCACAACGCCTCGCAGAAGTAGAACTCACTGTACGCACTTTGCCACATCAGGAACCCTGACAGCCGCTGCTCCCCGGACGTTCTGATGACCAGGTCCGGATCCGGCTGGCCGCGCGTATAAAGGAAGCGGGAAATATCGTCGACGGACAGCGAGTCAGCGAGCACCGAAATGTCAGACCCCTTGGCTACGGCGTCGTGAAGCAGCTCCCGCACGGCGTCGACGATCTCGCGGCGTCCGCCGTAGCCCACCGCAACGTTGACATGGATCTTTTCGCGAACCGGCGTGCGGGCCGTGAGCTTGTTGAGCCGGTCAGCCAGGTAGTCGGGCAGGAGCTCGGGGGCGCCCATGGCGTGGACCGAGATGTTGGCGTCCTCGTCCAGACGGTCCAGGGTGTTGGCGATGATGCCCATCAGAAGATCCAGCTCCTCGCTGGACCGGCTCATGTTGTCCGTGGACAGCATGTACAGCGTGACCACCTTGACCCCGAGTTCCTGGCACCAGCCCAGGAACTCATGGATCTTGTCCGCGCCGGCCTGGTGGCCCTGGCTGGTGGGTGCATTGAACTGCTTGGCCCAGCGGCGGTTGCCGTCCACCATCACGCCGATGTGCTTGGGAATGCGGCCGCCGGCAAGCTCGCTGAGCAGCCGCCTTTCGTAGAAGCCATAAAGGAACCCGCGAAATTCCACGAGGAGACTCACCTGACTTCCGTTGCTGTTCGACGGCATTGCACATCCTAGGCTACCGTCCGGGACCGGAGCGGGTGCGCCGGGACGTGCCCGGATGACCCGTCATGATCGTTACCCATGAGTAACTTACGCAAAGAGGGGATATTCTGAACCCATGAACAGCCAGACTCCTGACGGCTCCCGCGCGCCCTCCGCGGACCACGGCAACAGCGCCCTGGACGACGCCGCTGTCCGGCTGGCCGAACTCCTGATGATCAAGCCCAAGTGGCGCGGTTGGATCCACAGCGTCACGGCGCCGCTGGCTCTGGCCGCGGGGATCATCCTGGTGGTCCTTGCCCCGACTACGGACCGCAAGATCACCTCGGCAATCTACGCCGCTACCGGCGTCCTGCTATTTGGCATCAGTGCCATCTACCACCGCGGCAACTGGTCCCCCGGCGTGAAGATTGTGCTCAAGCGCTTGGACCACACCAACATCATGCTGGTCATCGCCGGCAGCTACACGCCCTTGGCCTGGTCGCTCCTGGAGCAACCCAAGGCGGTCCTGCTGCTCTGGGTCATCTGGTCCGGGGCCGTCCTCGGCGTGCTGTTCAGGCTGCTGTGGACGGACGCCCCGCGCTGGCTGTACGTGCCCATCTACATTGCACTCGGCTGCGGGTCGCTGTTCTACCTGCCCGAATTCTTCGCGGCCAGCGTCCCGGCGGCCATTCTGATCTGCGTGGGCGGAATCCTGTACATCACCGGCGCGGTATTCTACGCGCTTAAGAAGCCCAACTTCAGCTACGAGCACTTCGGCTTCCACGAACTCTTCCACGCACTGACAGTCCTGGCATTCGCAACACACTTTACGGCGATCGCCATCGCAGTCCTCAGTTGACCTGGCGGGAACCGTGAACTGGCGGAAACCGGTGGGTGCGCGAGAAGTCGGCCCGCCTTAGTCGCGGGGCTGGGACCGATCGGCCGGCTGGCCCTGCCCATTGCCTTCGAGGCCAGCCTCGCCGCCTTCAGCATCCGGCTCCCCGGCAGCACGGAGTCCGTCGTGGTCGTCGGCGGCTTCGATGTCCGCGGCCGCTGCCGCTGCCTGGCGCTCTTCTTCCACCTGCGCGCGGTAGCGGACGCGGCGGATGCGGCGGACCATGTCCACAATCAGCAGCGTGGTGGCCAGCACAAAGAAGGCCGTCATGATGAAGCCCCACAGGCCCGGGGTGATCTGGTCCTCGGAGAGGCCCTCACGCAGGCCGGGCGTCGGCAGTGGTGAGGGAGCGGTGGTCAGGGCGAGGAGCATGTGATGCACGGTTCAAACCTTCTGTGGAAACTGATGGGCAGCCGGCCGGTGATTCCGGAGGCGGGTCCGCGGGACCCGGACCAGCCCACTGCTTTTCTACACGGCATAGAATATGCTGCCGTCTCTATCTTAGCCCGGCGAAAAGGTCCTTTTCGGGCAATACTGCGGGGACCCTGGACTCGATCAGGGAGTAGTCTTCCCAGGGCCACACGCGGCGCTGCATTTCGGCCGAGACAGCAAAGAAGAACCCCAGCGGGTCCACCTGCGTGCGGTGCGCGCGGAGGGCGTCGTCGCGGGCCTCAAAAAAGTCCCCGCAGTCGATCTGCGTTGTGGTGGCATGGGCACCCCGCGGCGGCGTGTGGCCCTCCGCGTCCTTTTCCAGCCAGGCGGCAAGCCGCTGGGCGTACGGGGACTGCAGGCCCGCTTCCTCCAGGGCAAAATGCAATGCGCGGAACCGGTCCGGGCTGAACGCCCTGTCGTAGTAGAGCTTGCTTGGTTCCCAGGCGGCACCGGCGTCCGGATACCTGTCCGGGTCACCCGCAGCCGCAAACGCCTCCACTGCCACCCGGTGCGCCATGATGTGGTCCGGGTGCGGGTATCCTCCGTTTTCGTCATAGCTGACGATCACCTGCGGCTTGAAGTCCCGGACCAGCCGCACCAGCGGCGCCGCGGCTCGCGCCAGCGGCTGGACGGCAAAGGATCCCGCGGGCAGCGGCGGCAGGGGGTCGCCCTCGGGCAGCCCGGAATCCGTGAATCCGAGCCAGCGCTGTTTGATGCCAAGTACATTGGCCGCCTGGTCCATCTCCAGCCGGCGCGCCCCTGCCATGTCCCGCTTGGGATGCGGATCACCTTCCACGGCAGGGTTTTGGATATCGCCGCGGGATCCGTCGGTGCAGGTGGCCACCATGACTTCCACCCCGGCGGCGGCGTACATCGCCATGGTGGCCGCGCCCTTGCTGGACTCGTCGTCCGGGTGCGCATGAACGGCTAGCAGCCTCAGCGGTGCCGGGGTATGCGTGGACGCTGTCATCGAAGGACGGCTCCTTATTCTTCTGCGGCTGCTGTGACGGCCACTGGACTGACGGGACTGCATATAACGGGACAGGCGGAATATCTGCGCGGGAGAGGGGTTGCGGATCCGCCACGGACAGCCATGGACCGGAACCGAACTAAACTGGACTGGTGACTACCCACGAACAGCCCGCAGTGTCCCCGCCCGCAGACACTAGCCTAGCCAATCGTTATGGCAGTAAAAAGCCGTCCCTCCCGCCGGCGGTCAAACGTGGCATCGCCGTAGCGGCGCTGGCGGCCGGAGTAGGGTTTATGGCCTGGGTCTCCACGTCGAACGCTGTCTCGGACGTGACGTTCAAGGACGTCGGATTCAGCACCATTGATGCCACTGCGGCAGAGGTTGATTTCCAGGTCACCAGGGACCCGGGAACGGCCGTCAAGTGCGCTGTGAAGGCCCTCGACTCCAAGTTCGCCGTGGTGGGTTGGAAAGTCGTGGACATCCCGCCGGGGGAAGCTAACGGAACGGCCGACGGCGGCAGGACAGTTTCGCAGCGCGTGGCCCTTCGGACGGAGTCCTTGTCCGTTTCGGGCGTAGTGGACGACTGCTGGATTCCGCGCGCCGGGACGTAGCACCATGTGATCTGTGCCCTATCCCGGTTGGGTATGTCCAGAGTATTGACTACAATGGGTCAATACCTCTACCCCGCTGAGCTGGTTGCTGAGTTCCACAAGTGGCCACCGTTGCGGGGTCTTTTGCATGTATGACCATTTAGGAGAAGTCCGTGTCTACCACCAACAGCGCGCCTGCAGCCTGGCTCACCCAGGAAGCTTTTGACCGCCTGAAGGCAGAGCTGGACCACCTTTCCGGCCCTGGCCGTGCGGAGATTGTCCAGAAGATTGAAGCGGCCCGGCAAGAGGGCGACCTGAAGGAAAACGGCGGCTACCATGCGGCCAAAGAAGAGCAGGGCAAGATCGAAGCCCGGATCCGCCAGCTGACCGCGCTCCTGCGAGATGCCCACGTAGGAGAGTCCCCCGCTGACGACGGCATCGTCGAGCCCGGCATGCTCGTTGTTGCCCTCATCGCCGGCGACGAAGAGACATTCCTGCTGGGGTCCCGCGAAATCGCCGGCGATTCCGATCTGGACGTGTTCAGCGAGAAGTCACCCCTCGGCGCCGCAATCGTCGGCCACAAAGAGGGTGCGAAGCTCAGCTACACTGCGCCGAACGGCAAGGACATCACGGTCGAAATCATCTCCGCCAAGCCGTATACAGGCTAACGCGTCACACTGAATGCGCTTCAGGCCTTACAGGCCTGGCCAAACGTCGGCCCCCGTCAGGAGGCCGGCGTTTTTGCGTGCTTGGGGCGCAGCAACAGGGCAGCGACAACTCCGCCTGCCGCCCCGCCGAGGTGCGCCTGCCAGGAGATGTAGCTGCCCATGATCGGCAACACACCGAGCAGGATGCCGCCGTAGACCATAAACAGCACCACGGCGAGCAGGATCTGCCGCCAGCTGTGGTTGAAGAAACCCCGCACCAGAAGGAAGGCGAACAACCCGAAAACCAGGCCCGAGGCGCCAACTGTGATGCCGCCGTCGCCAATCAGCCACACCGTCAGCCCGGAGCCCAGCCAGCTGAATCCGAGGGCCGTCAGGAACACCCGCACGCCTGACAGGAACACCAGGAAGCCGAAGACAATCAGGGGCAGGGCATTGGAGAGCAGATGGTTCAGATTGGCGTGCAGCAGCGGGAACGTCAGGATGTCCAGCAACCCGTCAGCGGACCGCGGCCGGAGCCCGAATGTACGGTTCAGGGCGTGCAGGGTCAGCATGTTGAACAGTTCGATGACAAAGAGCAGGGCCACAAAGCCGCCGGCCACCAACAGCCCCGCTTTAGCCCGCGAGGCTGTGGTTTCCCGGTTCCGCGGCTTTCCGTCCCCCATCGGGTCAAGCATGGCTGCTCCTAATGCACCACAATGGGCTGGAAGCCCTCGGCACGGAGGGCGCCGAGGACCTGCTCACAATGTTCGTGGCCCTTGGTTTCGAGGTTCACGGTAATGGAAACGTCGCCCATGCTGATGGAGCCGCCAACGCGGGTGTGGTCCAGGCCAGTGACGTTCGCATCGTTTTCGGCGATGATGCGGGCGATGGTGGCCAGCGAGCCCGGCCGGTCATCCAGCATCATCCGCACTGTCATGTAGCGCCCGGCGGCGGACAGGCCCCGCTGAATGACTTTAAGCATCAGCATCGGATCGATGTTCCCGCCGGACAGGATCACGGCCGTAGTCCCGGGGTTTTCGATTTTGCCATCCATCAAGGCGGCAACCCCCACCGCCCCGGCGGGTTCCACCACCATCTTGGCCCGTTCCAGCAGGAAGATCAGGGCGCGTGCCAGGGAATCCTCACTGACCGTGACAACATCATCCACGAGCTCACGGATGATACTGAAGGGCAGCTGTCCGGGCCGACCCACGGCGATACCGTCAGCCATGGTGGACACTTTCTTCAGCGGAACCAGTGCGTCGGCGGCGAGTGACGGCGGATAAGCCGCAGCATTTTCGGCCTGGACACCGATGATGCGGATTTCCCGCCCAATTTCCCTGGCCCGGGCCTTGACGGCTACAGCGACTCCGGCCAGCAGCCCGCCGCCGCCCACTCCCATCAGGATGGTATCCACGTTGGGGATCTGCTCGAGAATCTCCAGGCCTATGGTTCCCTGGCCGGACACCACATCCACGTTGTCAAAGGGGTGCACAAACACCATGCCGGATTCGTTGGCGTAGCGCTGCGCCTCGGCGAGAGCCTCATCCACGTTGTGGCCGTGGAGGATGACTTCTGCGCCGTGGCTGCGGGTGGCCGCCAGTTTCGGAAGGGCTACGCCCAGAGGCATGTAGATGCGGGCTTTGATGCCCAGGCTTTTGGCTGCTACGGCCACGCCCTGGGCGTGGTTTCCGGCTGATGCGGCCACCACCCCCCGCTTTTTCTCCTCGGCCGAGAGCTTGGCCATGCGGACATACGCACCGCGGACCTTGAATGATCCCGCCCGCTGCAGGTTTTCGCACTTGAAGTAGACGTCGCCGCCCACCATCCCGCCCAGGGCCCGTGACGATTCCACCGGGGTCCGCATAATAATCCCCTCGAGCAGCTTCTGCGCCTCCAGGACATCGTCCAGCGTGACGGGAAGGGTTTCAAGGGTGTTCACGGACTTATTCTCCTTGGGTGGATACGGCTCCGGCGCCTTGGCTCATCTCAGGCCTCGGCGTCCGGATTGGCTGCTTCTGTGCTGGCTGCGGCGTCCTTGCCGCGCTTGGGTCTGCCGCCCGGCAACCGGACATCCCTGATGGAGTCATCATGGTCCAGGCCTGGCGTCACGGTCCCACCGGGGATTGCCAGCACCTGTTCATGTTCCCACGTTCTGGCGGCGATGTAGCGAATCGAGGAGTTTGCTACGGCGAGGATGGGCACCGAGAACAGCGCGCCGGGGATACCCGCAAGGTACGAACCCGCCGCCACGGAGAGGATCACCGCCACCGGATGCAGGGACACGGCCTTGCCCATCACGAGTGGTTGCAGGATGTGGCTCTCCAGCTGCTGGACCAGCAGCACGATAGCCAGCATGATCAGGGCATTGACCGGACCGTTGGCCACCAGGGCCAGGAGGACGGCGATGGCCCCGGTCACCAGAGCGCCGACCACCGGGATAAAGGAGCCGATGAACACGAGCACGCTCAACGGCAGGGCCAGCGGCACCCCGATGATGGCCGCGCCGGCGCCGATGCCTACAGCGTCAACAAACGCAACAAACATCTGGATCCGTGCGTAGCTGACCATGGAAGCCCAGCCCTTGCGCCCGGCACCGAAGGTTGCTGCACGCGCTTTCTTCGGGAGGAGGCGGACCAGGAACGCCCAGATCCTGTCGCCTTCGAGCAGGAAGAAGATCAGGATGAACAGGGCCAGCACCATTCCCGCGGCGAAGTGGCCGGCGGTGCTGCCAAAGGACAACGCACCGCTGAGGATGCTGCTGCTGTTGTCCTGGAGTGCGGTGGTTGCTTCCTTGAGGTACTGGTCGATCTGGTCAGCGGTGAGGTGCAGGGGTCCGGCGGCCAGCCAGTCCTGGATCTGAGTCACGCCCGCCAGCGACTGGGACCACAATTCGCCAAAACCCGAAGCCAACTGGCGTCCCACCAGGGAAAGGGCACCAACGATCACCCCGATGAAACCCACCACCGTGATGGCCACCGCGGCGCCGTTTGGCAGCCTCCTGCTCCGTAGCCAGCGCACCACGGGGCTCAGGAGTCCGGCCAGCAGGGCGGCCACCATAACGGGGATAATCAGGAAGCTGATCCGGCTGAGCAGCCAGATCAGGGCGCCGGCCATCAGCAGGATAAGGACGAGCCGCCAGGCCCACGACGCTGCGATCCGGATGCCGTACGGAATGTCCTGCTCCAGATCCCGGTCTGCACGCACGCTGCTAGGGAGGGCAGTTTCCACCGGCCGGGCCGTGTTGGGCGGCGTGCCGGTGGGCGCTGAAGCGTATGGGGCGGCGTCCTTGTCTGGCGTCATAGCCTAATACTTCCTCAGCACCGGCCCTTATGCGAAACGGCTACCCGGCCCCGCCCAGGGCAGCCTCAATCCCCCAGGCCATCGTGAACGTTTCTCCGGCCGGGAGCCAGCGGAGCCCGTCACCGGAGTTGAAGGCATTGGCCGGACCGGTCATAGGTTCGATGGCCACCGCCTTGGGCCTGCCGGGCAGTTCAGTCGTTACGAAGACGTGGACGTAGCCGCAGGATTCGTCCTGCCACAAGGTCACGCTGCGGCCGTCAGGTGCGCTGAGCACGTGGCGGGCCGCCCCGCCGTCGAACGTTATGTCCGTCAAGGCGACGTCGACCTCGAGGCCCCCCAGCCGTTGACCGTTGCGGAAGTCACTGTCCCCGCTAACGGGTTCGGAGCTGCGCGGGATCAGGCGTTCGTCCGCCACCAGGCGGGTATCGGCGGCAACGGTCAGGGTCAGGTGGTCCACGTCCGCATCGCCCAGCCGCAGGTATGGGTGGGCGCCCAGGACGAACGGCGCCGGGGCGTTGGAATCGTTGACCAGCGTCTGGCGGACTTCCAGACCAAGATCCTCAGTCAGGAAGTACTGGACCCGGTGCCGCACCAGGAACGGGTAGCCATGCTGCGGGAAGACCGTCGCCTCGAGGGTCACTGAATATTGCGATTCATCAACCAGACTGTAGGCGGAGTTGCGGAGCAGTCCATGGCTGGCGTTGTTCCGCGAAACCTCCGTGATGTCCAGCTGCTGCTTCTTTCCGTCGAGGTACCAGACCCCGTCCTCCACCCTGTTTGCCCAGGGCGCGAGAGTGATCCCGGCGGCACCGGGAGAAATCTCTGCGTCCCCATACGTCTCGGTGAGCAGGACACCTGCGCGGCTGTACAGCCGCAGGCCGGCCGCCAGCTCAGTCACTACGGCCAACGCGTCGCCCCTGCGGAGTTCGTACTGCCGGCCGGTGGCGTAGGTCTGGAATCCGGCGGGAATGCCCGCGTCCGGGGTTGCACTCGAAGTCATGAGCACCACCGTAACAGGGGGCACGGCCGGCCTGCCATTGCCGCAAATGTTATCTTTTGTGTGAAACTATTCTTTTTTGAGCGAAATGTGGGATGATCGAGGCAACGGACGCCCGCCATCTGCCGGCACCAGCACGCAAAGGACCCCCGCCATGACAGGTATCACCACCACCACGCTCGCCGATGGCCGGGAGCTGATCTACTTCGACGACGGCGCAACCGCCCAGCCCCGCACAGCGTCCACCACCACCGATCACCGGACCCTGCCGGAGCGCGGCCAGCCCGGCGAGGTCCGGTTCGATGCCCTCACCGACGAGTGGGTGGCCGTCGCAGCCCACCGGCAGTCCCGCACGCACCTCCCGCCGGCCGACCAGTGCCCCATCTGCCCCACGACGCCGAACAACCCCTCCGAGATCCCCGCCCCCGACTACGACGTTGTGGTGTTTGAAAACCGCTTCCCGTCGCTGGGTCCGGCGGTGGGACCTGTGCCGTCCGCCCCGGCCTGGGGCACCACGGGGCCTGCCTACGGACGCTGCGAAGTAGTCGCCTTCACGCCAGAGCACACGGGATCCTTCAGCGGCCTGAGTGAGGCGCGCGCCCGGACTGTCGTAGAGGCGTTGGCGCACCGCACCGAAGCCCTCAGCAAACTGCCAGGGATCAAGCAGGTGTTCCCGTTCGAAAACCGGGGGGCCGACATCGGCGTCACGCTTCACCACCCGCACGGGCAGATCTATGCGTATCCTTACGTCACCCCCCGCGCAGGGGTCATCGGAGCGGCAGCACGCAAGTTCTATGATGGGTCGGACGGGCGGCAGACGCTCACGGGCTCGCTGCTGCGGGCAGAACGGGAGGACGGGAGCCGAATGGTGATGGAGGGCGAGAACTTCAGCGCCTACGTACCGTTCGCTGCCCGCTGGCCGTTGGAGATTCACCTGGTGCCGCACCGGCAGGTGCCCGACCTGGCCGCCCTGAGCGGGGAGGAAAGGGACGAACTGGCGCATGTCTACCTTGACCTGCTTAAACGGCTCGATGCGCTGTATCCGACGCCGACACCCTACATATCAGCCTGGCACCAGGCCCCCCTCGACGACCTCCTGCGCCCCGCCAGCTACCTGCACCTCCAGCTGACGTCGCCCCGCCGGGCAGCGGACAAGCTCAAGTTCCTGGCCGGCTCCGAGGCCGCCATGGGCGCCTTCATCAACGACACCACCCCGGAAAGCGTCGCGGAGCGGCTCCGTGCCGTGGTGGTCCCCGAGTCCAACCCGTTCCCTGCCACGACCGCCCCCGCCCCCCTGGGGGCACTGCCTGAAGGAGCACACGCGTGAGCGCCTCCCCTGACCCATTGGCTGCCCAGCTGGCCAGCCCGCCGGAATCCGGCATGGCGAACCTGCGCACAGCACAGCCCGGCATGGCGGATCTGTCCGCCCGCTTCGAGCAGGAGTTCGGCAGGCTGCCCGACGGCGTCTGGCAGGCACCGGGACGCGTGAACCTCATCGGCGAGCACACCGACTACAACGAGGGGTTTGTGCTCCCGTTCGCGATCGACAAGACCGCACGGGTGGCTGTCGGAGTCCGTCCGGACTCCACGGTCAGGCTCCTGTCCACTTACGGCGACCACGGCATGGTCAGCACCGACCTCGGCTCTTTGGCCGCAGCTTCCGCCAAGGGCTGGACGAAGTATCCACTGGGTGTGATGTGGGCGTTGCAACAGCAGGGCATCACCGTTCCCGGGGTGGATCTGCTGCTTGACTCCACCGTTCCCTTGGGAGCCGGCCTGTCCTCGTCGCACGCGATCGAGTGCGCAGTCATCTCGGCGCTCAACGACCTGACGGGAGCCGGACTGGAGGCGGAGGAGATGGTCCTGATCACCCAGCGGGCGGAGAACGACTTTGTTGGCGCACCGACGGGCATCATGGACCAGTCAGCGTCGCTGCGCGGCTCAAAGGGGCATGCCGTGTTCCTGGACTGCCGTGACCAAAGCGTCCAGCTGGTTCCCTTCGAAGCAGAACCAGCGGGGCTGGTGATGCTGGTCATCGACACCAAGGTCTCCCACTCACACTCCGACGGCGGCTACGCCTCGCGCCGCGCGTCCTGCGAACTGGGCGCCGAGGTCATGGGCGTCAAGGCACTGCGTGACGTCCGGTTGGAGGACCTGGACGAAGCCGCCGGCCTCCTGGACGAGGTCACTTACCGGCGGGTGCGCCATATCGTGACCGAAAACGACCGCGTGCTGCAGACCGTGGAGCTGCTGGCCAGTGCGGGCCCGGGTTCCATCGGTGCCCTGCTGGACGCCAGCCATGCTTCCATGCGGGACGACTTTGAGATCTCGTGCCCGGAGCTGGATCTTGCCGTGTCCACTTCCCGTGCCAACGGGGCGATCGGCGCCCGGATGACCGGCGGCGGCTTCGGCGGGGCAGCGATTGCGCTCACGCCGGTGACATCCGAGCAGCTGGTGCGTGCCGCCGTCGTGCGTGCCTTCGCAGACGCCGGCTACGCTGCACCTGACATCTTCACCGTGACCCCGGCAGCAGGAGCAATGCGCATTTCGTAGCGCGGATACCCGCAAAAAAGAGGGCCCCACCTGATGCGAAATGCATCGGTGGGGCCCCCTTGCTGTTGGACAGAATTACGACGGCGGACGCGGGGTTTTGTTGTCAGTCCTCGCCGCGGAGGATGGCCAGGACACGGATGATCTCAACGTAGAGCCAGACCAGCGTGACCGTCAGCCCGAAGGCGGCGGTCCACGAGAAGCGCTGAGGTGCGCCGCTCTGCACGCCGGCTTCGATGCTGGTGAAGTCCATCACCAGCGAGAACGCGGCCAGACCGATGGCCAGGATGCCGATGACAACACCAATGATGCCGCTGCGCAGGCCGAAGGGTTCCGTCGTCATACCCGTCATCATCATCACGAGGTTGACCACGGAGAACAGTCCGTAACCCACCATGGCGATCATGAAGAACTTCATGGCCTTGGGCGACGCGCGCACCTTGCCGCTCTTGAACAGGAGCAGCGTCACGGTGAACACGGACAACGTGCCGATGACGGCCTGCAGCCCGACACCCGGGTACATCAGGTCGAGTACACGGGTGAGCCCACCGAGGAACAGGCCTTCGAGTCCGGCATAGGCCAGGATCAGGGCTGGTGATGGCTGCTTCTTGAACGTGTTGACCAGTGCCAGGACAAAGCCGCCCAGTGCACCGACGATCATCAGCATGCTGGCCAGCCCCAGGCTGACGAACATCGTCACTGCGGCACCTGCCAACAGGACTCCGAGGCAGGCCGCTGTCTTGACGATTACATCGTCGTACGTCATCCGGCCGGTGTCCGCGGGACCTGCGGCCGGCTGGTTGTACATCTGGCGCAGCTGCTCATCGGACATGTTCTGCTGCTGGCCCCAGCCATTCTGGGGATCCATGACCTGGCCGGGAGCCCGCTGGCCGTACTGTGCCTGTCCGTAGGGTGCCTGCGGGACACGCGGTGCCTGCGTTGCTCCACGGAAATTCTTTCCGTTGAAGATCGGGTTTCCGCCAAGTGCCATTGCTGGTGTCCTCCAAGTAAAGGGTTGAGTCGTGACTTACGAACCACGCTACCAATATCTACGCGCCCGCGCGCCAATAAGTTCCCCGCTCATGGCGCCGAAACCCAACCGTGATGCATCCGGGTGGACGGACGCCCGCTCCCCAGGGCCGCGCGTGGACCAGGGTGTTCCATGAGGAATACCGCGAAACAACAGAAGTTTCTTTGCGAACACTTTGCCGAAGCGCCATGACCGTGACGCAGTTGTTATGCGATCGCTACCAGACGGTCTCACTGCAGCCTCAAATTTGCCCCTGACGAGCTGTAACATAAACCACACGCGGTGACGGATATCACAATCGGGCCCCCAACCTGAACAATGCACCACCATCCGTCCCGCGACGTTTGCAGTGGTTGCAATGGCGCACCCTTGGCCACCCCACCCAAGTGGAGGATTTTCATTTTGAGAAGTACACCCAACGGCTTGCCGACCAGACGGCGGGGCGGATCGCTGAAAGTGATAGGGGCCATCTTTGCCTCTGTCGTGGCGATACTGCTCGTCGTCGCGCCGGCATCACAGGCCACCTCGCCGTCGCCGACACCATCCCCGTCGATTACGTCTTTCCAGAACAACATCAGCGGCTTCCTAAGGGATGACGAGCGCGCCCCGATCGCCGATGTGACCATAACAGCAAGGAACGGGGACTTCGAAGGGTCTACCAAATCATCGGCCAACGGGTCGTGGAGCATTGGGGTCCCGGTTCAGGGCACCTACGAGATCGAACTGGACGAATCGACCCTGCCAGAGGGCATCAAACTCGCGGACGGCCAGGAAAACCCCCGCAGCGTCACGTTCAGCCAGACCTCGAACCTCTCCGTGATTTTCGCATTCGGTAAGGGGATCGTGGTCCAGCAGCAGGATTTCGGCCAAAATCTTCTCAACCGTCTCGTGGCTGGGCTGAGTTTTGGCCTCCTGTTGGCGCTGGCTTCCGTGGGACTTTCCCTAATCTTCGGAACTACGGGGCTGACGAACTTCGCCCATGGCGAAATGGTCACCCTGGGCGCAGTGCTGGTCTTCGCCTTTAACGCCATAGGACTCCCCTTCTGGCTTGCCTTGATCCTTTCGCTCCTCGGCGGTGGCCTCTTCGGCTACGTCCAGGACGCCGGACTCTGGAAGCCGCTTCGCCGCCGGGGAACGGGACTCGTGCCCATGATGATCGTCAGCATCGGACTCGCCCTCGCCGTGCGCTATGTCATCCAGTTCTTCTTTGGCGGCGCCACGCAGCAACTGCCGTTTGCCCAGAGCGCAGAAATCCAACTGGGTCCGGTATCCATCTCGCCCAACAACCTCTGGTCGCTCATCATCAGTGCTGTAGTGATCGTTCTGATCGGAATCGTGCTTTTGAAAACCCGGCTAGGCAAGGCCACCCGCGCGGTGGCTGACAACCCTGCCTTGGCGGCCGCCTCCGGCATCGACGTCGACTCGGTCATCCGGATCGTCTGGGTCACCGGCGGCATGCTCGCCTCCCTCGGCGGAATCTTATGGGCTTACTACCGGCCAGGCGTGACCTTCGACATGGGTTCGCAGATCCTGCTGCTCATCTTCGCCGGCGTGACCCTGGGCGGCCTCGGCACCGTCTTCGGCGCCCTCATCGGGTCCATCATCGTCGGCATCTTCGTGGAGCTGACCACCGTTTTCGGCCTCGCTGCCGACCTCAAGTATGTGGGAGCACTGTTCATCATGATTGTTGTCCTCTTGTTCCGGCCACAGGGCATCCTGGGTCGTCGCGAGCGCGTAGGTTAGGAGACAGCCATGGATTTCGGATTCATTCTCTCCAGCGCTGCCGGCGAACTCTTCAGCCCGACCACCGCGGCCTATGCTCTTGCGGCTCTCGGACTGGCGGTTCACTTCGGCTACTCAGGCCTGCTGAATTTTGGCCAGGCCGGCTTTATGGCGGTGGGCGCCTACGGCTTCGCCATCTCGACGCTCACCTTTGGCGTCCCCTTCTTTGTGGGCGTGATCATCGCCGTGATCTGCTCGGCCATCTTCGCGATGCTCCTGGGCATACCGACCCTGCGGCTGCGCGCGGACTACCTGGCCATCGTTACGATCGCGGCCGCGGAAATCGTCCGCTACATTGTCACGACCAACCAGCTGACCGCCGTGACCGGGTCGGCCAACGGCCTGGCCGCCTTCGAAGGCGGGTTCTACGACATGAACCCGTTCCCCGCGGGCTCGTACATGGGCATGAACAACCGCGACTTCTTCATCCGCATAGTCGGCTGGGGCCTTGTCATCCTCTGCTGCACCCTGGTGTGGCTGCTGATGAGGAGCCCCTGGGGCCGCGTACTCAAAGGCATCCGCGAGGACGAAAACGCGGTCCGGTCCCTCGGCAAGAACGTTTACGCCTACAAAATGCAGGCCCTCATCATCGGCGGCGTGCTCGGCGCCCTGGCGGGCATGATCTTTACCCTCCCCCGCGGCGCAGTCCAGCCGGCCAACTACGGCACCGAACTGACGTTCTTCCTGTACACCTGCCTGCTGCTCGGCGGCCTCGGCACGGTGCTGGGACCCGTCATCGGCGCGATGATCTTCTGGGTGGTGCTGTCCCTCACACAGGGCATCCTGTACGGCCTGATCGAATCCGGCGCCGTCACCTGGCTGAACACAGTCCAGGCCGGCCAGCTGCGTTACATCCTTGTGGGTGTCGCACTGATGATGCTGATGATCTTCAGGCCCCAGGGCGTCTTCGGCAACAAGAAGGAGCTGGCGTTCGCATGAGCACGCATAGCGAAGAACCCCGCCCGTCGGAGGAAATTAACTACATGACGGACACGCGTCCGATCGCCGCCGGGGACGCCGCTCCCGGCTGCAAGAAGCGCGATCCGATCGTGGTGGCGGAAAACGTCACCCGCAGCTTCGGCGGCATCAACGCTGTCGACGTCGAATACCTGGAGATCCCGCGGCACAAGATCACAGCGCTGATAGGCCCGAACGGTGCAGGTAAGACCACCCTCTTCAATCTGCTGACCGGATTCGACATGCCGAACTCGGGCAAATGGCAGTTCGAAGGCCACAGCCTTGCCGGCGTTTCACCTTACAAAGTGGCACGTATGGGGATGGTGAGGACCTTCCAGCTGACCAAGGTCATGGGAAAGCTCACCGTCATGGAGAACATGCGGCTCGGCGGCTCGGAACAGCCCGGAGAGCGCCTCTCCAAGGCTCTTTTCAAGGGCCTCTGGGGCGGCCGGGAAAAGGAGATCACCGCCCAGGCGAACGTCCTGCTTGAGAAATTCAAGCTGGACACCAAGAAGGACGACTACGCTGCCTCCCTTTCCGGAGGCCAGCGGAAGCTCCTGGAAATGGCACGTTCGCTGATGGTCAGGCCCAAGCTGGTCATGCTGGACGAACCCATGGCAGGCGTCAACCCGGCGCTGACCCAGTCCCTCCTGGACCACATCAAGAACCTCAAGGCGGAAGGCATGACCGTGCTGTTCGTGGAGCACGACATGAACATGGTGCGCCACATTGCCGATTGGGTTGTGGTGATGGCCGAAGGAAAGATCGTGGCCGAGGGCCCTCCCGGCGAAGTCATGAAGAACCCGGCCGTCATCGACGCTTATCTGGGTGCCCATCACGACGTGGACCTTGGCGACACCGAGGGCATCAAGGAGCTAGCAGCCGAGCTGGTGGCCGACAAGGAATCGATTGTCGGAACTGAGAACGCGGGCATCATCGCCATCGATGTCGTCGCCGCCGAACCAGACGAACCCCGCCATAAGGGAAAGGACAGCGAATGAGTGCTACAAGCGCGGCTCCGGCCGCAAGCAGTGCAGGCTCCCAGGACTCCGTAGTTAAGGTGACGGACCTTGTCGCTGGCTACCTTCCGGGTGTGAACATCCTGAACGGCTGCAGCATCGAAGCCCGCAAGGGTGAACTGATCGGCATTATTGGTCCTAACGGTGCCGGCAAATCGACGCTTCTCAAGGCCATGTTCGGTCTGGTGAAAGTCCATTCGGGCACAGTTGTGGTGCGTGGCCAGGACATCACCGGGCTCAAAGCCAACAAGTTGGTGACCAAGGGCGTGGGATTCGTCCCGCAAAACAATAATGTGTTCGCCACGCTGACTATCGAAGAGAACATGCAGATGGGCATGTTCCAGCGCCCCAAAGACTTCGCCGAGCGGTTTGATTTTGTGACCAGCCTGTTCCCCGAACTCGGCAAGCGCCGGGCCCAGCGGGCCGGGTCGCTCTCCGGCGGCGAACGCCAGATGGTGGCCATGGGCCGGGCGCTGATGATGGAGCCCGCAGTCCTGCTCCTTGATGAGCCCTCCGCAGGTCTCTCTCCCGTCAAGCAGGACGAAACCTTCCTGCGGGTGCACGAGATCAACCGGGCAGGCGTCTCGGTGATCATGGTGGAACAGAATGCCCGCCGTTGCCTCCAGATCTGCGACCGCGCCTATGTGCTTGACCAAGGCAGGGACGCTTACACCGGAACCGGCCGGGAACTGATGAAGGACCCAAAGGTGATCCAGCTCTACCTGGGTACCTTGGCTGACGAGGTCTAGTCCGTTCCGAAAGGCGCAGAAGGGCCGTCACCGTCCGGTGGCGGCCCTTTCTGCGGGCGCTGGGCCGTGAGGAGACCACCAAGGGCTTGCTGAGGCGCCTGAAGCACTGAGGCGCCCGAAGCCGAGCTTCGGGCAGCAGAAAGCCCCCGTCCGGCTGGACGGGGGCTTTCGCGTCTAGGTTGTCGCGGCTTTACAGCTTGCCGAATTCTTCCTTGGACGGTGCGTACTTATTGTCGTCCTGGTACTCGTAGATGCCGATGTAGGCTTCCGTCGGATCGCCGGCATCGGAGAAGGTCACCGGACCTGACTGGCCGTCGTAGTCGATGTCCTTGCCGTTGCGAAGCAGCGTGACGCAGGAAGCGAAGCTGTTGCACTTCTCACCCGTCTCCGAGACTGCTTTGAGCTGCTTGGCAATTTCAACGCCATTGGTGCTCTTGGCTGCCTCAGCGGCAAGTGCAATCAGGTTTACAGCATCGTAGGATTCACCTGCGTAGCTGTAGTCCTTCAGGGCCGGATCAATGGCAAGCAGTTTCTGCTTGAACGCATCCTTGGCGAACGTGCCCGGGATGGTTCCCTGGGCGCCCTTCAACGTCCCGGCCTCGAAATCCTTGCTGTAGTCGGAGGTGTTGCCGTCTACAAGGAACATTTGGGTGGGTTTGACACCCTTGCCCGTCATCAGCGGCACAATGCTCTTGGCCTGGTCGAAGGTGATCAGTGCAATTGCGTCGGGCTTGGCCGCGATGACCTTGTCCACCTGGCTGCTGAACTGCGAGTCGCCCTCATTGAACAGCTCCTCGGCAACCACCTTGCCGCCGGCCGCTTCGAAGGCGGATTTGACGTTGCTGGCCAGACCGGTTCCGTAGGCGTCGTTAAGTACGATCATGCCGACCGTCTGTGCACCACACGTAGCCATATAATTGCCCAAGACCTTACCCTGCAGCACATCCGAGGGTGCTGTACGCCAGTAAAGGCCCTTGTCATCCCAAGTGGTGAAATCCGGGGAGGTGTTGGCAGGTGAGAACTGGATAACGCCGGCACCGATGATCTGGTTGATGACCGTCTTGGAGACACCGGAAGACGCCGCGCCGATGATGGCGCTAACGCCCTGGCCGAGAAGCGCACTGGTGGACTGCGTGGCGATATCTGTCTTGGTGTCGCCGGAGTCGCGGTGTATCACTTCCACAGGCTGGCCCAGAACGCCCCCGGCATCGTTGACTTCCTTGATGCCAAGATTGACACCGGCAATTTCAGGCGGCCCAAGGAAAGCCAGCGATCCGGTGGTGGGTAGCAGGGAGCCGATCTTGAGCGGCGTTTCCGTGATGGTTGTGGCCGGCGGAACAGCGCCTCCACCGCCGGCCTGCGCGGTGCTTTCGGGAGCCGCGCTGGGAGCGGGGCAGGAGATCCCAGTTGCTGACGTGGTGGTTTCTGTCGAGCTCGGAGTGGAGGTACCACCACAGGCCGTGGCCAGAAAGGCGACGCCGACGCTAAGCGCTGTGAGCTTGGCAAGACGGGGTGCCGCCGGGGAAAGTGAAATCATTGACAATCTCCTGGATCGAAAGGTGCGAACGGCCTTTGACGCGGATGATCAGGTGTTCCTGATTTAACTTCAAGCTAATGCAAATCCGCCGAGGATATAAGTGACTGAGGTCACATCCTTATAACAGTCGTTGCATATGCGGAATCAACGGAGGCAATGCTCCGTCCGAGGTCATGAGGGATGCGCGGGAGGCCGCAAGGGGGCGCCGCGGGGGAAAAGTTTGTACCCCAGGTGGGACTCGAACCCACAACACGCGGATTTTAAGTCCGCTGCCTCTGCCAATTGGGCTACTGGGGCGCCCGGTCTATGGTATCCCGTCATTTGCCCGCAAGCGGCGCGGCGTACCGGAACGTTCCGTGGACCCCGCCGGGCCAGACTGCCAATGGGAGCAGCTGGAAGTGGTCACCCCAGGCCTCGTCGGGCGGCAGCACGCCGAAGGACGCGGCCGGGACAAAGCCGAACCGCGGGTAGTAGTCGGTGCTGCCCAGCAACGCAATCCCGCCCTCCCCTGCTGTGTTGGCCCGCGCGATGGTGTCATTCATGAGGGCGCTGCCGATCCCATGGCGCTGCAGCCTGGGAGTCACCCCGATGGGCCCGAGCCCAAGCAACCCGTAGTCGCCCACCCACCCGCGCGTGCTGATCACATGGCCGACTATTTCGTCGTCGATCACGGCCACCACGCTGAACCCGGGCAGGTACTCCTCGCAGTCGAAGAGCTGGCGGAGCATCTCTACCTCCTCAGGCTCCCCGTCCACCAGCAGGCCTGTGATGGGGGAGACCGCGAAGGCATCGGCCGTCAACGCGAGGATCTTGTCCCTGTCCGCAGCCGTCTCGTTTCGGAGGAGCAGCGCGGGCCGCGGCACGTGCCTGCTGGCCGCCGACAGCTCAGCGAGTAATTCGACGGCGCGTGGCGCGTCCGCCACCGGCACCAACAGGTGGTCATGGTGGAAGCCGGCCAGCACGTTGCAGCTGATCCTGGCGTCGGTCAGGGCTTTCCCGACGGCTGCGGTCAGGCCGACAGCTTCCAGCGCGGAGTGTACTTCGAGGGTGATCCACGCGGCCACAAAGTCGTAGTGCAGCCCCAGGCTGTCCGCCCTTTCCCGGGGCAGAACCACCGTCAGGCCCTCGGCCTCGCGCACGGCAGCTTCGATTCCGGGCTCAAGTGGCCTGCCATGCGGCCACAGGACGTAGACGTACTCCCCCTCCCGCAGTACCGGTTTCAGTGTTGCCAGCAGGGTCTGGAGGTTCTTTTCGCCAGTCATGGTGCCAGTCTAGAAGGGACATTCGGCGGGATACACAAAACAGCGGCCATCCCCCTTAAGGGGACAGCCGCCGTCGGGCGTTACAAATGCTGCGTCAGGATGCCAGTGTTACTTGGCGTCCGCGGTGACCGACTGTTTGGGGTCCACGCTGGTGGCCTCCGCAGAGCCCGGCTTTGCCGCCACTGCGGATGCGTCCGGCGTGCTCGCCGCCGGAGCAGGCGCAGCTGCAGCCGGCTTGGGAGCCGGTGTGGCGGCGGCCAGGAAGGCACCGCGCGGGTTATCGAGGTCGATCAGCTGGGTGGTGTCGCGGCCCATAAAGAACGCGAGGATCCAACCCATGATGACTCGGACCTTGCGCTCCATGGTGGGCATGGCCATGCCGTGGTAGCCGCGGTGGGCCAGCCAGGCGAGCGGGCCCTTGAGGCCTATGCGGCCCACGAGGTTGATGTTCGCAACACCCTTCCACTCGCCGAAACCAGCCACAGCACCCAGGTTCTTGTGCTTGTAGTCCTTCAGCGGCTTGTCCCAGCGCGAAGCCCACAGGTTCTTGGCGAGGCGCTTGGCCTGGCGCAGTGCGTGCTGGGCGTTCGGGACGCAGGTGCCGTCCGGCAGTCCGCTACCCGTGAGGTCCGGCACTGCGGCGATGTCACCGGCGGCCCAGGCGTTGTCGATGATGCCTTCATCGCCAGCGATGCGGAGGTCCGGCAGGACACGGACGCGGCCGCGCGGTTCCAGCGGGAAGTCGGAGGAGCGGATCATCGGGTTGGCCTGCACGCCGGCAGTCCAGACGAGCGTGTCGGCTTCGAATTCCTGGGCCAGGGACTTGTCCGGGAGGTTGATGAGCTTCAGGGAGCCCTCAGCGCTGTCCAGGGAGGTGTTCAGCAGGACCTCGATGCCGCGGCTGCGGAGATGCTCCACAACCCACTCGGCCTGCGGCGCAGTGACCTCGGGCATGATGCGGCCCATGGCTTCAACCAGGACGAAGCGCACTTCTTCCTGACGGATGCGGGGGTTGTTCTTGACCGCGGCGCGGGCCAGGTCTTCCATTTCGGTGATGCACTCGATGCCGGCGAAGCCGCCACCAACGACCACGAAGGTCAGTGCCTTGGCGCGGGCAGCCGGATCCGCGATGGTGGACGCGGCTTCGATACGCTCCAACACCTTGTTGCGAAGGGCCACAGCCTCTTCGATGGTCTTCAGGCCAATGCCCTTATCCGCCAGGCCCTTGATCGGGAAGGTGCGGGTGATGGCGCCTGCAGCCACCACGATGTCGAAGTAGGGGATCTCGATGTGTTCTCCGCCATCCGCGGGCGCCACGACGGCGGTGCGGTTGGCGTGGTCGATCGAGGTGACGCTGCCCTGGATGAGTTCAGTCTGCTTCAGGTGCTGGCGGTGCGAGACCACTGCGTGGCGGGCCTCGATGTTGCCGCCGGCCACTTCGGGCAGGAAGGGCTGATAAGTCATGTAGGGCAGTGGATCCACGAGGGTGACGATGCCACCGGCATTCGCGATCTTCTTCTGCAGTTTGAGTGCTACGTACAGGCCGACGTATCCGCCGCCGACGACGAGTACCCTGGGACGGTCCTGGAGCTCTGGGGTGGTTGCCATGATTTAAGGATACAGCAGTTTGTGAAAATCTTCACTAACTACGTTTTGCCGCCCGAATCAACGGTTTGGAAGGCTCCGGTGTCCGGTTCTTCGAGCGCCGTTCCTGGGTTTCGGGCCGCCCGGCGCAGCTGTACGACGGCCGCAGCGATGATCGCCAGAAATAGTGCCACTGAACCGACCACGACGGCGGCGCCAACGGCGCTGTCACGCTGTGAGGGCGCCTCCGCCGCGGGTACAGTGGGCTCGGGCAGGGTGGGAACGGCACTGGCCACTTCGTCTGTGGGCACCGGCGCCGGTGCACCCAGGTTGCCGCGCCGGTGTACCCTGATCCAGTCCGAGATGGAACCGAGCGGGTTGGTGGCGGCTTCCGGTACGGAGTCCTTTAGGGCGGCCTCGGCGTTCAGCACGCCAAAGCCGTACAGCGGGTCTTTTCCGGCAGGACCGGCGTCCTTGGCCGTGCTGACGATCCGGTTGATGACCTGTTTGGCGCTCATCTCGGGCCACTTGGAACGGATGAGTGCTGCCACGCCGGCAACGATCGGGGCAGCTCCGGAAGTTCCCGCCCATTCCGCATAACCACCGCCGGGCAGCCCGCCCAGCAGGTTTTCAGCCGGGGCCGCCACGCCGATGCTGATCCCCTGGGAAGACGAGTCGACGCTCGCCATGCCCTTGCGGTCCAGGCCGGCAACCGTGAGGACGCCGGGGATGGTGGCCGGCGCACCCACCTGAAGGTTGCCGCCTATCCGGTTTCCGGCGGCGGCCACGATGACCACATCCTTCTGTTCGGCATAGAGGAAGGCAGCATCCCAGCTCTGGGGCCACTGCGGCGTGGTGCTGCCCAGCGAAATGTTGATGACTTTGGCCCCGTTGTCCACGGCCCAACGGACCGCTTCCGGGATCTGGTCCTGATCGCTCTTGCCCGCGGGGTTGGTCGATCCGAGCCACGTTGAGACGGACAGGATCTCAGCTTCAGGAGCCACCCCAATCATGCCGTCCGGCCCGGCGGTGGCAGCTGGGCCTGGACTGGGCGATGCGGTGGCGCCTGCCGGCTGGTGTCCGCGGCCGGCCAGTATGGTGGCGACCAGCGTCCCGTGTTCAGGCTTTACGCCCAGGCTTTTCTGGCCGTTGGGGCTGCCTGCCCCGGACACGTCGAAGCCTCCGGTGACGGCGCCCTTCAGGTCCGGGTGCTGGGCGTCCACACCGCTGTCGATCACCGCGATTTTCACACCGGCACCCTCGGAAACCTCCCAGGCCTTCGTGATTCCGGATTCGCCAAGCCAGTACTCTTTGTCCCGTTCAGCGTCGGCCCTGGCCGCAGGCGCAAAAGTCAGTCCGGCGGCCAGGCTGGCGCCGGCAAGGGTTATCGCCAGGAGAGCTGACGCGGCCCGGCGGAACCGTGCGTTTGCTCTGGTCATATGGGTTTCCCATGCTTGGTTGGCTGATGGCCTGGTTACTGGAGGCTCAGGGCAATTCCGTCAAGAATATCGTGTTCGCTGGCCGTGGCCGTCACGATCCGGCCGGCGGTGAGTTCATTCAGCCGCTCGAGGATGCGCCGCCACACCAGTCCGCCGGCGCCCATAACGTCAACGCGGCCGGGGTGCATGTACGCCAGGCCGGCCCGTTCTCCCCTGGTCATGTGCAGGAGGTCGGTGGCGGCTTCGGTAAGGCTGCCGATGGACAGTTCCGTCCCGTGGATGGCCGCCGGCGAATACGCCGGCAGCCGCAGGGCGTGGGCGGTGATGGTGGTGATCGAGCCGGCCACCCCGACGACGGCGGTGGCGCGTTCCAGGGGAACGTCCAGCCCCGCCAGGGTGATGGCGGCGTCGACGTCGGCTTCCGCGGCGGCGATCTGTTCCGCCGTGGGCGGATCGTTCTTCAGGTGCCGTTCGGTCAGCCGGACGCAGCCGACATCCACGGACTTCGCGGCCGTGACTCCGCCGGCGGTGCCGAGGACGAACTCGGTGCTTCCGCCGCCGAGGTCAACTACCAGCACGTGCTCGCCGTCAAGGATGGGCAGGACGCTGCTGGCCCCGGCGAAGGACAGGGCAGCTTCTTCATCACCCGAGATGACCTCAGGCTCAACGCCCAGCAGGTCCCGGATCCCGTCGACAAAAACCTGGCGGTTGCGCGCGTCCCGGCTGGCCGACGTTGCTACAAAACGGATGGACTCCGCACCGTGTTCGCGGATCATTGCGGCGTAATCCGCGGTGGCCGCGAAGGTTCGCTCCAACGCTTCAGGGGCGAGTTCGCCGGTGGCGTCCACGCCCTGGCCCAGCCGGACAACCCGCATGTCCCGGACGACGTCGGTGAGCGTCGTTGTGCCGTTGCTGCGGTCGATGCCGGCGATGAGCAGGCGGAGCGAGTTCGTGCCGCAGTCGATGGCGGCGACGCGGGTCATGCCCCTGCCTCGTCAGTGGCTGCGGTGTTGCGGACCGGAGCGGGCCGGCCCACGATTTCCGGCAGGCCCTGGGGTCCGTGCCGGCTGAGATCCTTTGACGGGGCCTCCCCTGCGGTGTCCCAGGCGCCGTCGCAATAGCAGCGGTCCGCCGTCCACCATTCGCTGATTCCGGCAATGGCCTCATCTCCCAGCGGATTCACGCCGGGCCCTGCCGCGAGTGAGTGGCCCACCAGGACGTGGAGGCATTTGACCCGGGTGGGCATGCCACCGGCGGAGATGCCGTCAATCTCCGGGACGGCTCCGATGCCGGAACGCTCACCTATGGCCGCGCGGGCCCCGAGATAGTCCTCGTGCGCTGCACGATAGGCGGCCGCAAGCGGCTCCTCGTCGTTCAGGCGTTCGTTCATGTCGTTCATCAGCCCGGCGGCTTCCAGCCGGGAAACCGCGGAGGTGATGACGGGATGCGTCAGATAGAACGTGGTGGGAAACGGTGTGCCGTTGCTCAGCCGCGGCGCGGTGGCAGCGACGAGGGGGTTGCCGCAGACGCAGCGCGCCGGGATCTCCACCACATCGCGCACGGGCCGTCCCAACTGTCTGCTGAGTACTTCAAGATCATGTGCTGATGGCTGGCGGGACTTCTCCGGCGCAGTCGCCGTGTTTTTTTCCACTGGCGCGGGCCATCCTTCCTCTAGCTGTTCAGTCTGTGGCTGCACGCCTGATGGACTCCCACAGGGAATCCACCCACGGCAGATCGGCGGGGTCTTGTGCTGCTGTGGCGGTCAGGCTACTGCTTGTTCCGGCCGGCAGATCGGTGCCGAAGACCCAGTAGCCGGATTCACCCGGCATAACCATGTTAATGCGGTCGCGGGCCTGCTGTTTCACGTAGTTCGGATCCTGCCACCGTGAGATCTGCTGCCGCAGGCCGTCCTGCTCGGTCTGGCGGGCGGCGATATCGGCGCTGAGGGCGGCGAGTTCGGCGCGTTTGTCGAAGAAAATCTTCACCGTGGGCGCCAGCATGATGGTGATGGCAATCACAACCACAGCGAGTGCCAGCATGCGGCCGGAGAAGGCCTTGGCGGGCACCGGCTGGGTGTCATCGTGCGTGGTGTCGGGCTTCGGCGTCTTGCCCGCGGTGTTACGGCTGTGTCCGCTCCCCTGCCCTTTACTGGCCGGGAGCCTGGTGTCCGATGCGGACGTTCGGGCGCTGAACGCCTGGCCGGTTTTGCCTTTGGTCCCGCTCTTTGCGCCGCTGGCTGTAGCGCCAAAATCGGCGCGGATGACGCCGCCGGCTTCCGCGGCCGGGTCCGTTGTGGCCTGATGCCTCGAAGCGGCCTTGGGAACTTTGGGACGGCGGGTAGCCATGACACTCCTGAAACGTACGGCCTGCCTCTGGCCGCATCTCTGCGCTTGATGCCGGCTCTATCAATGCCGGCTAAAACAAAAACCGGTGGCTATGGTCTTTCAACCATAGCCACCGGTCAGAGGTTTACGCGGCTACTAGCCCTTGAAACGCGGGAAGGCGCTGCGGCCGGCGTAGCGTGCGGCGTCGTCGAGTTCCTCTTCGATGCGCAGCAGCTGGTTGTACTTGGCAACGCGCTCGGAGCGTGCCGGCGCGCCGGTCTTGATCTGGCCGGCGTTGGTGGCCACCGAGATGTCGGCGATGGTGGTGTCCTCGGTCTCGCCGGAGCGGTGCGAGGTGATGGTGGTGTAACCGGCGCGCTGGGCCAGGCTGACGGCGTCCAGCGTTTCGGTCAGTGAACCGATCTGGTTGACCTTGACCAGCAGCGAGTTGGCGGTCTTGGTGTCGATGCCGCGCTGCAGGATGGCCGGGTTGGTGACGAAGAGGTCATCGCCCACGAGCTGGACCTTGTCACCGATGCTGTCGGTGAGGGTCTTCCAGCCGTCCCAGTCGTTCTCATCCAGGGGATCCTCGATGGAAACCAGCGGGTAGTCTGCCACGAGCTCGGCGTAGTAGGCGCTCATCTCGGTGGCGGACAGTGCCTTGCCTTCGAACTGGTAGGCGCCGTCCTTGAAGAACTCGGAGGAGGCGACGTCCAGCGCCAAGGCGATGTCCTTACCCGGGGTGTAGCCGGCGTTGGTGATGGCTTCCTGGATCAGGTCCAGGGCGGCACGGTTGGACGGCAGGTTCGGCGCGAAGCCACCTTCGTCACCGAGGCCGGTGGACAGGCCCTTTGCCTGCAGGACGGACTTGAGGTTGTGGTAAACCTCAACGCCCCAGCGGAGGCCCTCGGAGAAGGTCTCTGCGCCGATCGGGACAATCATGAATTCCTGGATGTCTACGTCGGAGTCGGCGTGGGAGCCACCGTTGAGAATGTTCATCAGCGGAACCGGCAGGACGTGCGCGTTGGGGCCGCCCAGGTACTTGTACAGCGGCAGGTCTGCGGAGGCGGCAGCTGCATTGGCAACGGCCAGCGAAACGCCCAGGATGGCGTTGGCGCCGAGCTTGGCCTTGTTGGGCGTGCCGTCCAGATCAATCATGGCCTGGTCGATGCTGCGCTGGTCGGTGGCGTCGAAGCCGGTCAGTGCCGGAGCGATCTGGTCGATGACAGCGTCAACGGCCTTCTGGACACCCTTGCCGAGGTAACGTCCCTTATCTCCGTCACGGAGCTCAACAGCTTCATGCTCGCCGGTGGAGGCACCGGAGGGTACTGCCGCGCGGCCGATCTGGCCGTCGGAAAGCAGTACTTCAACTTCTACGGTCGGGTTTCCGCGGGAATCGAGGATTTCGCGGGCGTGGATGGCATCGATAAGCGCCATGGATGTGCTCCTTATGGGCGATTTTGGGGGAACGAACAGCTGGAAAAAGCGTTAAATCTGGGACGTCCTCGTCAGGACCAAGCCTAGTCGAGAGTGGTGCAGGTTACGGAACTCTATCCATCACCCGGACGTCATGATGGTGCCACGAACTGCCGCCGGATGGCGCCACGAAGGGCGCGTTCGGCGTCGAATCCGCTGGCACGTGCGGAGCCGACGACGGCGAGCAGCAGGTCGCCGAGCTCCTCCTCCGTCGTTGCGGTCTCCACTTCCGGGGTTTCCCTCCCCGATCGCTCAACCACAGATCCGGCCCGCTCGGCCCGGTCAAGGAACTTCTGCGCCTTCGCCAGGGCCGGCAGTGCGTCCGGGATCCCTTCAAAAGGCCCCGTACGCTCCGGACGTTCCGCGGTCTTCACGGCGTCCCACTTCCGGACGATCTCCGCCACCGAGGCAGGGAAACTGTCCTGCAGCGTGCCGTCGGGCCGGAAGACATGCGGATTGCGGCGGACCATTTTGGCACTCAGCCCGCGTGCGACGTCGTCGAACGTGAATGTGCCGCGCTCTTCGGCGAGCCGGGCGTGCAGCACCACCTGAAGCAGCACATCGCCCAGTTCGCCGCGGAGCTCGGCGTCACCCGCGCCGGTCTCGATGGTCTCGGCAACCTCGAAAGCCTCCTCCAGGAGGTACTCCACCAGCGAGGCATGTGTAAGGGCGGCCATCCACGGGCAGTGCTCGCGCAGCTGGGCTACGATCCCCAGCAGCTCCCCCAGCTCGCAGGCTCGCCCGGGGACCCCTGCCGCCGTGGGCCCATCCAGGAGCCGTTCCATGGGAGCCTGCTCAGCCAAGGTTGTCGTAGGCGTCGTTGATGTATTCCACCAACGCTTCCTTCTCTTCAAGCGGCAGGAAGGATGCCTCGGCAGCGTTAAGCGTGAGCTCCAGCAGATCGTCGAGGTCGTAGTCGAAGGTTTCCACGAGGAGCTCGAACTCGTCTGTCAGGGTGACACCGCTCATCAGCCGGTTGTCGGTGTTGATGGTGACGTTAAAGCCCAGCTGGTACAGCATGTCCAGCGGGTGGCTCTCGATGCCCTCGCCAAAACCGGCGATCGCTCCGGTCTGGAGGTTCGACGACGGGCAGATTTCCAGGGCGATGCCGCGGTCGCGGATCCAGCTGGACAGGTCGCCCAGGGTGACCAGGCCGATGTTGTCCTCGTCGCTCTCCGTCCTGTCGTCGTCTTCGTCGTCGAACTCCACCATGATGTCCTCGGCGATCCGGACGCCATGGCCCAGCCGCAGTGCCCGGCCGTCAACGAGGGCGGACTGGATGCTTTCGAGCCCGGCGGCTTCGCCGGCGTGCACGGTCGCGGGGAAGTTGTGCTGGGCGAGGTAGGTGAAGGCGTCCTTGAACCTGGACGGGAGGAAGCCGTCTTCGGCTCCGGCAATGTCAAAGCCCACAGCGCCCTTGTTGCGGTGGCGGACAGCGAGTTCGGCGATTTCCTGGCCACGGTCTGCGTGGCGCATGGCTGTGATCAGCTGACCCACCTGGATTTCGCGGCCGCTCTCGGTCACGGCGTCCACGCCGGCTTCGAGGCCTTCCTGGACGGCTTCAACAACCTCGTCCAGGGACAGGCCCTCTTGGAGGTGCTGCTCCGGCGCCCAGCGCACTTCGCCGTACACCACTCCGTCGTCCGCGAGGTCTTCGACGAATTCCTTGGCGACGCGGATGAGGCCTTCCTTCGTCTGCATCACGGCGACTGTATGGTCGAACGTCTCCAGATACCGCACCAGTGAGCCGGAGTCCGCGGATTCGCGGAACCACTCGCCCAGGGCAACAGGGTCGGAGGAGGGCAGCCTGTGGCCAACGGCCTCGGCCAGTTCGATGATGGTGGCTGGTCGGAGACCACCGTCCAGATGGTCGTGGAGCGAAACCTTAGGCAGGCTCTTCAGGTCGAAATCGATGGCAGGGGCAGCGTCAACAATAGGCTCAGTCACCTTCCAACCTTAGGGTCGGCAGGCGCCTTATGCCAGCCGCTACTTTCCGCGTTGCTCCGCATCAGCCGGCGCCGGGGCCACCATCGGGGCAGCCGCTTTGTGCGCCGGCAGGGCGCCTTCCGGCCCGCCGTCGAGCCATTCATCCACGGTTTCGGCGTCATTGCGCGCCAGACGCTTATGCCACCAACGCAGCAGGTGGTCGATCAGGACGCCGAGGACGATGGCGAACACCACGGCAATGCCCGCGCTGAGCAGTGGGTTGTCGTGAAGCCACGGGAAGGAACTGGCCAGCAGCCCGATGCCGATGGAATACCCTACCCAGGTGAAACAGGCGAAAGCGTCCAGCAGGAAGAACCGGCGGTGCGCAAAACCGGTACTGCCGGCCACATAGTTAACCGCCACCCGGCCCCAGGGAATATAGCGCGCCGTGAAAATCAGGACGGCGCCGCGCTTTTCGAGTTCATACCGTGCCCAGCCAAAGGCCTTCTGCACCTTGGGTCGGCGCATCCACTTCCAGCGGTCAAGGCCGATCCTGCGGCCAAGCATAAAGGCCATGTTGTCACCGGCCATGGCACCGATCAGAGCAGTCGCGCCCAGAATCCAGAGATTCGGTTCACCGCTGTGCCGGGAAAACGCGGCCAGCGCCACGATAAGGGTCTCGCTGGGAACCACCATGGCGAAGCCGTCAATGAAGAAGAACACAAGAAGGACCGGGTAGATCCACCATTGGCCCGCTGCATGGAGCACGGCCTCATTAATAAACTCCACGCGGGTCTTGCTCCTAGACGAAATGATGCAGCCGGAAGTGACGTTAATCGCTCTTCAGTGTCCCATGCCCGGGACGTCGCCCGCTACGCTCGGACGCCGCAAACCCTAGGCTTCCGGATCCTTCAGCCGCTCCACCACAGGAACCTTTCCCCGGATGCGGTTAATGATCAGATCCACCAAGATTCCAAGGCCCACAGCGCAGACGATTGCGATGGCCGCGCCGAGCAGATGGTTGTTTTCAAACCACTGGCCGAAGAACAGCCCGATACCCACGGAGTAAGAGGCCCAGAGCGCGGCGGAAAGCACCGTCAGGCCAGCGAAACGCCGGTGCGGATAGCGGGTCACGCCGGCCGTGAGATTGACGGCAACCCTGCCGATGGGAATGAACCGCGCCACGAGGATCAGCGACGCCGGCCGTTTCCTGAGCTCGTCGCCTGCCCAGCGGAACGCCCCTTGCATACGCGGTCCGCGCATCCAGTGCCAGCGCCGGGTACCCACCCGGCGCCCGATGAAGTAGGCGATGTTGTCGCCTGAGAAGGCGCCCAGGGCCGCGACGGCCATCAGCATCCACGGATTGGGGACGTCCGCGGTGGCGGCGACTGCGGCCAGGCCCACCACCACGGATTCGCTGGGGATCGGCGGGAAAAACCCGTCAATCAGGCAGCAGGCCAGCACAAGGAGGAGAACCCACGGCTGCCCGGCGGCAGTGAGGATAAAGTCATTGATGGCCTGCATTGTCCTATGCTATTCGGTCGATGATGAGCTGTTGCGCCGGGCGTGCCCCTTCCGGGGCGATCGTCACGGCGCGTTCAAGGGCTTCCTTGGCGCGGGCGAACTTATCCGGCGTGTCCGTGAGCAGCGTCATGAGCGGCTCACCGGCACGGACCATGGCACCGGGCTTTGCGTGCATGCGGATTCCGGCCCCTGCCTGGACGGCGTCCTCCTTGCGGGCGCGCCCCGCCCCGAGACGCCATGCCGCAACGCCCACTGCCAGCGCATCGAGCTCAACCAGGACACCATCGGCCGGGGCATAAATGACCTCGGATTCCCTGGCGACCGGCAGCTTGGCGCGCGGGTCTCCGCCCTGCGCCTCGATCATCCGGTTCCAGACGTCCATGGCGCGGCCATCATTCAACGCGGCGCGCGGATCGGCGTCATGGACGCCGGCGCAGGCCAGCATCTCTTCGGCCAGCCGGACGGTGAGTTCGACGACGTCCTCCGGGCCGCCGCCAGCCAGGACCTCCACGGATTCGCCCACTTCGATCGCGTTGCCCGCGGTGAGGCCGAGCGGGGTGCTCATGTTGGTCAGCAACGCCACGGTGTTCACGCCCGCGTCCTTGCCAAGGGCCACCATGGTTTCGGCCAGTTCGCGTGCCCGGGCCTCGTCCTTCATAAACGCCCCGCTGCCCACCTTGACGTCCAGAACCAGGGACGCCGTGCCTTCGGCGATCTTCTTACTCATGATCGAGGAGGCGATCAGCGGGATCGCCTCCACCGTGCCGGTGACGTCACGCAGTGCGTAGAGCTTCTTGTCCGCGGGGGCCAGCCCCGCCCCGGCAGCGCAGATCACGGCGCCGATGTCCTGAAGCTGGGTCATCATTTCGCCGTTGCTGAGGGCCGCCCGCCAGCCGGGGATCGACTCCAGCTTGTCCAAGGTGCCTCCGGTGTGGCCAAGGCCGCGGCCGGACAGCTGCGGCACGGCCACGCCGAACACAGCCACCAGGGGAGCCAGCGGAAGCGTGATCTTGTCTCCCACTCCCCCGGTGGAATGCTTGTCGGTAGTGGGTTTCAGGCCGCCGTCGGGCCGCCGGAGGCCACTGAAGTCCATCCGTTCCCCCGAGGCGATCATGGCGGCCGTCCAGCGCGAAATTTCGGCACGGTCCATGCCGTTGAGCAGGATGGCCATGTTCAACGCGGCCATCTGTTCGTCCGCGATGACCCCGCGCGTGTAGGCGTCGATGGTCCAGTCGATCTGTTCCGGGCTGAGGACGCCCCGGTCCCGCTTGGTGCGGATGATATCGACGGCATCGAATGCCTCAGTTGCCTGTGTCACCTTGGGTCCTCCAGGTTTTGGGGACCAAAGGCGTCGGGCAGCACCTGGTCCATGGTTTTGATGCCGTGGGTGGTCATAAGCTCCATGTCGGGGGCGCGGAATTCATAGAGAAGTTGCCGGCAGCGGCCACACGGCATCAGGACGTTTCCGGCGGAGTCCACACAGTAGAAGGCGCGCAGCAGCCCACCGCCGGTCATGTGCAGGTTTCCCACCAGTGCGCATTCAGCGCACAGGGTGAGCCCGTAGCTGGCGTTCTCCACGTTGCAGCCGCTGACCAGCCTGCCGTCCTCCGTGATGGCCGCGGCCCCCACCGGAAACTTCGAATACGGGACATAGGCCTTTTTCATGGCGTCTACGGCCGCCGCCTCGAGGGCCCGCCAATCGACGCCGAGCGAAGCCCGATGCTGTTCCATGGCCGTCATCCTTTGACGTACGGGATGCCGCTGGCCGCCGGTGGCCTGGACCGGCCCACCAGCCCGGCCACGGCCAGCACTGTCACCAGGTAGGGCAGCATGGCCATGAACTGGCTCGGCACCGGGGTTCCGATGATAGTCACAATGCTCTGCAGGTTGTCTGCGAAGCCGAACAACAGGGCGGCGAAAAAGGCCCCTATAGGGTTCCAGCGTCCGAAAATCAGCGCGGCGAGTGCAATGAAGCCTCGTCCGCCGGAAATCTCCTTCGTGAAGCTGTCGATGGCCACGAGCGTGAAGAATGAACCGCCGATACCGGCGATGGCGCCCCCCAGCGTGACGTTCCAAAAACGCGTCGCATTAACATTAATGCCCATTGTGTCGGCGGCCTGCGGGTGTTCCCCCACGGCCCGGACCCGCAGGCCCCATCTGGTTTTGAACAGCCCAACCCATACGACAATGACGGCAACGTACATCAGGTAGCCCACCACCGACTGCTTAAACAGGATGGGACCGAGGATCGGAATGCCGGAGAGAATGGGAACCTCTACGATGTCCAGGCCGGGCGGTGAGTTGAACCTGGCTTTATCCGCCTGCATAACGGTGCTGAACAGGAAGCCCGTGACACCGGAAACCAGGACGTTGAGTACTACGCCGACGATAATCTGGTTGACCAGGTACTTGATGCTGAACACAGCGAGCACCATGGACACCGCTGCGCCGGCCACAGCAGCCGCGAGCAGCCCCACGAAGGGGTTCTGTGTAATGCTGGCCACGATTGCCGCGGTGAAGGCACCGCCCAGGAGTTGGCCTTCGATCGCGATGTTGACCACCCCGACGCGTTCGCACAATACGCCGGACAGCGAGCCGAAAACCAGCGGGACGGCCAGGGTGACCGAACCGGCGATGAGCCCGGCCAGCGAAATGCTGGGCGTCCGGGCACCGCCAACTACCCAGATCAGGAAGGCTGCCACGAACAGCACCGTAAAGGTGATGGTCAGCCAGGCCGGGACCGGCCGGGCCTTGGTCTTCAGATAGACGGCGTAGGCCGCCAGCCCAAGCATAAGGACCGAGAGGACAATACCGCCCGGCATCGCCGGAACTTCCAGCGCAGGGAGTTGGAAGAAATCCCCGCCGGTGGAAACTCCGAACCTGGCGGTCTGCGCTGACCCCATCAGGCCGAAGAAAATGAAGGCCACGAGTCCCAGCCCCGACAGCAGGACTGGAGTTTTCCAAAGCACCGGTTTGCCGGACGCGGCCTGCGCGTCGCTGGACTCCGGCGCTGTTCCGGGCGTTCCGCGTCCCGGCACGGGCGATGTTGCTGTTGCGCTCACGCTGCGCCTCCGGTGGTTGCTGCCTGCTGGGATTTTCCGGCCCTGGCCGGTTTCTTGCGTCGGGGGTTCAGCCCGAAGACTGCCCGTACCAACGGAGGTGCCGCGATAAAGAGGACGATCAGCGACTGGACCACCAGGACAATGTCGATGGGGGTCCCGGTCTGGATCTGCATCTGCACGGCACCGGCACGGAAGGCACCGAACAGCAGGCCGGCAGCGAAGGTGCCCCACGGCGTCGAACGTCCAAGCAGCGCCACCGTGATGGCGTCAAACCCGTACGTCGCCGCCACCCCATCGGTAAGGACCTTTTCCGTGCCCGCCACCTGGGCTACGCCCGACATTCCGGCGAGCGCACCGGCTATTGCCATGACCAGGATGGTGGACCGCGGGACGTTGATTCCCGCGGTCAGCGCGGCCTTCGGGTTGGCCCCGACGGCCCGGAATTCAAAGCCGACGGTAGAACGGTTCAGCAGCCACCACACCAGGACGGTGGCCGCGATGGCCAGGACAAACCCAAGGTGCAGGCGGTACTGGGAGCCGAAAATCTGGGGGTAGATCGCGGTGGGATCCAGGATAGGCGAGATCGGGTTGGACTCCCCCGGGCGCTGGAACGCCGGAGTGTTCAGCAGGTACCGCAGGAAGTAGAGGGCGATGTAGTTGAACATGATGGTCAGGATGACTTCGTGGGCGCCGGTCCGGGCTTTGAGAAGGCCTACCAGGCCACCCCAGAGCGCACCACCAACGATGCCGGCAACGAGCACCAGCAAAAGGTGCAGGCCCAGGGGAAGGTGCAGGGCAAAACCAACCCAGGCCGCCAGGATGCCGGCCATAATGATCTGCCCTTGGGCACCAATGTTGAACAGGCCTGCCCGGAATGCGAGCGCAACGCCGAGGCCAGCCGTGATGAGCGGCGTGGCGATGGTGAGGGTGTCCATCAGCGGCGCGAACCGGACGGCCAGGTTCGAACCCTTGGGGTTGAAGACGGACCCTTGGAACAAGGCCACGTAGGACCGGGTGGCAGCGTCCCAGACAGCAAAAAGGAAATCGGTGGGCCGGGCGAAAAGGTAGGCCGAGGTGGCGCTGACGCGTGCGTCCGTGGTGGCAATAAGTAGCCCGCCGATGACGAGGGCCAGCAGCACCGCCAGGACCGAGACCATGCCGCTGCCGGTGAAAATCTTCCGGACCAGCGTGTCCGGTCCCCCGGGCAGCTTTCCGCTTTGGGCGCTGGCAGGAACGGCTGAAGGGCTGATGGCTCCGCCGGCCGTGTCCACCGCCACCCCGGCGGCGTTTTCTCCGGCCGCCGGGGTGGGCGCGTCCGGTTTAGGGTGCTGGTCTGCATGCTTAGGGGGATGCTCTTCAGGCATGATCGCCTCCTTCGGCGCGGGAGGTTCCGCGGCTTTCTGCGGCCGCGGAGTCAGTAAGGTCAGCGGATGGCGTGTCAGCGCCGGTCGGTGACTTCGTGTTGTCTGCGCTGGCGGCATCTTCCGGTGAGATGCCCGCCATCATCAGGCCCAGGACGTCGCGTCCGGTTCCTGCGGGAACGATTCCTACGAGCTTGCCCTTGTAGAGCACAGCGATGCGGTCAGCCAGTTCCATGACCTCATCCAGTTCCGTGGAGATGATCATGACAGGCGTGCCCTGGTCCCGTTCCGCGACGATCCGTTTGTGCAGGAACTCGATGGACCCCACGTCTACACCCCGGGTGGGCTGCGATGCGATGAAGAGGCGCAGCGGCCGGGACAGCTCCCGTGCCATGACCACTTTCTGCTGGTTTCCGCCGGACAGCGTGCCGGCAGCCAGGAGGCCCGACGTCGTCCGCACGTCGAACTCATCGATCCGCGACTTCGCGTTCTCCAGGACCTTCGCCGGGCTCATGCTGATGCCCTTGGCAAACGGCGGCTGATCGTAACGGTCAAGGACCAGGTTTTCGGCGATCGAGAACGTGCCGATGAGGCCATCAACAGACCGGTCTTCCGGGACGAAGCCGACGCCGGCGTTCAGTACGTCCTTCACGCTGCGCCCAACGAGTTCTACGTTGTCCAGCAGGACGGAGCCCTGCACGCGCTCCTGCAGTCCAAGGATGGCTTCGGTCAGTTCCGTCTGGCCGTTGCCCTGGACGCCCGCGACGGCCAGGATCTCTCCGCGCGCAATGTCGAAGCTGATGCCGTCCACAGTGTGCTGCCCGTTCGGAGCTATGACCGTGAGGTCCTTGACCTGGAAGGTCTTCTCTTTGGGGTTGGCGGGGGCTTTGTCGAGCGTGAGGCTGACGGCACGTCCCACCATCATGGAGGCCAGCTCCGCTGTGGAGTCGCCGGGAGCGGCGGAACCCACTACCTTGCCGCGCCGGATCACAGTGATGGTGTCCGAGACAGCCTTCACTTCGCGCAGCTTGTGCGAAATGAAGACAAGTGAGGTTCCGTTGGACTTAAGCTGGCGCATGATGTCCAGGAGTTCATCTGTTTCCTGGGGCGTCAGCACAGCAGTGGGCTCATCCAGGATCAGTACCTTGGCGTCGCGGACCAATGCCTTGATGATTTCCACGCGCTGCTGGACGCCCACGGGGAGGTCCTCCACCAGCGCGTCCGGATCGACGTCGAACCCGTAGCGGTCAGAAATCTGTTTGATCTTGCGGCGGGTATCCTCCAGGTCGAGGAAACCGCCGGCGTTGGTGGTCTCGGCCCCGAGAGCCACGTTCTCCGCAACGGTGAAAACAGGGACCAGCATGAAGTGCTGGTGGACCATGCCGATCCCGGCCGCCATGGCGTCGCCTGGCCCGCGGAAGGAAACGGGTTTGTCATCGATGAGGATCTCACCTTCGGAAGGCTCGTAGAGCCCGTACAGCACATTCATCAGGGTGGACTTGCCGGCCCCGTTCTCGCCCAGCAGACAGTGGATCTGTCCGGGTTCAACCACCACGTCAATGTGATCGTTGGCGAGCAGGGAGCCGAAGCGTTTGGTGATCCCTCTGAGTTCAAGTTTCAAAACTCTGACCAATCTCGAAGCGTCCGTACACGAACCGGACGGGATATGAGGCTGCAGCAACAGCCTAGTGCCTGCGGCCCCGGCGGGCGGCAGCGCTGAGGCAAGCATTCCAACGCAAAGCGCCACCTCCCGGGCGGTCGATGACCAACCCGGGGGTGGCGCTTGGCGAGGATGACTATGCCTTGGGACTTGCCGCTGACTCGATCTTCAGCTTCCCGTCGACGATGTCCTTTTTGAGCTGGTCCAGCTCCGCCTTCAGATCGGCAGAAACCTGGGAGTCGAAGCTGTGGAACGGTGCCAGCTGGACGCCGCCGTTAGCCAGAGTGCCAACGTACGGCGTGTTGGTGAACTTCCCGTCCTTGTCTTCCTTCACGACGGTCTCAACCGCCTCACCCATGAGCTTCATGACCGAGGACAGCATGATGTCCTTGTATTCCGGTGCAGTCAGGAATCCATCGGAGTCGACCCAGATCATCTTGACGTCCTTGCCGGCCGTCTTCGCTTCGTTCAGCGCGGCGCCGGCGCCCTTGCCCACCGGACCGGCTACGGGCATCACAATGTCCGCTCCCTGGTCCAGGAAGTTCCGTGTGAGCTGCTTGCCGACGTCCTGCTTTTCGAAGTCACCGGTAAAGCTGCCGTCTTGTGCGGTCTTGTCCCAGCCAAGGACCTTGACGCTGGTGCCCTTCTTCTCGTTGTAGTACTTCACGCCGTCGGCGTAGCCGTCCATGAAGATGGTTACCGTGGGGATCTTGATGCCGCCGAAGGTGGCAACAGTTCCGGTCTTGGTGGTGCCTGCGGCGAGGTATCCGGCGAGGAAGGCAGCCTGGGCGGTGTCGTAGATGATGGGCTTGACGTTGCTGATGGGCGGGTCGTAGGCGAAGTCGATGATGGCAAAGTGGCTGTCCGGGTTTGCCGCGGCCTGGGTCTTGGTGGCGTCACCCAGCAGGAAGCCGACGGTCAGGGTGAGGTCGCAGTTTGCGGCAACCATGGCACGGAGGTTTGGTTCGAAGTCGTTATTGGTCTTGGACTCGACCTGGTTGACCTTGATGCCCAGGTCGGCCTCAGCCTTCTTCAGGCCCTCATAAGAGGACTGGTTGAATGACTGGTCATCGAATCCGCCGGAGTCAGAGACGATGCAGCCGGTGTAGTCACTGGCCGTGGCGGTGGCGGTGCTTCCGGCCTCGGGGGCCGCGCCGCAGCCAGTCAGCAGAAGCGCCGTGGCACCCACTGAGGCTACGCCGACCATTGAACCGCGTTTGAATTTAGCGCGCAGTGTGTTCTTCAATTTTCCTCCAGGAGAGAGTGGCGCTACGACTCGAATTCAATGAGTGTCCGTTTCTACACTGAAATTCTGTTTTCACTGAGGGCTTCGCAGCACTGCGCCGAAGCGCACTGATAGCAGCAACATTAGTGGGCCGCGACACATCCGCTACCCCATTGGAGCAGGATCCTGAAGATTGTTGAGAACTTGTTACCAACCAGTAGAAGGCGTCTTGGCCGGACCCCTTTGGTTAAGTACGAACGGACACTTGGGACCCGCCGGGAGGGGTCCCAAGTGTCCGTTCGCACTGGTGGGGAGCTTAGACGCGCACCAGCATCTTGCCGGTGTTCGCGCCCTCGAGCAGATCCATGAAGGCCTGGGGCGCATTCTCCAGTCCATCCACCACAGTCTCGTCGTACTGGACTGAACCGTCCGCAAGCCAGGCTGACATTTTCCCGAAGAATTCAGCACTGTGCTGGCGCTGTCCACTGACCAGGAACCCGCGCAGGGTGAGCTGCTTGCCAATGGCGAGCATGAGGTTCCGCGGGGCCGGTGTGGGTTCGGTGGAGTTGTACTGGGCGATGGCGCCGCACATGGCCACGCGGCCGTCCACGTTAAGGACAGTCAGGGCGGCTTCCAGGTGCTCGCCGCCCACGTTATCGAAATACACATCAATCCCTACGGGTCCTGCGGCCTGCGCAAGCTGTTCGCGCACCGGCCCGTCGTTGTAGTTGAACGCGGCGTCGAAGCCCAGTTCCAGGAGCCGGGCCACCTTCTCCGGGGTTCCTGCGCTGCCGATGACCCTCGAAGCGCCCATCGCCTTGGCGATCTGGCCAACAAGCGAGCCCACGGCGCCTGCAGCACCGGATACAAATACGGCATCGCCGGGTTTGAACTCGGCCACTTTGAGCAGCCCGGTGTAGGCCGTCAGCCCTGTCATGCCCAGCGCGCCAAGGTACGCCGACGCTGGAGCAAGGTCCCTGCGGGCAATCGAGGTTGCCCCTGCTTCCAGGACCGCGAATTCCCGCCAGCCAAGTTGATGTACGACGGCGTCCCCCACCTTTCGCCCCTCGGCCCGGGACGCGATGACCTCACCGATTGCGCCGCCGTCGAGCGCTGTATCCAGCGCGAACGGCGCGGAGTACGACTTGACGTCATTCATGCGGCCGCGCATGTAGGGGTCCACGGAGATGTAGAGGTTGCGGACCAGGATCTGGCCGTCCTGAAGCGCCGGCAGCGGTGACTCTGCCAGCTGGAAGTTCTCACTGACGGGACGCCCTACCGGACGTGAGGCCAGGCGGATTTCACGGGTGGACGTGGGCAGTGCAGTTGTCAGGCTCATGCTGCGAACTCCAGGATCTTGATGTCCACGGTCATGTTTCCGCGGGTGGCGTTGGAATAGGGGCAGATCTGGTGGGCTTTGGCTACCAGGGACTCGGCGGTGGCGAGGTCCAGGGCCGGGACGGCGATTTCGAGTTCGGCCGCGAGGCCGTAACCTATGCCGTCGTCCAGGGCGCCGAAGTGGATCTTGGCGGCCACCGCCGAGTCGGTGAGGTCGGCACGTTCCTTGCGCCCGACAAGGCGGAGTGCCGAGTGGAAGCACGCGGCGTAGCCGGCGGCAAACAGCTGCTCCGGGTTTGTGCCCAGGCCATCACCGCCAAGCTCCACGGGACTGGCAAGACTGACCTCCAGCTTCCCATCCTTGGTGCGCGCGTTGCCGTCGCGGCCCTCGCCTGAAGCCAGGGCCTCGGCAGTGTAGAGAGTCTTCATATACGGTCCGTCCTGTTGGATGTGAAACTCGAAAATCTTGCGGCTCAGTGCGCGCGGTGAAGGGCTTCGGTGAGCCTTTCCAGAGTGGTGCGAAGCTGTTCCAGCTCATCGGCCGACAAACCGGCGGCGTCCGCCAGGTGCCGTGGAATCGCGTTGGCTTTGCTGCTGAGCGAGCGTCCGGCCGGGGTCAGATGTACTGCCACGCGGCGCTCGTCCTCCCCGGACCGGCGGCGCTCCACGAGCCCCATGGCCTCGAGTCGCTTGAGCAGCGGCGACAGCGTGCCTGAGTCAAGACCCAGCTCCTCGCCGAGCTCCTTGACGCCCTTCGGCTCCGATTCCCATAGGACCAGCATCACCAGATACTGCGGGTACGTCAGGCCGAGGTCTTCCAGGACGGGGCGGTAGACCGCTGTTGCCGCGCGGGACGCGGAGTACAGGGCAAAACACACCTGGCGGTCGAGGCGGGGGGCTTCACTCACACCTAAGACGATAGTCCACAATTCAATTGTGCACAACTTACCTCATTAAAAAAAGCGCGTATTGGAGGCTTAAGTGTCCGTTCGCGCCAGGTCAGGGGCGCGGTGCGGGGGCTAAAGGTCGCGGATGGTCCGGAGGGCTGCCGCGGTGAGGACCTGGATACCCAGGCCCAGGGCACGTTCGTCCAGGATGTAGTCACCGCGGTGCAGGTCATACTCTTCGCCGCCCGGGGTTTTGGTGCCCAGGCGCATCATCGCGCCGGGACGTTCAGCCAGGAACCAGGCGAAATCCTCACCACCCATGGACTGCGGCGTCAGCACCACGGCGCCCTCACCGATTTCAGCGCGGGCCGCAGCCTCGATCAGCGCTGTCTCGTCCTCAGAGTTCACCACCGGCGGGACACCCCTGGTGTGTTCCAGATGGACCTCCACTCCATAGGGCGCGGCCACCTGCTGCACGACTTCATCCAGGAGCTCGCCGGCGTCATGCCAGGCATCGCGGTCGAGGCAGCGCATGGTGCCTGACATGTAACCGGTGCCCGGGATGGCATTGGGTGCCGATCCGGCGTTGATCTGGCCCCAGACCACGGATACTCCGCTGCGGACATCCACCCGGCGTGAAAGCACGGCCGGAACGTTGACCGCGATCTGCGCCAGGGCGAAGACCAGGTCCTCGGTAAGGTGCGGGCGGGACGTATGGCCGCCGCGGCCGCTCAGCTCGATCTTGATGGTGTCCGAAGCGGACGTAATTGCGCCGATGCGCGTACCGATGCGTCCGACGTCGATCCTCGGGTCACAGTGCAGCGCAAATATGCGCGGCACACCCTCCAGGACGCCCTGCTCGATGCAGGAAAGCGCGCCGCCCGGCATGGTTTCCTCGGCCGGCTGGAAGATGATCCGAACGGAACCGCCCAGCGGCGACTCCTGATGCATGCTCTGGAGGACCAGGGCAACGCCGAGCATGGTGGCAGTGTGGACATCGTGTCCGCACGCATGGGTGACGCCATGGTTCTTGGAGGCAAACGGCAGGCCCGTTTCCTCGATGATTGGCAGGGCGTCAATATCGCCGCGGAGCGCTGTGGCGATGGGCCCCTCGCCGATGTCGACGGTGAGGCCGGTACCTTCAAGCCGCCGCGGGGACAGTCCGGCTGCTTCGAGCCGCTCCACCAGCTTGTCCGTGGTGCGGAATTCCTTGAAGGAAAGCTCGGGGTGCGCATGCAAATCCCGGCGGAAGTCGATCAGCTCCGGCAGGAGGGGTTCCAACCATGGCCGCACTAATGCGGTGGGCTCGGCTTCAGTAGTGTAATTACGCACTCATTTACTCTAGCGAGCGTCCACGGAATAGCGTCATCAGGGCGGGCGCGTTACAGATTGTGCCGCGGCTGAACACTCCCGACCGGGTTACAGAACGTCGGTATCGCCACTGGCCTTGAGCGCGTCAACGGCTCCCTTCACCCGCTGCGCGTGCTGCTTGGTGGTCACCAGGAGGGCATCGCCCGTGTCAACGATGACCACGTCCTTGATGCCGATCAGGGCGATCACGCGCTTCGTGTCCGAAACCACCACACCGCTCGCGTTTTCGGTGAAAACCCGGGCGCCTTCACCGATAACGGTGACGTCATCGACTTCCCGCGCACTGTTGAGCCGGCCCACCGAAGCAAAGTCCCCGACGTCGTCCCAACCGAAGGTGCCCGGCACAACGGCAACATCGCCGGCAGCGGCGGCAGGCTCGGCCACCGCATAGTCAATGGCGATCTTGGGCAACGTGGGCCAGACGCGGGCTGTGACGGCGTCACGTTCGGGAGTGTCCCAGGCCTGGGCGATCTCCTGGAGGCCCTTGAACAGCTCCGGCTGGTTGGCCTCAAGGTGCCTCAGCATCAGGGCAACGGGAGCCACGAACATTCCTGCGTTCCAGACATACTCGCCGCTGTCCACATACTGCTGGGCAACTTCCTCGTCCGGCTTTTCCACGAACTCCACCACGGCCTGGGCGCTGGGCGCACCGTTGATGTGGAGCGCCTCGCCGGCGCGGATGTAGCCGAAGCCCGTGGACGGGTGCGTCGGCTTGATGCCGATCGTCACGATCTTGCCGGCGGCAGCCGTGTGGATGGCCTCGCGGACGGCTGCCTGGAAGAGGTGGTCAGGACTGATGACCTGGTCCGCGGCGAAGGAACCCATGATGGTGTCCGGGTCGCGCTCATACAGGATGGCGGCAGCCAGGCCGATGGCGGCGCCGGAATCCTTGGGCTCGCTCTCCAGGACCAGGTCCGACTCCTGGACCTCGGGCAGTTGCCGGCAGACGGCGGCCCGGTGCGCAGTGCCGGTCACCACAAGGACGTTCCTGCCTGCGAGCGGCTCCAGCCGGTCGTAGGTTGCGCGCAGCAAAGTGCTGCCGGACCCCGTGAGGTCGTGCAGGAATTTTGGAGCGGCTGCTCGCGACAGGGGCCAAAGGCGGGTCCCCACTCCGCCTGCCGGAATCACCGCAATGAAGCGGTTCAGGGGTGAATCCGGGCTTGTCACTGTGTCTGTACTCATCACCGCCTACTTTAGCTGACGAGCCGTGAACTGCCCCTTCAGAACCCTCCGCCAACGCCCGAGGGCGCGCCTTAGTGTGGTGTTCGTCTCATATGCAGGCAAAACGCGGGCATTGCGGGTCACCAAGGAGTTCCTAAATTGAATAAGCTGTGAGCGAAGCCTAGATTTAGGCCTGAGCTACGAGTTGCTCTCGCAGCAGGCGTTCCCCCCGCGTGGATCTCATGCCAGCGCCGCTGTGTTGCAGGGAGGTTTATCAGTGCCGACAAAACCAGCTGGCACCTTGTACCGCGGCCGTGAAGGCATGTGGTCCTGGGTAGGACACCGGATTACCGGTGTAGTGATCTTTTTCTTCTTGTTGGTCCATGTGCTGGACACCTCATTGGTGCGTGTGTCTCCGGAGGCCTACACGGCTGTCATCGGTGCCTACAAGAACCCCCTTATGGCCCTGGGTGAAACGGGCCTGGTTGCCGCGATTGTTTTCCACGCCTTTAACGGCCTGCGGATTATCGCCGTCGACTTCTGGAAGAAGGGCGCCAAGTACCAGCGCCAGATGCTGTGGACCGTCCTGGCCCTGTGGGTAGTTGTTATGGTCGGCTTCTCCATCCGCCACCTTTCCCTCGCACTCGGAGGTCACTAAGCCATGACTGCAACTATCGACAGCCCACGCAGTGGGAAAAACAGCAGTGGGAAAAACAGCAGCGGCAAGATCTCCCCCCAGTACCGCCGCACGGGCGCCAGCCGGGGCAACTTCGAAATGTTCGCGTGGCTGTTCATGCGCCTGTCCGGCGTAGTGCTGGTGGTGCTCATCTTCGGGCACCTCTTCGTGAACCTCCTGGTGGGTGAGGGCATCCGCGCCATCGACTTCGGCTTCGTCGCCGGCAAGTGGGCTGACCCGTTCTGGCAGGTCTGGGACCTCGCCATGCTGTGGCTGGCCATGCTGCACGGCACCAACGGCGTACGCACCATCATCAACGACTACGCCGAGAAGGATTCCACCCGTCTCTGGCTCAAGATCGTCCTCTACGCGGCCACCACCGTGATCATCGTCCTTGGCACCCTGGTGATCTTCACTTTCAACCCGTGCCCCGTGGTTGACGGCGTTCCGCTGCCCGGCGGCTTCTGCCCCTCGTAGCCAGTTCAGCCGCTGCCCGCGGTGAGCCGCAGGCTGTGTTTTGCGGTGCAGGCAACGCCCGCCCGTTGTTTTATAGCGAATTTTGAGAGAAAGAGCGCCCAAGTATGCAGGTCCATAAGTACGACGTAGTCATCGTCGGTGCCGGTGGCGCTGGCATGCGCGCCGCGATCGAGTCCGGTCAGCGCGCGCGAACAGCAGTACTGACCAAGCTCTACCCCACCCGCTCGCACACCGGTGCTGCGCAGGGTGGCATGTGTGCGGCCCTTGCCAATGTCGAAGAAGACAACTGGGAATGGCACACGTTCGACACCATTAAGGGCGGCGACTACCTGGTTGACCAGGACGCCGCCGAGGTCATGGCGAAGGAAGCCATCGACGCCGTGCTGGACCTGGAAAAGATGGGCCTGCCGTTCAACCGCACGCCCGAAGGCCGGATCGACCAGCGCCGCTTCGGCGGCCACACCCGTGACCACGGCAAGGCACCCGTACGCCGTGCCTGCTACGCAGCAGACCGCACCGGCCACATGATCCTGCAGACGCTGTACCAGAACTGCGTCAAGCACAACGTGGAGTTCTACAACGAGTACTACGTCCTGGACCTCCTGACGGTCGAGGAAGACGCGGTCCGCGAGGACGGCACGCCGTACAAACAGAAGCGTGTTGCCGGCGTCGTGTCCTATGACCTCGCCTCCGGTGAGCTGCACGTGTTCCAGGCCAAGTCCGTGATCTTCGCTTCCGGCGGCGCCGGCAAGGTCTTCAAGACCACCTCCAACGCCCACACCCTGACCGGTGACGGCATGGGCATCGCCTTCCGCCGTGGCATCCCGCTGGAGGACATGGAGTTCTTCCAGTTCCACCCGACAGGCCTCGCCGGCCTGGGCATCCTGCTTTCCGAAGCCGCACGCGGCGAGGGCGCTATCCTGCGTAACTCCGAGGGTGAACGCTTTATGGAGCGCTACGCCCCTACTATCAAGGACCTGGCACCGCGTGACATCGTGGCCCGCTCCATGGCCAACGAAGTCCGTGAAGGCCGCGGCTGCGGCCCCAACAAGGACTACGTCCTCCTGGACCTGACCCACCTGGAGCCGGCGCACATCGATGCCAAACTCCCTGACATCACCGAGTTCGCCCGCACCTACCTGGGTGTGGAACCGTACACAGAGCCGGTTCCGGTGTTCCCCACGGCGCACTACGCCATGGGCGGCATCCCCACCAACATCACCACCGAAGTCCTGCAGGACAACGACACCGTCATCCCGGGCCTGTACGCCGCCGGCGAGGTTGCCTGCGTTTCGGTCCACGGTTCCAACCGCCTGGGCACCAACTCACTGCTGGACATCAACGTGTTCGGCAAGCGCGCCGGCATCGCTGCCGCCGAGTACGCCAAGACTGCTGACTTCGTGGACCTCCCGGAGGACCCGGAGGCTTACACCATCGAGCTGCTGGATATTGCCCGCAACGGCAACGGCGACGAGAAGGTGGCGGTAATCCGCAAGGAGCTCCAGGACACCATGGACGCCAACATGCAGGTGTTCCGTACGGCTGACACGCTGAACCAGGTCCTGAGGGACATCGAGTCCTTCGAGGCGCGGTACAAGAAGATCAGCGTCCAGGACAAGGGCAAGCGCTTCAACCTGGACCTGCTCGAGGCCGTCGAGCTGGGCTTCCTGCTGGAACTGGCCAAGGTCATGACCGTGGCGGCCCTGCACCGGGAGGAATCCCGCGGCGGACACTTCCGCGAGGACTTCCCGGAACGCGACGACGAAAAATTCATGAAGCACTCCATGGCGTACAAGGATGACCGCGCCCCGGCCGACGGCACCGCGGGGACCGCGGAAACAACAGCCGGCATCCGTCTGGGCACCAAACCGGTTGTCTTTACCCGCTACGAGCCGATGGTGAGGAAGTACTAAGATGACCGCTGAACTTGCTGAACCAGCCTCCAAGATCGAACTGCCCGCACACATCGGAGGCGGCGGAGAGATCCCCACGTTCGACGTCACCCTGCGCGTCCGCCGTTACAACCCTGAGGTGTCCGAGGACGCCACCTGGGACGACTTCAAGGTGACCATGTACGGCACCGACCGCGTGCTGGACGCCCTGCACAAGGTCAAGTGGGAAATTGACGGCAGCGTTTCATTCCGCCGTTCCTGCGCCCACGGTGTCTGCGGTTCCGATGCCATGCGCATCAACGGCCGCAACCGCCTTGCCTGCAAGACGCTCCTGAAGGACTTGGACACCACCAAGCCCATCACCGTTGAGCCCATCAAGGGCCTGCCGGTGGAGAAGGACCTGATCGTGGACATGGAGCCGTTCTTCCAGTCCTTCCGCGAAGTCATGCCGTTCCTGATCAACAAGGGCCACGAACCCACCAAGGAACGCCTGCAGTCCGCCGAGGACCGTGAACGTTTCGACGACACCACCAAGTGCATCCTCTGCGCGGCGTGCACGTCCTCCTGCCCGGTGTTCTGGACCGATGGCCAGTACTTCGGCCCGGCCGCGATCGTCAACGCCCACCGCTTCATCTTCGATTCCCGTGATGATGCCGGCGACATGCGTCTGGAAATCCTGAACGACAAGGAAGGCGTGTGGCGTTGCCGCACCACCTTCAACTGCTCCGAAGCATGCCCACGTGGCATCCAGGTGACCCAGGCAATTGCCGAGGTCAAGCAGGCAATTCTCTCCCGTAAGATCTAATTCAGGTTCTTGCTTACGACGGCGTCACCCACCTTAGGTGGGATGGGCGCCGTCGTTGTTTAAGACCTGACGCCACCAACGAAAGCAGCACGCGATGTCCCGCTCCGAAAAAGTCAGCTTCGAAGGATCCACCGGCGAGCTCCTGTCCGGCATCATCGATATCCCGGAGGGGCCGGTGCGGGGCTGGGGCGTGTTCTCCCACGGTTTCACGCTGGGCAAGGACAGCCCGGCGGCGTCCCGCATGTGCAAAGCCCTGGCTGACACCGGCATCGGGATGCTCCGGTTCGACAACCTGGGGCTGGGCGAGTCCGCAGGTTATTGGTCGGAGGGCTCCTTCAGCCACAAGGTGGCGGACACCGTGGTGGCCGCCGAGTTCATGCGCAGCCAGGGGAAGGCCATCTCCCTGCTGGTGGGCCATTCCTTCGGTGGCGCGGCGGTGCTTTCGGCCGCCCGCCAGATCCCGGAGCTGGACGCGGTCGCAACAGTGGCTGCACCGTTCTCACCCAAGCACGTGGCCCACGTCTTTGACGCCGCACTGGACAAGATCCTGAGCGAGGGCAGCGCGGAAGTGGACCTTGGCGGGAAACGGGTGGAGATCCGGAAGCACTTTGTGGAGGACCTGGAGAACGCGGACCTCACGGACTGCATCCGGCAACTGCACAAGCCGCTGATGGTGCTCCACTCCCCCACGGACAACACCGTGGGCATCGAGAACGCCAGCACCATTTTCCAGACGGCACGCCATCCACGGAACTTCGTCTCCCTCGAGGGCAGCGACCATCTGCTGACCGGCAAGGGCCAGGCGGCCCGGGCGGCCAGGATTATTTCTGCCTGGGCCGACCAGTACCTCGACGCCGGGAAGTAACTGCCGGGCTTCCTGGGTGCCCCGCACCGGGGCGCTTTCCGTCGACGTGGCCCTCCAGTGGAACCTTTCCAGGCTGGACCTGCCGGGAGCCCCACAGGGCCTTGTCCTGGCCGGCAGGCGCGTTCCTGAGGTCCGCTTCGCGGATGGTGGACCAGCCGGCGGACACCAGGTAGACCTGGCTGACCAGGTTGAACCAGATCAGCAGGCCGATGATGATGGCGAACGGGGCCAGGATGGGGTTCCGTCCCGCGCCGGCCAGCAGTTCGGTGCTGAACACCTGCAGGACCGTGGTGCCCACGGCGGCAAGGATGGTTCCCTCCAGGAATGCCCGCCGGGAGAGCTTGAGGCCACCGGCCAGCCGGAACATGATGACCGCCGTGACCCAGTTGAGTGTGAGCGGCACACCGATCTTTACAACGGTGGTCAGCGGACCTGCCACCGCCGGATCCAGCTGCAGGAAGTCGGTGACCCAGCCGGCCGCCGTGCCGAACACCAGGGATGCCCCGGCACTGATCACCAGGGCCACTCCCAGGAGCAGGAGGGTGCCGGCGTCGCGGAATTTGAGGACAATCGGATTGATCTTCAGGGGCGGCAGCTGCACCACGCCGCGCAGGCCGTCGCGGATCCCGGCGATCCAGCGCAGCGACGTGATGACTGTAACCACGGCCGCAATCACGGCAGTCCAGCCGAGGCCGTCCGGGTTCAGGAGGTCCGTCGGATCAACCAGCCCTTCTCCCCCGCGCACCTTCAGCAGTCCGGGTGCGCTTTGGGCCACGCTGCCGATGATGGTGTCCAGCAGGGCGGGCTGTCCCCGCAGCACCAGGCCGGCAACGGAGAAACCCGTGGCCAGCAGGCCCGTGATGGAGAAGAACATATTGAAGCCGATGCCGGCGCTCATCAACGGGCCGTGCTGGAGGTTGTAGTGCTGCCAGGCGCGCATCGGGCGGAAGGTATTTAGCCGGGCAAGCAGCCACTGCAGCATCGCCAGCGAGGTGGCCACCGGGCCGCCGTCGGACCTTCTGGCCTTGCCCCACTCCATCCGTTTCTGGATGACGGCCAGCTTCAGGCGGACATGTTCAGTGGGGAGCGGTGGCTCCGTTTGCGTCGGCGTCCGCGGCGAAGGACCCGCCGTCGTCGTCAGTTTCGGTCCCAAAGTCCAACTCTTCCCGTAGCTGCCAGATGCCGTCGGCATCGTGCTCGTAGAGTCCCATGCTAACCACCGGGAACGTCGCCCGGTAACTTTCAAGCACCGTTTCGGCTTCGTCCAGGCTTTCGGGCGCAACATCGTGGGCGATGGTGACATGCGGGTGGTAGGAGAAGGGCAGTTCGCGGTGCAGCGGTCCCGTCTGGAGTTTTTCGTGCAGCTCCACGCAGGACTCGAACCCGTCCTCCACGTTGATGTAAACCACCGGGGACACCGGCCGGAAGGTTCCGGTCCCGGCAATGGTGACCATAAACGGGACCTGCCGCCGCGCCACCTCGCGGACGTGCTCCTCAGTGGCTGCCCAGTCCTGGGTGGGTGTGGTGGTGACCAGCGTGATGTGCGCCGGTATTACCCCGGCCATGGGGTCCCCGAAGGAAGCGCGCCACCGTTGAAGTTCCTCGGCGATGGCAGGGGGAAAGCCCAGAATGACGCCTACGCTCATTCCTTCACTGACATTGCTGGCGGCGGACATCGAGCTAGCGGACTCCTGCAAGGCTGAGGGACGGCAGGAAGCCCATGCGCTCATAGACCTGACCAAGGGTCACTGCGGCGATTTCCCTGGCCCGTTCGGCACCCTGGGCCAGGAGCCGGTCCAGCTCGGCCGGGTCGGCCATCAGTTCATTGGTGCGGTTCCGCAGCGGCGTGATGAAGTCCACCATGACCTCCGCGAGGTCCACTTTCAGGTGGCCGTACATCTTGCCCTCGTACGCAGCCTCCAGCTCGGCCACGGACTTCCCGGTGAGGGTGGAGTAGATGGTGAGGAGGTTGGAGATCCCGGGCTTGGCTTCGGCATCGAACCGGACCTCGGACCCGGTGTCGGTGACCGCGGACTTGATGCGCTTGGCCGCGAGCTTGGGATCCTCCAGCAGCTGGATGGAACCGTTAGGCGACTCCCCCGTTTTGGACATCTTGGCGCTGGGGTTCTGCAGGTCGTAGATCTTGGCGCTGGCCTTGAGGATGGTGGCCTCCGGCACAGTGAACGTGTGGCCGTAGCGTGTGTTGAAGCGCTGGGCCAGGTTGCGGGTAAGCTCCAGATGCTGCCGCTGGTCCTCGCCCACCGGCACGAGGTCCGTCTGGTACAGCAGGATGTCTGCTGCCATGAGCGTGGGGTATGCGAACAGGCCAAGCGTCGCGGCGTCCGAGCCCGACTTCTGCGTCTTGTCCTTGAACTGGGTCATCCGGGATGCCTCGCCGAAACCGGTGATGCAGTTCAGGGCCCAGGCCAGCTGGGCGTGCTCGGGGACATGGGACTGCACAAAGAAGATGCTCTTGTCCGGGTCGATGCCGGCGGCGATGTACTGCGCGGCAACCACACGGGTGCGCTTGGCCAGTTCGGCGGGATCGAAGTCCACCGTGATGGCGTGAAGGTCCGGGATGAAGAAGACGGCATCATATTCGGCTTGCATGTCCACCCAGTTGCGGACAGCGCCAATGTAGTTGCCCAGGTGCAGGGAGTCGGCCGTGGGCTTGGCCCCTGAGAGGATGCGTTTTTTGGTCACCGGTGAAGTCGGGCTAGTCATGGGAAGAACCTTCGGGGCTTAGAGCCGGTAGTCCACTACCAGCGGAGCATGGTCAGAGAAGCGGGTGTCCCACGAGGGCGCCCGGTCAACCACTGCCGAAAACGCGGCGGCGGCGAGTGCCGGGGTTGCCATGTGGTAGTCGATGCGCCATCCGGTGTCGTTGTCGAACGCCTGGCCACGCTGCGACCACCAGGTGTAGGGGCCGTCGACGTCTCCAGCAAGGCCCCGGTGGACATCCTTCCAGCCGATGTCCTCGCCGAAGAAGCGGTCAAAGTAGGCGCGCTCGTCAGGCAGGAAGCCGGCCTTCTTGACGTTGCCCTTCCAGTTCCTGATGTCCCGCTCGGTGTGGCCCACGTTCAGGTCGCCCACCACGAGGGCGTGGTCGCTGTGCTTGGTCAGTTCCGGCAATCTGGTGGTCATGACGTCCAGGAAGCGGTACTTGTCCACCTGCTTCGGGGTTCCCACGTCGCCGGAGTGCACGTAGGCGCTGGCGACGGTCAGCTGCGCGGGGTTCCCAGCGGCGTCAGCCACCCTGAAATCAGCCTCAACCCAGCGGCCGGCGGTGGCGAAGTAGTCGTCGCCGATGCCGTTGCGGGTGTCCAGCGGCTCGTCACGGGACGCAATGGCGACGCCCGCGCGGCCTTTGGCCTCGGCTTCGGCGTGCAGGATGTGCCAGCCATCACCGAGCAGCTGGCGCACGATCGCATCAGGCGCCCGGACTTCCTGGAGGCAGAGAATGTCCACCTCGCGGGGCTCCAGCCATGCCGCCATACCGTTCTTGTAGGCAGCCCGGAGGCCGTTGACGTTGACTGATGCGATGCGAAGGTGGTCCTTCTTCAATGCCGAGATCACCCGCACCACTCTAGTCGATGATGGTTCCGCTGACCGGGTCGCCGGTGCCGCCGCCGGCGCGGATCATGTCGCGGGCGTTGGTGGCGGTGATCTCGATGGTCTCCAGCGCGCGGCGGATCGTGTCCTGGTCCGCGGCCTCACCCTTGGCGCGCTCCTTCTCCACCACCTGGATCTGCACCTGGACGATCTTGAACGAGTGGTCCAGCTTGAGGTCGCGGACCCCGTCCGCTTCGGTGCGTTCGTACACCACCCGCGTGCCGCCATGGTCGGCCGAGGACGACGACGGTGCGCGGCCGGCTGCAGTGTTGAAGGCGTTCTGGGCCTCGGTCAGCTTGGCGCCGGCTTTTTTGGCGGCCTTCTGGATGCTGAACACAACAAAGGCTGCGAGGGCCAGCCAGAACGCGGCGATGATGGCGACAACCCAGCCCACGACATCGTTCTGGTTGGCCGCAAAGATCACGGCAACGAGGAAAGCGATGACAAAAACCATTATTCCCGGGCCACTGATCCTGAGCATGGAGAAGCCGCCCTTGGACCGGCCGGACGGAGTTTGAGGGTTACCCAGAGATCGCATGGGTCCATTGTCTCAAACGCCGCGGCGCAACAAGGCACCTTCTTCCCCCGGCGAACACCACATGCCTGCCGTTAAAGCCCGACGGCGGCCCGCGCCCTTCGCGAGAAGGTGCGGGACCGCCGTCGTACTGTTCTTGCTGCTAGACGAGCCCTGCCTGGCGTTCCGCGGTTTCCACCACGTTGGCCAGCAGCATGGCGCGGGTCATCGGCCCCACGCCGCCCGGGTTCGGGGAGATCCATGCGGCGACGTCAGCAGCGGCGGGGTCCACGTCTCCGGTGACCACCGCCTTGCCGTTGCCGTCGTCCACTCGGCTCACGCCGACGTCGAGCACTATGGCGCCCGGTTTCAGGTCCGCCGCCCTGATCATGTGCGGGACGCCCGCAGCAGCGATCACGACGTCGGCCTGGCGGACTTCGGCGGCCAGGTCCACGGTCCCGGTGTGCGCCAGGATGACCGTGGCGTTGACGTCCTTGCGGGTCAGAAGCAGCCCGACGGGCCGGCCGATGGTCACACCGCGGCCCACCACCAGGACGCGCTTGCCCTTGAGGCTGATGCCGTGCCGGGTGAGCAGCTCCACGCAGCCCTTGGGCGTGCACGGCAGCGGCGATGTCATGGGTCCGCTGACGTTGGCCACCAGGCGGCCCAGGTTCATCGGGTGCAGGCCGTCGGCGTCCTTTTCCGGATCCATTGCCTCCAGGATGACGTCCTGGTTGATGTGCTTGGGCAAGGGCAGCTGCACGATGTAGCCGGTGCACTCCGGGTTCCCGTTCAGCTCACGGACCACGGCCAGGAGTTCGTCCTGCGTGGTTTCCTCGGGGAGGTCGCGACGGATGGACGTGATGCCCACCTCGGCGCAGTCCTTGTGCTTGCCGCCCACATACCAGGTGCTCCCGGGGTCGGAGCCCACCAAAATGGTGCCCAGTCCGGGGGTGACACCCTTGGCCTTGAGTGCGGCCACGCGGTCGGTCAGTTCGGCCTTGATGGCAGCGGCGGAAGCCTTGCCGTCAAGAATCTGTGCAGTTCCAGTCTCAGTGGTCATGTATTACCACTGCTCGTGCTGCGGGTACAGCGGGAAATCGGCGGCGAGCTTGTCCACGCGGGACTGCAGGGCGTCCACGTCCGTGGCGGAGCCAGCCTTCAGGGCGGTGGCGATGATCTCGGCCACCTCGGTGAACTCCTCGGCGCCGAAGCCGCGGGTGGCCAGTGCCGGGGTGCCGATGCGCAGGCCGGAGGTGACCATCGGCGGGCGCGGGTCGAACGGGACCGCGTTGCGGTTCACGGTGATGCCCACGGAGTGCAGGAGGTCCTCGGCCTGCTGGCCGTCCAGCTGGGAGTTGCGCAGGTCCACCAGGACCAGGTGCACGTCCGTGCCGCCGGTCAGGACGGAGACCCCTGCTTCGGCGACGTCGGCTTGGTTGAGGCGGTCGGCAATGATCTTGGCGCCTTCGAGGACACGTTCCTGGCGCTCCTTGAATTCCTCGGTGCCGGCGATCTTGAAGGCCACGGCCTTGGCCGCGATGACGTGCATGAGCGGGCCGCCCTGCTGGCCCGGGAAGACGTTGGAATTGATCTTCTTTGCCCACTCCTGCTTGGCCAGGATCACACCGGAGCGGGGGCCGGCGAGGGTCTTGTGCACGGTGGAGGTGACGACGTCGGAGTGCGGCACCGGGCTCGGGTGCAGGCCGGCTGCCACCAGTCCGGCGAAGTGGGCCATGTCGGTCCAGAGCAGCGCGCCCACTTCATCCGCGATGGAGCGGAAGGCTGCGAAGTCCAGGTGGCGCGGGTAGGCGGACCAGCCGGCAATGATGACCTGGGGCTTCTCGGCGATGGCCTGCTCGCGCAGCTTGTCCATGTCAACGCGAAAGTTGTCCGGCTCCACCTGGTAGGCAGCAACGTTGTAGAGCTTGCCGGAGAAGTTGAGCTTCATGCCGTGGGTCAGGTGGCCGCCGTGAGCCAGGGAGAGGCCCAGGATTTTGTCACCTGGGGTGATCATGGCGGACAGTGCTGCGGCGTTGGCCTGCGCACCGGAGTGCGGCTGGACGTTGGCGTACTCGGCACCGAACAGTGCCTTGACGCGGTCGATGGCCAGCTGCTCGGCGATGTCCACATATTCGCAGCCGCCGTAGTATCGGCGGCCCGGGTATCCCTCGGCGTACTTGTTGGTCAGGACCGAGCCCTGGGCTTCCATCACGGCGCGCGGGGCGAAGTTTTCGGAGGCGATCATTTCCAGGGTGCCGCGCTGGCGGCCAAGTTCCTGGTTGAGGACTGCGGCGATTTCGGGATCGAGCTCGGCCAGCGACTGGTTGCTGACGGCGGCTGTTGTGGTGGCGGTAGTAGTCACGAAAAACTCCTGGTCAGGGATACGGGCACTGCTAAGGTCAGGCTACCGGCTGGCGCACCCCACCGCCCCTTGATGACAGGGCGTGAAAGTGAGCTGCATCCTTAAAGGGTGCAGCTCCGGTAAGACATGACCCTCGGCCCAGGCGTACGATCCGTGGTCTTCGTGATTGCCACTCCCTGGTGGTTAGCCACCCAACGCCAGTTGCGACCCCACCAGACTACCAAACGCAGACGGGCAGCGCGGGTAGGCTTGTAGTCGTGACTGAAGAGCAGCTGAACCGAGCTTACGTATTGACATTGTCCTGCCCGGACCGCCCCGGAATCGTCCACGCCGTGGCCGGTGCGCTGCTGGTGGCGGGTTGTAATATTTTGGACTCGCAGCAGTACGGCAGCCCCGCAACCGGCAACTTCTTTATGCGGGTGGAAGCAACCACGACGGCCTCCCGGGCCGAAGTCCAGGCAGCCCTTGGGCCGGTGGCCCACTCCTTCGGCATGCGGTGGAGCCTCAACCCCGTGGGCCAGAAGGTGCGTACGCTGCTGATGGCCAGCACGTCCGCGCACTGCCTCAACGACATCCTGTTCCAGCAGCGTTCCGGTACCCTGCCCATCGAGATCCCTGCTATTGTCTCCAACCACCGTGACCTGGCCGGGCTGGCCGAGTTTTACGGCATCCCGTTCCACCACATCCCGGTCGCTCCGGACACCAAGGCCCAGGCCGAGGACAAGCTCCGCGCCCTCATGGCCGAGCACGATATCGAGCTGACCGTCCTGGCCCGCTACATGCAGATCATTTCGGATGAGCTGTGCGCGGACCTTACCGGCAAGGCCATCAATATCCACCACTCATTCCTGCCGTCCTTCAAGGGCGCCAAACCCTACCACCAGGCCCATGCCCGCGGCGTCAAGCTGATCGGCGCCACCGCCCACTACGTCACCGCCGCCCTGGACGAGGGGCCGATCATCGAGCAGGAAGTCATCCGCGTGGACCACGCCCGGACCCCGGAGCAGTTCGTGCAGATGGGCCGGGACGTTGAAGGCCGTACTCTGACGCAGGCCGTCCAATGGCATGCCGAACACCGCGTGCTGCTGGACGGCAACCGGACAGTCGTCTTTAACTAAGCGGACTCTCACTAAAGGACTGGGCCATGGAGCCAGCTGAGGCGGCGATGGAGGAACACGGGAGCGAGCAGCGTCTCGCCGAGTTCTACAACCGCCGCGCCGCGTCCGGCTGGGATCATCCCCTGTCGCCCCGGCGGGTGGAACAGCGCGAACTGTTCATCAGCCTGCTGAAATCCGAAGCCCGCCACGACATCCTGGAAATAGGCACGGGCACCGGACTGGACGGGCTGAAGTTTGTCCAGGCCGGAATCCATTACACCGGCGTTGACCTCGCCGAGGTCCACGTCCGGCAGGCCCGGTCCAAAGGCCTCGACGTCTCGGTGGCAAGCGCCCGGAGCCTGCCGTTCGCCGATGGCGCGTTTCCCGCGGTCTGGTCAATGAGCACGCTGCTGCACATCCCCGCCGCCGATATCGACGGCGTCCTGCATGAACTGGTGCGCGTTGCGGCACCCAACGCGCCCATCGCCGTCGGCCTCTGGTCCGGTGACGACGAAGAAGGTCTGAACCCGGAGGACGATCTCGAACCCCGCTTCTTCAGCCGGCGCCGCGACCAAACAGTACGGCGGATTTTCGGACGGCACGGCACGATCGAGGATTTTGTCACCTGGCCGGAGGGCACGGGCGAAGAATCCGGCCCGGGCGCCGGGAACTGGACGCAGCACTACCAGTTCCTGATCCTCCGCACCCCTGCGCAGATGTCCTAGGCTTGGCCCATGGCTCCCCTTTACGATTTCGCCGGCGAATCACCGGCCGTTCATGCATCCGCCTTCATCGCCCCGACGGCGTCGATCATCGGCAAGGCCACGCTCGCTTTGGATTCGAGCGCCTTTTATGGTGTTTCAGTCCGGGCGGACACGGCCGCCATCAGCGTCGGCGCCGGCAGTAACCTGCAGGACAACGTGGTCCTCCACGCAGATCCGGGCTTCCCCTGCACAGTCGGCGCGGGCGTCAGCGTGGGTCACGCCGCCGTCGTCCACGGCTGCACGGTGGAGGACAACTGCCTGATCGGCATGGGTGCCACCGTCCTCAACGGAGCGGTGATTGGCACAGGCTCCCTCGTAGCAGCCGGCGCGGTGGTCCTGGAAGGGACGGTTGTGCCGCCCCGGTCACTCGTGGCCGGGGTCCCCGCTAAGGTACGGCGGGAACTCACCGACGAGGAGTTCGACGGCGTCAGGCAGAACGCCGTCCGGTACGTCGAACTGGCGCGGGCGCACCGGGAGCTGCACGCTTAGTCGAGGCTGATCGGCCCGATGGCGTCCAGGAGTTCGCCGGGACCTGGATTGCCCGGCGCCGAGGACCCGCCCAGATGGTTCACCACACCCCACACAGCGTTCAGGCCGGTGGTCACAGCGCCTTCGGCCCAGCCCGCGGTGAAGGACACGTCGTCACCGGCGAGGAAGATCCCGCGCTGGGATTCGGGCAGTTTGTCCTGCTTGAAGTGCGTGAAGAGGCGCTGTTGGTAGCGGTAATGCCCCGGCAGGTTCGCCTTGAAGGCCCCCATGAAGTTGGGGTCCGCTTCCCAGGAAACGGTGATTGGCTGGCCCACGATGTGGCTGGCAATATCCACGTTCGGGTATATCTGCTCCAGCGAGTGCAGCATCAGCTCAACCCGCTCGTCGGCATCCAGCGACAGCCATTTGAGCGCGTCATCGTTCCACGTGTAGGAAAGCAGGATCACGGCGGGCTTGTCCGGGCCGTCATCCAGGAGGTACGTGGCCCTGTTCAGCCGGTCCGTCAGGGTCATGGACAGGACCTCACGGCCGGTGTCCGGATCGATGTCCTTCCAGAACGGCCGGTCCACCATCACAAACGTCTTGGACGACTGCATGTAGTGTGAGCGCTCGATCGCGGTCCACAGTTCGGCCGGGAACAGTGCCTCCTCGGTGTGGATTCGCGTGGACAGCAGCCACGACTGGCACGTGGTCACCACGGCAGGGTAGCTTGCCTCGCGGCCCCAGCGCTCCCGGATCCGGAGGTCGCCGTCGGCATCGCGGCTGATCTTGCCCACAGCCCCGCGGGGCGAGCCTGAGTGGAGCGACGCCAGGGACGTTCCGTCCGGCCAGTGGGCCATGCCCGACGGCGCGTGCTGCCACAGTGCCTCGGGGAGCCGTTGGGCTCCCCCGCTGATGAGCCGGTGCTGGTCATCGGCGTCGGTGTAGACCACGCGGAGAATTTCCAGGATGGAATTGGGGAAGTCTGTGTCCCAGCCGCCGGTGCCGAAGCCCACCTGGCCGAAAGCCTCCCGGTGCGCAAAGCCGGCTTCCTTGAAGGACTCGCTCCCGGCGATGAACCCGTAGAAGGTCTGCTCGTCCATGAGTGGCAGCAGTTCGTTCCACAGGTCCTTGATCCGGCCGGTGTCGCGGGCCCGGATGGCCTCCTGCATTTCGACGAACTTCGCGCCGTCGTTCACTGCGGCCTTCCAGGCATCGGCAACCTCGCGGAAGAACGGCGGCAGGTCCTGGGCGGTCTCGGCGTAGTACTTCTGGCCGGCCAGTTCGATCACGGTACTGGAGGTGACGGGTGCCAGCGGGTTGGGGAAATCCTGGGTGTCCAGTCCCAGCAGGTCAACGTAGTGGTAAAAGGCCCTGCCGGACACGGGGAACCGCATCCCGCCAAGATCGGCCACCACGCCGGGAGCGGACGTGAAACTGGCGGTCCGCAGGCGGCCGCCGATCTGGTCCGCTTCGTAGACAACAGGACGCAAGCCCATCTTCATCAGTTCGTACGCCGTGACGAGGCCCGAAAGGCCTGCCCCTACAACAGCGACTTCGGTACCGTAAAGCTCCGGCGGAACCGAGCCGAGCCCTGCCGGGTGGGCCAGGTAGTGGTCGTAGCTGAACGGAAAATCGGGGTTCAGCATAGTGATGGGGCCAGCCTGGGTGCTGGCCGGGTCGGAAGCCGGGAGTTCGGTGGCGACGGTCATGAAAGCTCTGCCTTCGTTGGTTCGGGGGTGGACAGCGTTGAAGATTCCGGCCTGCTCAGCTCACGGTATTCCTCCAGGCTCAGCGCCGCCACCCTGGAGTTCCGGCGCCCATAGCCGAAGTAGGCCGCCAGGCCCACCAGCATCCAGATTCCGAAGGTCACCCAGGTCTCGGCCCCGAGATTGGCCATGAGGTACGCGCACATCAGGGCGCCCAGGATCGGGGTCAGGGGGAAAAGCGGCACGCGGAACGTACGCTCCAGCTCGGGCCGGGTGCGGCGCAGGTAGATCACGGCCACGTTGACCAGGGCGAAGGCGAACAGGGTTCCGATGCTCGTGGCGTCGGCCAGGGCACCAAGCGGGACCAGCCCGGCGGTGAGGGCGACGGCGGTGCCCACCAGGAGCGTGCCGGCCGCGGGGGTGCCGGTACGGCGGGAGACGCGGCCGAAGACCTTCGGAATGAGCCCGTCGCGGGACATGGAGAGCAGGATGCGGGTCTGGCCGTACAGCACAGTCAGGACGATGCTCGCGATCGCCAGCACGGCGCCGACGGCGAAGACAAAGGCGACCCAGGGCTGGCCGGTGGTTTCTTCCAGGATCTTCACGAGGGCCGCTTCGGTGCCGTCGAACCAGCCCCAGGGGCGGGCGCCGATGGCTGCGACGGCCACCAGGACGTAGATGGTGGTGACGATGACCATGGAGAGCATGATGGCGCGGGGCAGGTCGCGCTTGGGGTTGCGGGCTTCCTCGCCGGCGGTGGAGGCGGCGTCGAAGCCGATGTAGGAGAAGAAGACCCGGGACGCGGCCGCGGAGACTCCGGCGGCGCCCATCGGCATGAGCGGTTCGAAGTTGCCCGCGTTGAAAGCGGTGAAGGCCACGACGCAGAAAAAGAGGAGGATACCCACCTTCACCACAACGATGGACGTGTTGATCCAGGCGCTTTCCTTGGCTCCGCGGACCAGCAGGATGGTTGCCAGCACCACGATGACCATGGCAGGGATATTGACCAGGCCGCCGCCGCCCGGGGGCTGGGACACGGCGTCAGGCAGGACCTGCCCGAACACGGCCAGGGCCTCGTTCACGTACTGGCCCGCGCCCACGGCAACAGCCGCGACGGAGACGGCGTACTCGAGGACCAGGCACCAGCCGCAGATCCAGGCCATGCCTTCGCCCATCGTGGCGTAGGTGTACGAATAACTGGAACCGGAGACGGGGACCATGCCCGCCATTTCTGCATAAGAGACGGCTGAAAGCAGCGCGGCGAACCCGGCGATGGCGAACGAGATCCAGATGGCGGGCCCGGCCAGCGGAACAGATTCGCCGAGGATCACCAGGATGCCGGTCCCCAGGGTGGCGCCGACGCTGATCATGGTCAGCTGCAGGACCCCGAAGCTGCGGACCAGCTTCGGTCCGCCATGGCCGCTTTCCGCTTCGCTGACCATCTGTCCGATCGGCTTCCGGCGAAGCAGTTGCGCGCCCAGCCCGGGACGGCCGGCTGCGCGGCCTGTGGCAGGTCCGGAGAGTGTTGGCACAGTCATCGTTGACGTCCGTTCGTGAGTAGTTGTCGGTTTCCCTTATCCAGCGTAGGGCTGTGAGCCGCATCTCAGGGATGTGCAAAGTGACCTATAGTTTTCAATCATGAGACGTAATGCACCAAACTTTGCCAGCGCCGGACACGTCGGCGAGGGCTCCTTCCGTGCAGCCTGATGCCGCGGACCACCTGGATGCGGTGACCCTGGGCCAGTTTTTGGCAGCACTCCCCCGGGACCTCAGGGTCCTGCACGATGCTGGTAATTCCAGCGCGCCGTTGCGCTGGGTGGAACCCAGCGAGCTGGAGGATCCCACGCCCTACCTGCTGGACGGGGAGTTCGTCCTCACGGCGGGACTGCCGTTCCTGGACGACGGCGGCACCAAGGAGCGGGCGGAAGCGTACGTCCGGCGGCTGGTCGGCGCAGGCGTCGCCGCCTTGGGATTTGGCCTGGAGCCCTACTTCGACGACGTTCCGGACCACGTACTTTCAGCCTGCCAAACCCATCAGCTCACCCTGGTGCAGATCCCCAGCAGCGTCCCCTTCGCCGCCATCGGCCTGGAGTTCTCCCAGCTCCTGGAATCCGGAAATGCCCGGGTCTTCCGCCAGCTGGCGGAGACCAATCGACGACTGATGCGGGCTGTGCTGTCGGCCAGGCCCGAGCACGAGCTCCTGTCCGAGCTGGCACAGCAGGTTCCGGTGTGGGCCCAGCTTTTCGGTGCGGACGGACGCGTGCGGGCCCGTGCGGCAGCGGCCGGGACCGGCGGGACCGGCCCTGCCGCCACCGTCGAGCCTTCTGCCCTGCAACCCATGCTCAAGCGGCTGCTGGCAGGCAACGGCCCGCGGGTGGAGGCAGACTCGTTTCCGACGGACGGTTCGGCCTTCGTCTTCGGCCATCCTCTCCGGAGCACCAAAGACGCCACCCTCGGGGCCCTCATCCTGGGCACGGACAAGCCGCTGACCCCGGCGCAGAACAGCGTGGTGTCCTCGGTGGTGGGGCTGCTGGAACTGCTGGTGCGACAACGCACCAGCGGCTCGCTCGCCCCCAGCCAGCTGGCAACGGCGCTCCTGCTGCGTCCGGAGAGTCTGGCCTCCGGATCAAGCCGGCGGCTGAACGTCCTTAGGGACCTCCTGGCCCAAAGCGTTTCCGGAACCCTGTCCGGTGCCCTGCGGGTGGTTCAGGGCGTCCGCGCGGATGCTGCGCCGACCGCGTCGCCGGACGGGCCGGTCCGGGAACTGCTGCAGTGGCGCAGGCTGTTCGACACGAAGATGGTGGAACTGACGGAATACGGATTTGCCGCCGTCACGCGGTTCAAAGTGGACGACACGCTGCTGCACGAGGTGGAGGACCTGGGCTGGCGCCTGGTGGTGGGCGATCCCACCGAAATGGCCGGCCTTCCTGCCGCCTACCAGCGCGCGGCGTCGCTGCGATCCCGTGTCCAGGCAAGCGGAGAAAGCGTGCGAGTGGATGACGTCACGTGGTCAGTCGCGGGACTGTTGGGCCGCAGCGCCGGCACCATGCTTGCCGCCCGGCTGCTGGAACCGGTCCTGGCGCAGGAGCCTGACCGCCGCAACTCCCAGCTGATCGTCCTGAAGTCATGGCTGGGCGAAAACGGCAACTGGGATGCCACCGCCAAAGCCCTCGGGATGCACCGGAACAGCGTGCGGCGCCAGATCAATGCACTGGCCGAGCTGCTGGCCATGGACCTGGGCTCCGCCCAAGTGCGCGCTGAACTGTGGATTGCACTGCAGTACGTGGACGGCCTCGAGGGCGGGGTGCCTCAGATACCCCAGGACCGGTAGAGCTCCGGGCGGCGTTCGCGGAGATAGGGCACCACGCCACGGGCATTTCGTGCAGCGTCCGGATCCACCTCGGCGTACAGGAGTTCGGCTCCCGGTCCCGCCGCGGCCAGCAGCGAACCGTCCGGCCCGGCGATGACGCTACCGCCCAGGAATTCGCAGCCGTCCTCGTTTCCGGAGTGGTTGGCATAGGCGATGGTCAGTTGACTCTCGAGCGCGCGGGCGCGGAGCAGGACCTGGGGGACGGTCTCGAAGCCGTGCGCCAGCGCAGTGGGCACCAGGAGCAGCTCTGCTCCAGCCAGTGCCGCCGCCCTGACCGCCTCCGGAAATTCCACGTCGTAGCAGATCACCATCGACGTTCGGAACCCGTTGAAGTCGACGACGGCGGGACCCGTCTCCGCGGGGCTGAACGCCTCGCGTTCGCCATCACCGAAGAGGTGCACCTTAGCGTAGTTGAGAAGCTCAGTGCCGGTGGCGTCCACCAGCGTGGAGGTGATGTGCCAATTGCCCCTGTCCGTGACTGCCGGCAGGCTGTAGGCCAGTCCGATCCCGTGGCGGCGGGCGATCCCCGACAGCGTTTCCCTGATGGCGGGAAGCCCGGAGGGGTCTAGGTCCGTGCGGAGCCGCAGCGGCGCATAGCCCACGGGAAAAAGCTCCGGGGTGACCAGGACCGCTGCGCCGTCAGCAGCGGCCGCCTGGGCAGCGGCATCCAGGGCAGCGCAGTTTGCATCCACGTCCAGTACTCGGGCGTTCGCCTGCATCAGGGCCAGCAGCACCGTTTCCACCTCACATGATCGGGACAGCCGAAGGAAGTATTCGGCCGCTTTGTCCAGCCTAACCACCGGCCGCGATCGGTTTCGGGGCCAATTGCACCACCGACGCCACAGGACGGACGGTTCGTCCCATAGCTATTTGTCTCATCCAGCAGACTCCTTGCGTTAACTTCTTGACTACAAGAGTCAAGTAGGGCAATCTTCTTTTCATGTCCGCCACACCGCGCTCGACGAGGAGCAAGCCAAAGAATCCGGGATCCCAGTCAGCTCTCCGGCAACTGAACCAGCAACGGATCATCGAGACCCTCATGAGCGGCCCGTCCACGCAGGCCGAGCTTGCGCGCCAGACCGGGCTATCCACTGCAACGGTGTCCAACATCGTCAAAATCATGCAGGACGCGGGCCTGGCGTCAACCGAACCGATCACCAGTTCCGGCCGCCGGGCGCTCAACGTGAGGCTCAACAGCAACGGCGCGGTCGCCGTGGGTATCGACTTCGGCAGGCGGCATCTCCGTGTGGTCCTGGCGTCCCTGAGCTACCACGTGATCGCCGAGGAATCAGTCCTGCTCCCCTTGGGCCACCAGGCCGAGGAAGGCATCCAGGCGGCGGTTGTGCTGCTGGATAAACTGCTCCAGGAAGGCGGCGTGGACCGGAGCCTGGTGGTAGGTGCCGGCGTCGGAATCCCTGGACCCATCGACCGCCGGACCGGGACCGTCGCGCAGGGCGCCATCCTCCCGGAATGGGTGGGCATCAACATCCTCCAACACCTGGAAGACACCCTCAAAATCCCCATTTTTGTTGACAACGACGCCAATCTTGGTGCTTGGTCGGAGGTCACGTGGGGGCCACATACGGGGGTCAGTAACCTGATGTTCCTCAAGATCGGCTCTGGCATCGGCGCAGGCCTGATCCTCAACGGTGCCCCCTACTACGGCACAGTAGGCATCACCGGTGAAATAGGCCATGCCACTATCCATGAACACGGTCTTGTGTGCCGCTGCGGCAACCGTGGCTGCCTGGAAACCATCGCCTCCACCACCACCATGATCGAGCTGCTCGGACGCGGGGAAGACCCTCCCCTCACGCCTGCGGACATCGTCCGGAAGGCCCTGGCACGCGACTCCGCGACACTGCGCGTGGTGGACGATGCAGGCCTGGCAGTGGGGCGCGCCCTGGGCAACGTAGCGAACCTGATCAACCCTGAAGTCATCGTGGTGGGAGGCCCGCTCGCGGGCCTGGGTGAGTTGCTGCTCGACCCCATTCGACGGGGGCTGATCCGGCATGCAGTACCGGTGATCGGCGAGACCACCACACTGACGATGTCCTCACTCGGGGACCGCGCGGAGGCTTTGGGAGCAGCCGCGCTGGTGTTCCAATACGCCGGCATCCGGCGTACGTAGCCGTTTCGTTATCCCCGAAGTTGCGTTAAAGACTTGACGATAACCGGTGTGATCCAGTTTACTTTTCCATCAGACCACCTTGCGCTTTGCTGGGCGGACAAAGAAGTCACCATGGGAGGCGTAAGGGCATATGACGTCCCACACCACACACAGCGATCCGATCATTCTCGAGATGCGTTCCATCACCAAGGAATTCCCCGGAGTCAAGGCACTCGACCAGGTCAGCCTCCGGGTCAAAGCCGGAGAAGTCCACGCCATCTGCGGCGAAAACGGCGCCGGCAAGTCGACCCTCATGAAGGTCCTCTCCGGCGTCTACCCCCACGGCACTTACAACGGCGACATCGTCTACCAGAACGAAGTCCAGCAGTTTAAGGACATCAGGGCCAGCGAACACGCCGGAATTGCGATCATCCACCAGGAGCTCGCCCTGATCCCGGAGCTCTCCATCATGGAGAACATCTTCCTCGGCAACGAGCCCACCAAGCGTGGCGTCATTAATTGGGATGAGGCCCGCAGCCGCTCCATCGAGCTCTTGGCCCGCGTCGGGCTCCGCGAGGATCCCGACACTCCGATCAAAGAAATCGGCGTCGGCAAGCAGCAACTCGTGGAAATCGCGAAGGCGCTCAATAAGTCCGTGAAGATCCTCATCCTTGACGAGCCCACGGCGGCCCTGAACGAGTCCGACTCCCAGCACCTGCTGGACCTGATTCTGGGCCTGAAGGGCAAAGGGATCACCTCAATCATCATCTCGCACAAGCTCAACGAGATCGAACAGATCGCGGACTCCATCACCATCATCCGCGACGGCAAGACGATCGAGACCCTTGATGTCAAGGCCGACGGTGTCGACGAGGACAGGATCATCAAGGGCATGGTCGGCCGGACCCTGGAGTCACGTTTCCCGGAACATGAACCGAAAATCGGCGAAGTGCTCTTCGAAGTCAAAAACTGGACCGTGGGCCATCCGCAGATCGAGGACCGCCTGGTCTGCAAGGGCTCGAACTTCCACGTCCGCAGCGGCGAGATCGTCGGTTTTGCCGGCCTGATGGGTGCTGGCCGGACCGAGCTTGCCAGGTCAATCTTCGGCCGGTCCTACGGACGTTTCATTTCCGGCCACCTCTACAAAGAGGGCAAGGAAATCACCCTGAAGAGCGTCCGGCAGGCCATCGACGCCGGCCTCGGTTACGTCACCGAAGACCGGAAGTCGCTCGGGCTGAACCTGCTCGACGACATCAAGACCACGACGGTGTCCGCCAACCTGGAAAAGATCAGCAAGCGCTCGGTCGTCGATGACAACCAGGAATTTGCCGTTGCCGAGGATTACCGGAAGTCGCTGCGCACCAAGACCCCGTCCGTGGAGGAAGGGGTCGCGAAGCTCTCGGGCGGCAACCAGCAGAAGGTGGTGCTGGCTAAATGGATGTTCACCGATCCGGACCTGCTGATCCTTGACGAACCGACCCGCGGGATCGACGTCGGCGCAAAGTATGAGATTTATGGCATCATCCAGCAGCTGGCGAACCAAGGGAAGGGCATCATAGTCATTTCCTCCGAGCTGCCGGAACTGCTGGGCCTCTCGGACCGCATTTACACCATCTTTGAGGGCGCCATCACCGGTGTCCTCAACAAGGAGGAAGCCAGCCAGGAAAGCCTGATGAAACTGATGACCTCCGCCCGCAAGGCCGCCTGACTTTCTGGAACATTCCAGACCCTTCCAGACACAAGGACTGACACAATGAACGCGTTAAAGAAGCTCTTTGGCGGCAACACCCGCCAATTCGGCATGATTTTTGCCCTCGTGGCACTGATCATCTTCTTCCAGGTGGCCACCGGCGGCAATACGCTCACCTCAGGCAACGTCATCAACCTCTTCAACGGCAACTCCTACATCCTGATCCTGGCCATCGGCATGGTGCTGGTGATCATCGCTGGGCACATCGATCTGTCCGTCGGTTCCGTCGCCGCCGTCGTGGGCGTTTCGGTGGCCATGGCCATGCGGGACTGGGGACTTCCCTGGTACGCCGGTGTGCTGCTGGGCCTCGCCCTCGGCGCGCTGATCGGGATGTGGCAAGGCTTCTGGACGGCCTACGTCGGTATCCCCGCCTTCATCGTGACGCTGGCCGGCATGCTGCTGTTCCGCGGCTTGAACCAGTTCATCGGCAAGTCCAACACCATCCCGGTCCCCCGCGATTTCCAGTATCTGGGCTCCGGCTACCTCCCGGAGGTGGGGCCGGACACCGGCTTTAACAACCTCACTCTGTTGCTTGGCCTCGCCGGAGTTGCGTTCGTCATCTTCAGTGCCGTGCGCTCCCGCTCCCACGCCAAGGCCATCGGCGCCCACGTCCCCGAAGCCTGGGTCGTGATCACCAAGCTGGTCCTGGTGTGCGGCGCCATCCTTTTCGCCACGTATCTGTTCGCCACCGGCCGTCCCGGCACTTCGTTCCCCATCCCGGGGCTCATCCTGGCGCTCCTCGTGCTGATTTACGGTTTCGTCTCCTCCAAGACGATCGTCGGACGCCACGTCTATGCCGTCGGTGGCAACCGCCATGCGGCCGAACTGTCGGGCGTGCAGTCCAAGAAGATCAACTTCCTGGTGATGATGAACATGTCAGTCCTCGCCGGCCTTGCGGGCATGATCTTCGTTGGCCGCTCCACCGCTTCCGGGCCGTTCGACGGCGTCGGCTGGGAACTGGACGCCATCGCGGCCGTGTTCATCGGCGGCGCAGCAGTCACCGGCGGCGTCGGCACCGTGATCGGCTCGATAGTCGGTGGCCTGGTGATGGCCGTCCTGAACAACGGCCTGCAGCTGCTCGGAATCGGCGCCGACCTGACCCAGATCATCAAGGGCCTCGTCCTGCTGATCGCGGTGGCCTTCGATGTCTATAACAAGTCCCAGGGCAAGAAGTCCATCATCGGCTTGATGATGAAGAACTTCGGCCGGAACAACGAGATCAAGCCCGACGAGACGACCAGCACCAAAGAAGTCATCCACCGCGAAGCCTGATCGGCTCCCCCACATTTCCTCCACACCACCTATAGAAAGAGAACCAAGCAATGCAAATGATTGGTAAAGCAGGAAAGGTAGCGGCGATCGCCGCCATCGCAGCACTGGCGCTGACGGCCTGCGGCCGCACGGAACCCACCACCCCCGGCGGCGCCTCAGGCGCAGCAGGATTCCCGCAGGACTCCTCGATCGGCGTCGCGCTCCCGCAGAAGACCAGCGAAAACTGGGTCCTGGCCGAGAAGCTGTTCAACGACGGCCTCAACAGCGCTGGCTTCAAGGCCGACGTACAGTTTGCCAACGGCGGCGTCTCCGAGCAGCAGAACCAGATCAGCGCCATGGTCACCAAGGGCGCCAAGGTCATCATCGTCGGCGCCATCGACGGCGCCCAGCTCGGCACCCAGCTCCGGCAGGCCAAAGACGCCGGCGCGACCATCATCGCGTACGACCGTCTGCTGCTGAACACCGAGAACGTGGACTACTACGTGGCCTACGACAACTTCAAGGTCGGCGAGCTGCAGGGCCAGGCGCTGCTGGACGGAATGAAGGCCAAGAAGCCCGAGGGTCCGTACAACATCGAGCTCTTCGCCGGTTCCCCGGATGACGCCAATGCGAAGGTCTTCTTCGACGGCGCCATGAGCATCCTGCAGCCGAAGATCGACGACGGCACCCTCACGGTCATGTCCGGACAGACCTCGTTCGAACAGGCCGTCACCCAGGGCTGGAAGGCCGAGAACGCCCAGCGGCGTACGGACACCCTGTTGGCAGGCACGTACGGCAGCGCCACGCTGGACGGCGTACTGTCCCCGAACGACACGCTGGCCCGCGCAGTCCTGACCTCCGTCAAGGCCGCCGGCAAGCCGCTGCCTGTCATCACGGGCCAGGACTCCGAGGTTGAGTCCGTCAAGTCCATCATGGCTGGTGAGCAGTACTCCACCATCAACAAGGACACCCGCAAGCTCGTTGAGCACGCGATCACCATGGTCAAGGACCTGCAGGCAGGCAAGACGCCCGAGGTCAACGATGACAAGTCCTACGACAACGGCACGAAGGTCGTTCCGGCGTTCCTGCTGGAGCCGGTCATCGTAACGGCAGCAAACGTCAAGACGGCCTACACCGACGATCCGGTACTCGGCCCGATCACCAAGTAACACCGAACGCGGACATGCCCCGGCCCCCACAGGGAGCCGGGGCATTCTGCCTTAAGCGGCCAGCCTTCACAGCGTAAACATAGGTTCGCCCGTCGTCCTGCACAGGCCCGGAAGGGAGGGTTGGAGCAGATGCCGGCCTTCCGCCGGCCCCAGATCCTAGGAGTACAGTGAGCGTCCTTGCCCGGAGTGTAGGCAATGCCTTCAGAAACAAGGTTCGAACGGCTGCGGTGGTGGCAGTCCTGGCCGTCGCGATCGGACTAGCATTGGCCATGCTGGTGGCCAACCAGGCCGTCGGAGCCAAAGTCCAGGAGCTGAACGCATCCGTCGGGACCGTCCTGACCGTCAACCCGGCTGGCGGCCAGGGCTTCGAAGGCGGCGGCGAACCGCTGACTGCCGAGCAGGCCGCCACCGCAGCTGCCGTCCCCAACGTCAGTTCCGTCGTCGGAACCGGTGCACTCAGGCTGCGGAACGCTGCCGAAGCCGCTGCGCAGACGGCGGCCGGCGGCCAGGTTAGCCCCGGCGGCGGCCAAGGCGGTCCCGGTGGACAGAGTGCCACAACGCTGACAACCAGCCTGACCGCGGCCATCGACGCAGGCACGCTGGGCGGCAGGAACCAGGCCGCGAACGGCACCACCGGAACCACCACCGCGCAGGCTGTACGCTCGCTTCCCATCACCGCAACCGGTATCGGCAGCGAAGTGGACAGCACCGGCAAGGCCCTGACCATCACCGAAGGCACCGGGCTCGGCGACTACACGGATGAATCCGCCAACGCCCTCCTGGGAACCACTCTGGCCGAGAAGAACAACCTGGCCGTCGGTTCCACGTTCACCATCAACGACCAGGCGTTCACCGTGGCCGGCCTGTTCGATTCCGGCACCGCGTTCGGCAACAATGCCCTGTACCTGACCCTCCCAACGGCCCAGACTGTCGCGGAACTGCCGGGCGAGCTGTCATCGATGATCGTGACGGTGGACAGCTTGGAAAACCTCGAGACCGCCAAGACCGCGCTTGCGTCTGCCCTGGGCACCGACAAGGCCGACGTCACCCAGGGCCAGAACCTGGAGTCCGCCGTCAGCTCGCTTGGCAGCGTCAAGAACATCTCCTTCATCGCCTTCGTCGCAGCCCTGGGCACCGCTGGACTGATCATCCTGCTGATCATGGTCATGCTGGTCCGCGAGCGCCGCCGGGAAATCGGTGTCCTGAAGGCGATCGGAGCCCCTAACCGGACCATCGGCCTGCAGTTCGTGCTGGAGGCGCTGGTACTGGTGGCCATGGGCAGCGCGGTGGGCGCCGCCGTCGCCTCCTTTGCCAGCGGAGGCATCGCTTCCGCCCTGATCAGCACTAACACCACGACGACGGCGGCCGCCACCACCGGTCGCGCGGCCGCCATGGCCGGCGCTGCCGGCGGCGCTGGAATGCCGGGCGGCGGTACCGGCTTCCCCGGCGGCCAGGGAGGACCCCTTGGCGGGGCTTCCCAGCTGCTGACATCGGTCACCGCCAGCGCCTCCCCCGGCGTCATCGCCGCCGGGATCGCAGCGGTGTTCGGCGTGGCCATCATCGGCGCGCTGGTCCCGGCACTGCTCACGGCACGCATCCGTCCCATCGAAGTCCTGCGAGGAGAATAGCCATGATTGAAGTCAAGAACCTGGTCCGCACTTTCAACTCCGGTGACCGCACCATCAAGCCGGTCAACGATGTCAGTTTTGTTCTGGAGCAGGGCACTACGGCCTCCATCGTCGGCAAAAGCGGCAGCGGCAAGAGCACACTGTTGTCCCTCCTGGGTGCGCTGGACAAACCCACCAGCGGAGACGTCGTCGTCAACGGCGTGAGCCTGGCCGGGATGCCGGACGGCAAGCTGACTGAGTACCGCCGCCGGGATATCGGGTTCGTTTTCCAGCAGTTCAACCTGATCCCCAACCTTTCCGCGATGGACAACGTCATGCTGCCCATGGAGTTCGCGGGCATGCGCAGGGCAGAGCGTCGGCAGCGGGCAATGGACCTTCTGGAGCAGGTGCAGCTGGACCCGGAGAAACAGGTGCGCCGCATCAACCGGCTATCCGGTGGCGAGCAGCAGCGTGTGGCAATCGCCCGCGCGCTGGCCAACGAACCCAGGCTGATCCTTGCGGACGAGCCCACCGGCAACCTGGACGAGCAGACCGGCGATCACATCATCGAACTGCTCAGCTCGCTCAGCCGTGACCACAACACCACTATCCTTGTGGTCACCCACGACAAGGCGTTGGCCAACAAGACGGACCGCCGCTTCAGGCTCCAGCAGGGCAGACTGGCGGAAGAACCGGCACGCGCACTGGTCTGACGTCTGAAGTAGTACTGGATGAGAGGATGGTCACCATGAGTGCGCCCATTGCCACACCGTGGCTGTCCAGTCAGCCCGACCAGGATCCCCGGTCCGGCACCGGAAAACGCCTGCGGTGGGGTGTCATAGCCACAGGCGGGATCGCGCGGTCGGTCTCGCAGGACCTGGCACTGCTTTCTGACGCCGAGCCCTACGCCGTCAGTTCCCGTTCACAGGGCACCGCGGAGAAATTCGCCACGGACTACGGTTTCACCAAGGCATACGGAGACCACGACGGCGTGCCCGGCTACCAGCGGCTGCTCGCCGATGAGTCGGTGGAAGTCGTCTACGTCGCCACACCGCACGCCCAACACCACGAGATTGTGCTTGCTGCGCTCAATGCGGGCAAGCACGTCCTGTGCGAAAAGGCGTTCACCATCAATGCCAGGGAAGCGAGTGAGCTCGCCGCGATTGCCCGGGAACGGAAGCTCTTCCTCATGGAGGCCGTGTGGTCCCGCTTCCTCCCGGGCATGCAGCGGGCGTTCGAGATTGCCGCATCCGGGGAGCTCGGGGACGTGCACTGGGTGACCGCTGACCTGGGCTTTCCCGCACCCTATTCCCCGACGTCCAGGCTGTGGGCCAGGCAGGATGGTGGCGGCGCCCTCCTGGACATCTCGGTCTACCCCCTGCTGTGGGCGGTGGGTACGCTGGGTTTCCCGCAGACCGTCAGTGCCACCGGCTGCATTAATGACGACGGCGTAGACGCCCAGAATGCTCTGACGCTCGGCTACAGCCATGGGGCTCAGGCCCAGCTGACGTCCTCGCTCCTGGCCCACGGTCCGCGGACGGCAACCGTGGCGGGTAGCCTGGGCTACCTCCAGAGCGTCGGTTCAATCAACAATCCGCGGGAGCTGGTGATCGGCATCGGCCGGGAAGGGCTGCGCTCGGAGACGTTCGACGTCGTCGGCATCGGCTATACCTACGAACTGCGCGAGGTGACCCGTTGCATCCAGCAGGGGCTCACGGAGAGCCCCGTTATGCCGCTGGAGGATTCCATCAAGACGATGCGGCTCTTTGACGGAGTGCGCGGGCAGCTGGGCGTCAGCTACCCAAACGATGCCCACTGAATTACCGGATTCTTCCCGTTTCGGGACTGTGACTTCCTTTGTAAACAGGTCTGACGATCGACATTCGGTTATCGATGGGTGAGTGACAAAGTAGTAAATATGCTGGTTGTATTTTCCATTTCCCTAGACTTGCTCCACGCGGGAGTCTTGGGCTGATGAAATCGTAGGTCTCAACCGTACTGGGGGTGGTACGCATGGCTAAAGTCCGACAGCCGTGGCGCGCGCTCCGGCCGCTGCTCCTCGCAGGTGCGGTAACCGCTACCTGGCTGACACTCTACGCGTCTGCCGCAACGGCGGACTCTTCGAGGGATTCCAGGTCCCTTCCGGACGGCGCCAACTCACCGGTTTCTTCCCTGACAGGGCCATTACCGGGTGCCTTTTCCCCCATTCTTGACGCCGGCTCGCCGGCTCCTTCACCCACCGGACTCCTGCACCCCGTAACGGGCAATGTGGCGGGCACAGCGGATCAGCTAATTGCCGCGGTCCCTGTGGTGACGAGCGTGGTTCCGGCGGGCACCGTCACGGCCGTGGCCGTCCCGGTTGCTGCAGTGGTGGATACCGCTGCAGTTGACCTGATTGAGACAGTCGCCCCGCCCCTCACCGACGCTGCACCGGTTCTTGAGCCTGTTCTGAAACCCGTGGTGGACCTGGTAGAGGTGACCGTCCTGTCCGCACCGGTCACGCTGCCCGGGCTGGTGCCGCTTGAAGTGACTGCCGTTGCCGGCGAGACCTTGGCGGTCACGGACGCCCCCGCTGCAGCAGGGCACGTCACAACTGATGCCGTCACGAACTCCCCCGGCTCTGCCGACAAATTGCTTGCCGTCACGGGAACGTCGTCGCTGCCGGTTGCAGCCGGCACAGAAATGCACGCAGTCCCGGCAGAAAGCCCTTAGACCACGGATCCTTTCACTCCTCCGGCTCCTGCCCCGGCAGGCCCAGCGTCGGGGGCAGGGAGCGGCGCCTCGCCCTCCGGCGCCTCAGGCGCTGCTGCCTGGCTGGACGAGTTCGGTTTCAACGTGCCGGTCCTGGCAGTCTTTCCCATCAGCGGATCATCTGAGCATGCCCCTTCACCGGTGTCATTCGACCCGGGTTCCTCTCCTGACTAGTTGAGCCCTGCCTGCCCTTCTCCATGGGCAGAACACGGTCTCAAGGCGCTGACCGGCGCCCAAAATCAGTTTCTCAGGAGAGAACATCATGAATTGCAACCTTCGCAGAGGGCTGCTCAGCACCCTCTTCACCGGCGGGCTACTCGCCTTCGGCGCCACCGCAGCCAGTGCCGCGGACACAACGAACGGACCGGACCTTTCCGTATCAGCCCTGGTCTCAGCCGCGGCATCCGTTGACACGACGTCGTTGGGTCTGCTGGGTGGCCCAACGCAGTCGGATGCAGCGGATGTCGCCGCTGTAGTCGACGCCAATCTTGGACTCGGCGACGGCCTTCTTGGCAGCACTGACGGCAGCGGAACGGACACCACCAACGCTGACGTCGCCGCAGCAGCGGACATCAACCTCGGCCTCGGCCTCGGCCTCGGTGACAGCATCCTCGGCGGCACCGACGGCGCTCTCGACGCTGCGGTTGACGTAGATCTGGGCCTGGACACGTCCGGCGTCCTTGATGATGTGAATGTTGGTCTTGATGCATGCGTCATCATCGGCGGCGGACCCGACGGCTGCGGAACCCCGGGTACGGAAACCACCGACCCGGGAACCGGCACGACCGGTGACACTGACACCACCGACCCGGGAACCGGTACTGACGGCACCACGGGAGCTGGCACCACCGGCATCACCGTTCTTCCCGCTGGCAACACCACGGGTTCGGTATCTGCCGCGGTGAACACCACGGGCAACACCACAAGCCAGGGCGGCGCCACCATGCTGGCCAAGACGGGCATGGATGCTTCCCTTATCCCGCTCGCCCTTATCCTGCTGCTTGCCGGACTGCTGATGCTCAAGCGTCGCCGAAAGGCCTAAGCGGACGTGGCCCTCAGCGGGCGGCGACAACTAAAACCGTCAACATACCGGCTCGGCCGTTCGCGGCATAACCAGCTTTTCCAATAGGAGGTGGTCACCGGAGAACTCAACTACCTGCAGTAGTCCTTGTGGCCCGAAGGCCTGGCTGAAAGTCCCAATCACTTCTCAGCCGGGCCGTCGGCGTGCCGGCAGGCGGCTTAACGGATGCCTTACCGGCCGGTATTATTGGGGAAGAACAGTGCCGCAGCGCACCGGGAGGAACTGGTCATGGTGGCGGATTCGCCTAGCTCCATTAAGAATGAAGTGCTCGGCGGACGCTATCGGCTGGCTGACATAGTCGGCCGCGGCGGCATGTCAACCGTCTACCGCGCCCGGGACGAAAACCTGGGCCGGGATGTCGCCCTGAAGCTCTTTGCCCCACAGGCGCCTGATGCCAATGAGCTCAAGCGCCAGGAAGCCGAAATCCAGCTGCTGGCAACGCTCAACCATCCCAGCCTGGTCACGCTGTTCGACGCAGGCATCGATACGCGTGTCCTGGCCGAACCTCGCCCCTTCCTGACTATGGAACTCGTGGAGGGCCAGGACCTCCGCAGCCGGATCAGGCACAGTGCAGTTCCTTTGGACGAACTTGCAGTCATCGGGGCAGGCATAGCTGACGCGCTGGCCTACGTGCACGGCTTAGGCATCATCCACCGCGACATCAAGCCCGGGAACATCCTGCTCGTGCAGATCCGTCCGGGCGAGCCTTTACGCGCCAAACTCACCGATTTTGGCATTGCCAGGATCGCGGATGCAGCCCGGCTGACCGCCACGGGGACCATGGTTGGAACGGCCGCGTACCTCAGCCCGGAGCAGGCCATGGGTTCTCCCTTGTCGGCCGCCACTGACATCTACTCGCTGGGTCTGGTTCTCCTGGAATGCGTCAAGCAGACCGTTGAGTTCCCGGGCAGCGCAGTTGAATCCGCAGTGGCCAGGTTGCACCGGACGCCCGAGATCCCTGCTGACCTTCCGGCGGAGTGGGCTGATCTGATCCGTTCCATGACTGCCATCGAACCGCTGGAACGTCCCGTCGCGGCCGACGTTGAATCCGTTCTGCGCCAAGCCCTGGTGTCACCCGTGTCAGCACCGGGCGAGCTTGAACCGGAGACAACCCGAGTACTCCCGGCCATGCCGTTCAGGCCGCCGTCCATCGCCATCACGGCTGAATCCGACCTGCCGGTAGTCCGTGCCAGCAGGACACAACGGGACGCCACCCGCCGTTCCGACCCGCGCAGCCGGGTCCCGGACTTGTCCCGTCTTCGCCACACCGGAAGGCGGTTCTGGACGGTCATCGCGCTGGGCGTTCTCTCCGCTGGAGCAGCCGGAACGGCGCTGACCTACAGCCTGGCACCTGAGCCAACGCCCGACGTCGTTCCTTACCCCGCCGTCACCGGCACTTTGGGCGACCACCTCAAGGAACTTCAGGAGAGCGTGAAACCATGAGCAGTGCACAGAATCACCGCTGGCGTTCTGCGGCAGCCCAGGGCCTCACAGCTGTCACAGCCGTCCTGCTGGCCGTTTCGTTGGCAGCGTGCGGCCCGGCTGAGACCGGCCTGCAACGTGATTCCGCCCGCCAACTCCAGGAACGGGTCCTCCGCGTCAGCCAGGCTGCCGCCGCCAACGACCTTTCCGGCGGGCTGGCGGCCCTGGAGAGCCTCGAGGCCGATCTCGAGTCCGCTGTGGGGAGCGGAAAGGTTACGGAGGAACGCCGGCGTAGCATCACCACGGCCGCTGCCGCTGTCCGCGCAGACCTGACAGCGGCCAAGGCCGAAGCCGACGCCGCGGCCGCGAAGGCTGCAGAGGACGCGGCCGCGGCACAAAAGCAGGCGGAAGCGGATGCCGCTGCGGCTGAGGCCGCCAAGGTGGCCACGGCACCGGCATCTGAAGGCAAGGGAAATAAAGGCAAGGGCAAGGGCGACTAAGGTCAGACGGCGTGGAGGGTTATTAACCCGCCCATGCTTCATCCCGTACGATCGAAAAGACAAAAAAGCGGCGCCCCGGTTCCCCGGGGCGCCGCCTCTTAAGGTTCGGCTCCGCTTAGCCCAGGGTCGCAATAACCTTGTTCAGAGTCGCAGACGGACGCATCACGGCTGAGGCCTTGGCCTCATCCGGACGGTAGTAACCGCCGACGTCCACCGCTGAGCCCTGCACCGCGGCCAGTTCGCCGACGATAGTGTCCTCGTTGGACGAAAGCTCCTTGGCCACAGCCGCGAACGATGCCGCCAGTTCCGTGTCCTCGGTCTGCTTGGCCAGTTCCTCGGCCCAGTAGCGTGCGAGGAAGTAGTGGCTGCCACGGTTGTCCAGCTCGCCGGCGCGGCGGCTCGGGGACTTGTTTTCCAGCAGGAAGGTTCCAGTCGCCTTGTCCAGAGTGTCTGCCAGGACCTGCGCGCGGGCGTTGTCCGTGGTAGTCGCCAGGTGTTCGAAGCTGACGGCCAAAGCCAGGAATTCACCCAGGCTGTCCCAGCGCAGGTGGTTTTCCTTGAGCAGCTGCTGGACGTGCTTGGGGGCCGATCCGCCGGCGCCGGTCTCGAAGAGTCCGCCACCGTTCATCAGGGGAACAACCGAGAGCATCTTGGCGCTGGTGCCCAGTTCCAGGATGGGGAACAGGTCCGTGAGGTAGTCACGCAGCACGTTGCCGGAGACGGAGATGGTGTCCTCGCCCTTGCGGATGCGCTCCAGGGTGAAGGTCGTTGCCTTCATCGGAGACATGATTTCGATCTGCAAACCCTCGGTGTCATGGTCCTTGAGGTATTCGTTGACCTTGGCGATGAGGTTGGTGTCGTGCGCGCGGGACTCGTCCAGCCAGAACACTGCGGGCGTCTTGGAGGCGCGGGCGCGGGTGACGGCAAGCTTGACCCAGTCGCGGATGGGGGCATCCTTGGTCTGGCAGGCGCGCCAGATGTCACCCGAGGCAACCTCGTGTTCGATCAGCACAGCACCGGAGCCGTCCACGATCTGCACCGTCCCGGCTTCCTGGATCTCGAACGTCTTGTCATGGCTGCCGTATTCCTCGGCGGCCTGGGCCATCAGGCCCACGTTCGGGACGGTGCCCATGGTGGTGGGGTCAAAGGCGCCGTGGGCGCGGCAGTCATCCAGGACAACCTGGTAGATGCCGGCGTAGGAGCTGTCCGGAAGGACCGCCAGGGTGTCGGCTTCCTGGCCTTCCGGGCCCCACATGTGGCCGGAGGAGCGGATCATGGCGGGCATGGAAGCGTCCACGATGATGTCGGAGGGAACGTTCAGGCTGGTGATGCCCTTGTCCGAGTCCACCATGGCCAGGGCGGGACCGTCGTCGAGGCCCTTCTGAATGAGCGCCTTCACACCTGCACGGACGTCCTCCGGCAGCTCCTCGAGGCCGCTCAGGATGGCGGCCAGGCCGTTGTTGGCGCTCAAACCGGCAGCGGTGAGCTGCTTGCCATAGGTCTCGAACAGTTCGGAGAAATAGGCCTTCACGACATGGCCGAAGATGATGGGGTCCGAGACCTTCATCATGGTGGCCTTCAGGTGCGCGGAGAACAGGACGCCCTCATCCTTGGCACGGACTACCTGGGCTACCAGGAACTCGTCCAGTGCCGCGGCGCGCATGACTGTGCCGTCGATGACTTCGCCGGCCAGCACGGGGAAGTCCTTCTTCAGGACCTTGACCGAGCCGTCTTCGCGGACCAGCTGGATGGCGATGGTTCCGTCGGCCCCGATGACCACGGACTTCTCGTTCGCGCGGAAGTCGTCAGCGGTCATGGTGGCGACGTTGGTCTTGGACTCCGCGGACCAGGCACCCATGGAGTGCGGGTTCTGGCGGGCGTAGTTCTTCACGGACAGCGGCGCACGGCGGTCCGAGTTTCCCTCGCGCAGGACCGGGTTCACAGCGGAGCCCTTGATCTTGTCGTAGCGGGAGCGGACGGCCGTCTCTTCGTCGGAGGAGGGGTTGTCCGGGTAGTCGGGCAGGTTGTAGCCTTGGCCCTGGAGTTCGGCGATGGCGGCCTTCAGCTGCGGGATGGAAGCGCTGATGTTGGGCAGCTTGATGATGTTGGCATCCGGCGACTTTGCCAGTTCACCGAGTTCAGCAAGGGCGTCGCCGATCTGCTGTTCCGGGGTGAGGTAGTCACCGAACACGGAGATGATGCGGCCTGCGAGCGAAATGTCACGGGTCTCCACCTCCACACCTGCGGTCGAAGCAAACGCCTCGATGATCGGCAAGAACGAATAAGTAGCCAGCATCGGCGCTTCGTCGGTGTGGGTATAGATAATCTTGGACATGCGCGGGCGTCTCCCTGGAGGTCGGCTGATTTCTTGGAAATTTGTTCTATTTCACCACCCCTAACTTACCTGAGTACATGCTGTTGGACCCTACCCACAGCCGTAGGCGCCGCTCCGTTACTGCCGGATTACAGCGTTGGAAAACTCTCGACGGCGCGGCGCACACCGGCGGCAATCCGCCGTCGCGCGGTGCTTTCAGGAGTTTCGGGCGTAGCCCGCCAGGGCACCAGTTCAGTCAGCGCCTCCTGTGGGGAACATCACTGGGCCAGATCTGCGCATACTTGGGATCGCGGCGGCGAAGCTCCGAGGTTGCGGTGAAAGTGTGAACCGGGTCAACGTCTCGTAGCCGTAAGGCTTCAGTCTGGGCTGCCAGGCCATTGGCAGCCTCCTGCGGGTCGGCGGCGGAGAAGTGACGGCCACGGGCGGCGGACTTCTTGGCTGGTCTACGGAAGGAAAACATGGCGAGGGCCCCAAATCTCTTACGTGTCCGGAGCCCAGTCGGACAATCATTGCTGTGCTTCAAAATTAGTCCTGAACGTCAGTCCCCGCCAGAACCGGCGCCCGATCTAAAGGCGGTCTGCGGGATTTTTGTGGTCAAGCTGCGGCTTTCGTGCAGGTCAGGGCCTGACCATACATGAGACGTCACTACTATTTACAAAGTTGTCATAGCCGGATAAATTCGGTAGGTCACTCGGCGGGCTTGACTGGAGCCCTCCCCCACCCGTTTAGACAGGACAACCATGACACGTACGAGGTCTCTGGCTACCCGCCTTCTGAGCCTTTCCGCAGCCGCGCTCCTGGCGTTGACCACGGCCGGCGGAGCATCGGCAGCACCGACCCCATCCGGGGACAAAGGGCAAGCCTCCGTCACCAGCACTGCAGTGGACAGCACCGGTGCGGCAGACTACTGGACATCAGACCGCATGCGCGCCGCGATTCCCGGTGACGTCTTGGCCGGCAAGGCACTGGAGCGCGGCAACACGTCCAGCGCCGCGACGGTGGAGAAGGGCAAAAACACCAAGGTCCAGGCCGCCAAGGGCAAGACCACCATCGCCGTCAACGAAAACCCCGTCGACCACATCGGCAAGGTGTTCTTCACCCTCGGCGGCACCAACTACGTCTGTTCAGGCAACGCCGTGGTTTCGGCCAACAAGAGCACCGTCGCCACGGCCGGCCACTGCCTCAACGAGGGTCCCGGAACTTTTGCTGCCAATTTCATTTTTGTTCCTGCCTACCTGGACGGCGCCGCCCCCTACGGCCGGTGGAGCGCCAAGGCCCTTTACGCTCCCGGCCAGTGGAGTGGCTCAGGCGACATGCAATACGACACCGGCTTCGCGGTCGTCAACCAGCTCAACGGCCAGTACCTCTCTGACGTCGTGACCGGATCCGGCGTCGAATTCAACGCAGCCCGCGGCCTGACATACAAGTCCTACGGCTACCCCGCAGCTTCGCCCTTCAACGGCGAGACGCTCAAGAGCTGCTACGGCACCGCGTCGGACGACAGGCGCAATCCCCAGTTCAATTCGCAAGGCATAGCTTGCGATATGACCGGCGGATCCTCCGGCGGTCCCTGGTTCATCCAGGGCAGCACCCCCGAAACCAGCGGTTCTAACGGCCTGCAGAACTCCATCAACAGCTACGGATACAACAGCGGTTCCGCCGTAATGTACGGCCCATACTGGGGCACCGTCATCCAGCAGACCTACGCCAGTGCGGCCGCTTCCTAAGGAAACCTCGCCAGGCGGCGAATCCGTCAGCCACAGCGAGCTTGCCGCGTCGCACGAGGAGATCCTCGAGTACTGGACCAAACAGCGAATGGCCGACGCAAAGCCCCGGGAGCTCCGGCTTCCGGAAGGAGGTCCGCGCCTCATGCAGCGGGGCGCGGACCCCATACAACGTCCTTCGTAGCTGCCCATTAAAGCCCGACGGCGCCTGTCCCTTGCTGGGGACAGGCGCCGTCGACGTTAACCGTGGGCGGGAGCCGGTGGGTGGGCCCACGCCGGCGAGGGACCCGGTGGGGACTAGTGGAAGAAGTGGCGTGCACCCGTGAAGTACATGGTGACGCCGGCCGCGTTGGCTGCGGCCACGACTTCCTCATCCCGGACGGAACCCCCCGGCTGCACCACGGCGCGGACTCCCGCGTCGATCAGGATCTGCAGGCCGTCAGCGAACGGGAAGAATGCGTCGGAAGCAGCGACGGCACCGAGGGCGCGCTGCGGTGCGCCGCTGGCGTTGGCGTTTGACGCACCGCCAGCACCTTCGACGTCGGACTCCACCGAAACGCCCAGCGTGTTGGCCCGCTCCACGGCCAACTTGCAGGAATCCAGGCGGTTGACCTGGCCCATGCCGATGCCAACTGCGGCACCGTGGTTCGCGAGCAGAATGGCGTTGGACTTTGCGGCGCGGCAGGCGGTCCAGGCGAAGGCGAGGTCCGCGAGGGTCTTTTCGTCAGCGGCTTCGCCGGCGGCGAGGGTCCAGTTCGCGGGGTCGTCGCCGTCGGCGTCCACCTTGTCGCTCATCTGTACCAGGACGCCGCCGGAAACCTGGCGCATTTCTGCCGGGTAGCGGCCGTAGCCTTCGGGCAGGGCCAGCAGGCGGATGTTCTTCTTCTTGGCGAGGATCTCAACGGCCTCGGGCTCGAAGTCCGGGGCAATGACAACCTCGGTGAAGATGCCGGCAACGGTCTGTGCCATGGCGGCGGTGACCGTCCGGTTGGCAGCGATGACACCGCCAAAGGCCGAAACGGGGTCGCAGGCGTGGGCCTTGGCGTGGGCATCAGCGATCGGGTCTGCAGCACCCGTGGAACCAACGGCGACACCGCACGGGTTGGCGTGCTTGATGATGGCGACGGCGGGCTCGGCGAAGTCGAACGCGGCGCGGAGGGCGGCGTCGGCGTCCACAAAGTTGTTGTAGCTCATGGCCTTGCCGTGCAGCTGATCGGCCTGTGCGATGCCGGCCGGGGCTGCCTTGTCCACATACAGCGCAGCCTGCTGGTGCGGGTTTTCCCCGTAGCGGAGGACCTCGGATCGCTCCAGCGACAGGCCCGCGTAGGCAGGCCAGTCGATAATGCCGTCGCCGTCTTCATCCAGGAACTGGCTGGCAGTCCAGGTGGCAACGGCGTTGTCGTAGGAGGCGGTGTGGGCAAACGCCTTGGCGGCCAGCCGGCGTCGGGTCTTCAGGTCAAAGCCGCCCTCAGCGGCGGCGATGACCACGGATCCGTAGAACGTGGGGTCAACAACAATGGCGACGGCGGCGTGGTTCTTGGCTGCCGATCGCACCATCGCGGGGCCGCCGATGTCGATCTGCTCAACGACATCGTCCTGCGGGGCGCCGGACTTCACGGTCTCAACGAACGGGTAGAGGTTCACCACCACCAGGTCGAAGGTTTCGATCTCCATTTTGGTCAACGTGTCCATGTGGGCCGGGACGCGGCGGTCGGCCAGGATGCCGCCGTGGACGCGCGGGTGCAGGGTCTTGACGCGGCCATCCAGCATTTCGGGGGACCCGGTGACTTCTTCGACCTCCTGGACCGGGATGCCGGCCGCGGCGATCTTCTTGGCCGTGGAACCGGTGGAAACGATCTTCACGCCGGCCGCGTGCAGGCCCTTCGCGAGCTCCTCCAGACCGGTCTTGTCGTAAACCGAGATCAGCGCCCGGCGGATGGGAACACGGTCGATGGATACACGGTCAGGCTGCGTGACGCTCACAAAAAGTCTCCGTCTGATCTCGCGGAACAGTGCCGCGGTTGGTGGGGATAGGCCCAGTTTATCGTGTTGCGCAGGTTGCCCCGCTTGCGGCGGCAGTGTGGACGTCAGTGGGCACGGTTAGAGTTTTCACAGGAGGCTGCGATGAATACTTACACCACTGTGCCCAGCGGCGAACAGGTGGTCCAGGAACTGCCCTGGCGTTGGAAAGTCCAGGGCAGGATCTTCGTGATCGGCGGCCTCGGCTTTATGTTCGATGCGTGGGACGTGACGCTCAACGGCATCCTGATTCCGCTGCTCTCGACGCACTGGGCCCTGGCCCCCGGCGAAGTGGCCTGGGTGGGTACGTCCAACCTGATCGGCATGGCCGTGGGCGCGTTTGTGTGGGGCACCATCGCGGACACGATCGGGCGGAAGAAGGCGTTTACGGCCACGCTGCTGATCTTCTCGCTCTTCACCGTGCTGGGCGCGTTCTCCCCCGATTTCATCTGGTTCTGCGTGTTCCGATTTATGGCCGGCTTCGGTCTGGGCGGCTGCATACCGGTGGACTACGCGCTGGTGGGAGAGTTCACACCACGCAAGCAGCGCGGGAAAGTCCTCACCGCGATGGACGGCTGGTGGCCGGTGGGCGCGGCCCTTGCCGGCTTTGTCTCAGCCGGGCTCGTGGCCGTGTTCGGCGACTGGCGGCTGACCATGCTGGTGATGGTGCTGCCTGCTCTTCTCGTGTTCTGGGTCAGGCGCAGCGTTCCGGAGTCTCCGCTGTTTCTCATCCGCAAGGGCCGCCGCGACGAAGCGGCCAAGGTCATCGACGCCCTCGTGGCCGCAACCGGTGCCGAACCGCGCGCCTACAGCCTTCCCGACGCCCAGGAAGTCCCGCGGCTCTCCGCGGGCAGCGCCTGGCACCAGCTGCGGCTGGTGTGGCAGTTCAGCTGGAAGATCACCACCGCGGCGTGGGCTTTGTTCTTCAGCATCCTGCTGGTCTACTACCTGTCCCTGACATGGATGCCGCGGATCCTGATCGGTGCGGGCTTCGCCGAATACAAGGCATTTGTGACCACGGCGTCCATGGCGGCGGTTGGACTTTTGGGTGTTGTTGTTGCCGCGCTGCTGGTGGAGCGTGTGGGCCGCAAATGGATCCTTGCCATCACGGGCCCGCTGTCCGCGCTGACCCTGGTGATCGTGGCGATTGTGGTGGACATCCCGACGGCGGCGGTGTTCTGGCTGCTGGTGTTCGGCTTTGTGGTGCAGATAGCGATTCCGGTGCTCTACGCCTATGTGTCAGAGCTCTATCCGACCGAGCTCCGCGGCACTGGTTTCGGCTGGGCATCGACGTTTTCGCGGCTGGGGGCAGGTTTTGGGCCGCTCATTTTCGCGAACTACTTCTGGCCCGAGCTAGGTCTGGCCACGTCCTTCGCCCTGGCCGGCGGGCTGGTGCTGGTGGCTGTCCTGTGGATGGCGTTCTTCTCCCCTGAGACCAAGCAGCGCCGCCTCGAGTAGCCCCCGTAGTCGCCCGAAAATCAGGCGGCCGCCAGGGCAGCCAGCGTGTTGACCAGAAGGCGGCGCTCCACGACCTTGATGCGTTCGTGCAGGGATTCTTCGGTGTCTCCCGGTTCAATCGCCACGGCTTCCTGGGCGATGATGGGCCCGGTATCCACCCCGGCGTCGGCCCAGTGCACCGTGCAGCCGGTGACCTTGACACCGTAGGCCATGGCATCGCGGACGCCGTGGGCGCCGGGGAAGGCGGGCAGCAGGGCCGGGTGGGTGTTGAGGTACTTGCCCTCGAAAGCTGCGATGAAGTCGGCGCTGACGATGCGCATGAAGCCGGAGGAGACCACCACGTCCGGGGCGTAGGATGCCACCCGGGCGGTCAGCGCGGCATCCCATTCGTCGCGCGTGGGGAAGGAGTTGAAGTTGACCACAAATGTCTCCAGCCCGGCTTCCGAGGAGCGTTCAACGCCGTAGGTCCCCTCCCGGTCGGCACCCACCGCCGCGATTTCCACGTCCAGCTCCCCTGCCTTAACGGCGTCGATGACTGACTGGAGATTGGACCCGGTACCGGAAACGAGGACTACGATGCGCATGGGTCTAGCTTATGGGCACGCTCGCGTAGGCTGGAAAACATGAACAACACCCCGGAACCGGCTGGCCAGCAACGGACCAAACAGCCGCTCAGCGAGGCCGCCAAGGACTCGCTCACCAAAACCCGCAACCTGTTCCGGACCTTTATTGTCACCGTGCTGGGCGCCTTCTTCGTCTACCAGCTCGACGTCAGCTACCTCTGGCTCACCGGCATCCTGACCGCCGCGAGCTTTGTGCTGGGTATCCTCCTGCTGGTCCGGTCGGCCAGGCTCAAGGAGTCCAAACTTGTCCTGTTCGGCACCATCTCGGGACTGGTGGTGTCGCTGATCCTGCTGCTGGTCATCCTGACGACGGCACTGTTCTTCCGCCAGGTCCAGGACTTTCAGACCTGCTCGCGGCAGGCCATCACGGACCAGGCGCTCTCCAAATGCCGGATCCAGCTGGAAAACTCGCTGCCCGGGCTCCCGTAGCAGCCCCAAGCCAACGCCAGCCCCAGCGGCAGCGGCAGCGGCAGCCAGGAAAGATTAGCGGCTCAGCTGAGATTCCTCATCCACGTGCTGTTGGCGTTCCAGCCACGGTCCGGCCGCGTAACCGATCACGACGCCGATGCCCACCTCCGCGGCAATCCAGAGTCCCATCCACAAGGGGTCCGGTCCGATGGAGGTGAGGCGGCCGAGGCCGGCAGAGCCGCGGGCCAGCCAGGCCAGCCCCGCGGCCAGCAGCCCGGACACAACCCCTACCAGCGCGCCGAGGGCTAGGGTGGACACCGTGGCCGTGAACCAGCGCGCGTCAATCTTGATGGAGAGCCATTCGTCAAAGTGGTTTTCGCCTTCGCGCAGGAACCACCAGCCAGCCAGGATACCCGCCAATACCGGCACTGCCAGGGCCACGAACCCGTAATCCAGCGGACCCGACGGGATGGCAGCGAAGACCGGGATGGACGGGAGCGGCCCGGTGGCGGTGCCCAGCGGACCCACCTGCGAGCCAACGCCCAGGGCAAAACCCGAGCCCGAGACCCAGGCCAGCGCAAAAATCACCAGGTTGGGCAGGTACCCAAGCTGCGCGATGGTGAGCGCCGCACCCCCTACCGCGCCGGCGTCGAGCGCGTCATAGACGGCAATAACCAGGTTCCAGTGGATGAAGAGGTCCACCGCCAGAAGCGCACCTGCGAGCGCAAACGCCGCCAGTAACGCGACACAGCCCGCCTTGGCCGCGGAGCCGAAATACGAGCCGGCCCAGCGGGAATGCTGACTGGTGCGCGAGATCCAGTCCACGGCGTCGACGCCGATCAGCCGGCTCCATGAGCCTGCCTCACGTCGGGCGCCGATCACCATGCCGAGGGCGAACGGGATCAGCGGGATGAGCATGGCGAACCAGATGTTGATGACGACGTCGGCGGTGCGGCATACAAAGCCGGTGGCCGCGCCGAACGCCGAGTAGACCAGCCAGGACCCGAGCAGCGCCTGCCACAGCTGGTCCGTATAGGAGGCCCGGGCAAGGCGTCGCCCCGCGCGCCAGGCGAGCAGGAATGGAATCAAGGTCAGGCCGAGGGGCACCAGGGTCAGCAGGCCGGAGCCTGAACCGCCGGCCGCGCCAGCCTCACCGGAGACAACGGTGAGCTGCAGCGGCACCCCGTGAATCAGCAGCCAGCCCTGGCCGGCGAGGCGGGCCAGGGCATCAAACGCGGTGTTCTGGAACCCGGCTGTGGCCCAGACGGCCACAATGGGTACCACCGCCAGGAGCGCGGAGATGATGGCGGCCTGCGCCGTTTCGAGGCCTCCCTGCAGCCACAAGGGCATGGGAAGGCCACGGTCTCCGGTCTGATCAGCGCGCAGTTTCATCGTGTCCCATGGTGTCACGGCCGGGCCGTCGGACCGGGCTTCGACAGGCTCATTCTCCCTGCGGGACGTGCCTCACCAGAGTTCGTAGTCCGCGGTGCTGATCATGAACCCGCGTCCGGTGCTGAGGTGCGCGCAGCCCATGCGTCCCGCGGCGCCACGTCGCGCGGTTCAGGGGCCGGCCCGCGGGCGTTCCCGGCGACGAGGTAGGCGGAGTTCCAGCAGCCAGAGTTCCCGGCGGAGTCCCCGGCGCAGCAGCGGACGACGACGGTGGTAAGGCACCCGCCGGTGATGGCGCCGTCATCGGGAGTCCAGTCTGTCCGGGCTTGATCCGGCGCTTTTTTCACAGGACCGCCGTAAAATTGGAATGTCCGCAATCACGGTTGGAGGCAGAAAAATGACTACCGCATCCCCACATGCACACGGCGTTCATTTTGGGCGCGCAGACGTCCAGAACGCCGGCATGGGAGCAGGTATCGTCTTGTTGTTGGTGGGTGTCCTGGGATTTATCCCCGGCGTCACCACTCAGTACAGCGAATTGATGTTCCTGGGACCTGATTCCCATGCGATGTTCCTTGGCCTGTTCCAGGTGTCCATGCTGCTCAATATCGTGCAGTTGGCCATTGGTGCCACGGGCTGGGCGATGGCCCGGACCGAACATGGCGCACGGAACTTCCTCATCGGGGCAGGCGCGCTGTACATCGTCCTCGCCATTTTCGGTCTCAGTGTCGGTGTGGGTTCTGCGGCCAATTTCCTGTCGCTCAACATGGCTGACAACTGGACCCACTTGGTGCTGGGCGCAGTGATGGTTGCTGCTGGCTGGCTGTTCTCACGGAACATGTCCAGCGAGAGGAAATAGCCCGGAAATGACAGGCCGGGATACAGGAGCCGCGAATGAGAAATGATCCATAAGTTCTGAATTTTCGTCCTACTGCCGGTGCAGTTGCCGCGTTCCGCGAACAGCTGCACCGGCTTCTTTGCGCCCACCCAACCCGCCGACGGCGACGCGGGGCCCCGACGGTACGCGGTTAGCGGGCGTGGAGGTCCGGAAACGAGGCCCACCCGCTGACGCGAACCGGCTTTACTAACGTCAAAATTCGGTTTTGCGGGTATTAGCTGCCGGTTCGCACGTGGAAGTCAGGGCCGCAAGGTGGCTGTCCGCGCCAAGGCGCCACAGGCCTTTGGGCCTGCAACAATGGCCCCATGAGCGACATCATCCTGGGCTGGGACCCGGCCGGCCGGAACCGCTGGAATTACGCAGCCGTTATCGAACAGGTCGCCGCGACAGGGCTGCAACTGGAGCCCTGGAGCGTGGGCCGAAGCGTTGCCGCCGGCACCGGCGTGTGGCTGGTCCTGATGGGAGCCCACGGTCCCGGTTTGATCGGCCATGGCGTTGTCCTGTCGGAGTCCGAGCCCACCCCGGATCAGCCTGAATGCACCGTGCAGGTGGCGTTCGATGCGCTCCTGCCGCTGGGCGACCACGTGCCAGCCGCGGTCCTCGACGAAGCGGTGCCTGGCGTCGCGTGGGACAGCGCCGAAACCGAATGCATGGCGCTCGGACCTGGCGATGCGGCGGTCATCCGCAGCGTTTGGGCCACACACGGGCCAACGCAAGGACCGGACCCCACCCAGCCTGTGCCCGGCACGTACCCGGAGACCGCCGTCGTGCGCGTCAGCGCCAACCGCTACGAGCACGACCCCGTGGCGCGGCGGGCCTGCATCGCGCACCGCGGCACCAACTGTGCGGCCTGCGGGTTCTCCTTCGAATTGGCGTACGGGAAGCTCGGCAAGGACTTCATCGATGTCCACCATGTGGTGCCGGCGTCCCAGCTTGGCATCGGCTATCTGCTGGACCCGCTCACGGACCTGGTTCCGCTGTGCGCCAACTGCCACGCCATGGCGCACCACGGGGTGACCACGCCCCGCACTGAAGCGGAGCTGCGGCAACTCATGGCCACTGCGGGCTTCCTCCGCGGAACCACCGTTGCCCCTGAGGAGATCGAAGCCCAGCGGGTTGCCCGCGAGATCCTCGGCACATAATCAAACAGCCCGCGCTCTGGACTCTTGGGCGGGTGCGAACGGCCAACGCCCGCCGGACGGAGCTGACTGCGCAGGCGAACGCCACCGCTGCTGCAGCCGCGGCCGGAGCCACGAAGGACCTCGAGGGCTGATCTGTTAACCCAACCTTTCCCTCCGCTCAACCCGCGTGACCCCGCCCCGTCAGGCGGCGCGCCCACCGTGGAGGGGTGAGGATCGCAATTGTTGCCGAGTCATTCCTGCCGCTGATGAACGGGGTGACCCACTCCATCCTGAGGGTGCTTGAACACCTGAAGGATCAGGGTCACGAGGTCCTGGTCATCGCCCCTTCCACCCATGCGGTCGCCGAGTTCCCGGGACCCGCAGAGGTGGTTCACGGCGCAACGGTACACCGGGTTCCTGCCGTCCCGCTGGCCGGCTACACCAACGTGCGAGTGGCGATGGGCGGTGTGTACCGGGTCAAGCGAATCCTTGCCGACTACGCACCCGACGTCGTCCACCTCGCATCGCCGTTCATCCTCGGGTGGCGTGCAGTGCAGGCCGCGCATCATTTGGGGATCCCCACCATAGCCATCTACCAGACCGAGGTTCCCAGCTACGCCGCCCGGTATGGTGTGCCGTACCTGGAGAACTGGGCGTGGAACCGGGTGGAAAACATCCACCTGCTGGCCACCCGGACCCTGGTGCCGTCCACTTTCGCGCTGAACCAGTTGCGCGGCCGCGGGATTCCGCGGGTAGGCATGTGGCGGCGCGGTGTGGATACCGCGCGGTTTTCGCCGGAAAAGCGCGACGCCGGGTGGCGGGCAACGGTTGCCCCCGGCGGTGAGCGGATCATCGGCTACGTGGGCCGGCTGGCTGTCGAAAAACAGGTGGAGGACCTCGCCGCGCTCGCCAACGTCCCGAATACCAGGCTGGTGATTGTGGGCGACGGACCCCAGCAGTCCGCGTTACAGGAAGCCCTGCCGGACGCCGTGTTCACGGGGTTCCTCGGCGGTGAGGAGCTGGCGAGGGCGCTGGCGTCCTTCGACCTTTTTGTCCATCCCGGCGAGTTCGAGACGTTCTGCCAGACCATCCAGGAGGCAATGGCATCGGGGGTACCGGTGGTGGCCACCGGGCGCGGCGGGCCCCTGGACCTGGTGGAAAACTCCCGCACGGGCTGGCTGTACCGGCCCGGCGACCTGGCCGGCTTCCGAGCCCGGGTGATGGACCTGATGGGCGACGACGCCAAGCGCCGCGCGTTCGCCACGGCAGCGCACGCCTCGGTCCAGGCACGGACTTGGCCGGTGCTGTGTGCCCAGCTTGAGGAGCAATACCGCGAAGTACTGTCTGTGTCCTCTATCTCCGGAAGTGTAGCGTCCCTGTGAAAATATCAGTGATCGGCTGCGGCTACCTCGGCGCAGTGCACGCCGCCACGCTCGCATCCATGGGCCACACCGTGGTGGGCATCGACGTGGACGCCACCAAAGTGGACCAGCTGGGGCGCGGCCTGGCCCCCTTCTTCGAACCCGGCCTGGACGAACTGCTCCGTGACGGACGCAGCACCGGCCGCCTCACGTTCTCCACCGACGTCGCCGCTGCCGCCGGCGCCCAGGTCCACTTCCTGTGCGTCGGGACACCGCAGTCCAAAACGTCCGACGGCGCCGACCTCACCTTTCTCGTTTCAGCCACCGAGGCGCTGCTCCCCCACCTGGCGAGGGGCGCCGTCGTCGTCGGTAAATCAACGGTGCCCGTGGGCACGGTGGACATGCTCCAGGGCGTCCTTGCAGGGCGGCCGGACGTGCAGCTGGGCTGGAACCCGGAGTTCCTGCGCCAAGGCACCGCGGTGAAGGACTCGCTGGTGCCGGACCGGCTGGTCTACGGCGTGGCGGGCGGACGCAGCGCGGCGTTCAACCCCAGGACGGGGGCGCCGCGTGGGGTGACGGCTGCGCTGGATGCCGTATATGAGCCGCTGCTGAACGCCGGCATTCCGCGACTGGTGTGCAACTTTGCCACCGCGGAGCTGATCAAGTCGGCCGCCAACGCCTTCCTGGCCACGAAGGTCAGCTTCATCAACGCCATCGCCGAACTGTGCGACGCGTCCGGCGCGGACGTGGCCGAACTCAGCGAGGCTATGGGCATGGACCCGAGGATCGGCAACCGCTACATGCATGCCGGGCTGGGCTTCGGCGGCGGGTGCCTGCCCAAGGACATCCGCAGCCTCCGCAGCCAGGCCGCCGCGCTGGGCGTGGACCCGGTCAACGACTGGATGGGCGTGGTGGATGCCATCAACGTCCGTCAGCGGACCCGGACCGTGTCGCTTGCCGCGGAGCTGTGCGGCGGCGGGCTCCCCGGACGCGCCGTTACCATCCTCGGCGCCTCCTTCAAGCCAGAGACCGATGACATCCGCGACTCCCCCGCCCTGGACGTCGCGGCCCAACTGGCAGCCGCCGGCGCGCAGGTCACGGTGACCGATCCGAAAGCCGTGAACCACGCGTGGCTGCGGTATCCGCAACTGCGGTTCGAAGCCTCCGCAACCCGGGCTTTGGAAGGTGCGGAGCTGGTCCTCTTGCTCACCGAGTGGGACGAGTACCAGCGCCTGAGCCCTGCCGTTGCGGGCGCTTTGGTACGACGCCGGGTGGTCCTGGATGCGCGAAACGTACTGGACGTTGTGGCTTGGCAGGCGGAGGGCTGGGTGGTCCGCGGCCTGGGCACCAACGCCGCTGCCGCTGCGGGTCTTGTTTCCGCGCCTGGCCTGACGGGAATGCGTAACTCTTAGCCCGTTTCCACCGCCGCGGCCCAGCAGAAGCCTGAATTCCCGGGCCTCCATTCCCAAGGGCCACTCAAAAGTCACGCATTTTTTGTACCGGGATCACAACCCGCCCTTTATGATGTGCGTGGGGGTGGTAGCGCATGGGGGGTTCCAGGCGGCGGGACGAAGATGTGGGCGCGCAAAACTTCGGAGCGCTTCTTGATGCCAGCCCGGACGCACTCATAACGGTCAACGCGGACGGAACCATCAAAATGGCCAACGCGGCGGCCAGCAAGCTGTTTGGCTACACGCGCCATCAGCTGATCGGCAGCGACCACGGGCTGCTCCTGTCGGACGGGTTCCGGAATGAAACACGGCTGCTTCAGGAGCACCTGCAGGCGCAGCCGGATGAAGCGCCGCTGCCGCGGGAAGTCTACGGACTGCACCGGGACGGTACAGAGTTCGCCGCCGAGGTGGCAGGCGCACTGCTGGACAACGGCGGATCCCAGGTTTTGCTGGTCTCAGTCCGGAGCACGGAACACCGCAAAGGAGCTGACGCCGACCTCCGCGAGGCCATGTCGCTGCTGACGGCCACGCTCGAATCCACGGCGGACGGCATCCTGGTGATCAACGCCGACGGCAGTGTTACCGGGTTCAATGACCAGTTCCTGAAAATGTGGGCCATTCCGCCCGAGTTACTCGATGGCGACACTGATGAACCGATCATGCGGCTGATCATCTCGCAGGTTGCGAAGCCGGAGGCGTTTATGGCCCGGCTCGCAGAGGTTGCGGAGAACCCGGGGGCCGAAAGCCATGATGTGCTGGACTTCAGGGACGGCCGGACCTTGGAACGGTATTCGCGCCCGCAACGGGTGGGCGAGAGGATCGCGGGCCGAGTGTGGAGCTTCAGGGATGTCACGCCGCGCAGGCTGGCGCAGGAGCAAGCCGAGCAGGCCCTGATTGACCTGGCGGCTCAGGCGGAACAGCTGCGGACCCTGGCTTTCCAGGATCCGCTCACCGGGCTGGCAAACCGGGCGGTGTTCAACCAGTCCCTCACGGAGGCCCTCACCGAACCACGCTTCAAGACCGTGGATGTCCTGCTTATCGACCTGGACGATTTCAAGGAAGTCAACGACATCCTTGGCCATCAGGCAGGCGATGACATGTTGGTGGAAGTGGGACGCCGGCTCCGCGGCTGCGTCCCCACCGCGGACGTGGTGGCCCGCCTCGGCGGCGACGAGTTTGTGGTGCTGCTGACGGCCTGCCCCGACGCCGATGCCATTGCCGCCTGCATCGTCCGCTGCCTGCACGTCCCCGTAACCATTAACGGCACGTTGATGCGGCCGAGCCTCAGCCTGGGGCTCGCCTCCATTGGCAAGGAGGCAATGGTCGCCTCCGAATTGCTTCGTGAGGCGGATATCGCCATGTACGCGGCCAAGGCAGCCGGTAAGAACCGTTTCCTGCGCTTCCATCCGGAGATGATGACTGCCCTGGTGCAGCGCACGGTGATGGAAGCAGCACTCCAGCTCGCGGTGACGCGCGGTGAGATCTCGGTGGCATTCCAGCCGATTGTCTCGCCGCGGATCGGGCTCGCCGTCCAGTTCGAGGCCCTGGCACGGTGGGACCACGACGGCGGGCGCATCCCGCCGTCGGACTTTATCCCGATGGCGGAGCGGTGCGGCCTGATCGGCGAAATCGGCAACGAAGTCATGGGGCTCAGCCTGGTGCAGCTGGCGCCGTGGCTGCGTGCAGATCCGTCGCGGTCCCTCGCGGTGAATGTGTCCGGCATGCAGCTGCAGGAACCGAATTTTGCCGACGGCGTCCTCCGCCTGGCAGCGGCCTGTGGCGTGGGCGCGTACCAGCTGGTCCTGGAAGTCACCGAGAGCGTGTTTTTCGACCCTGACTGCGGCCTGATCCGGCAACTCAGCAGCCTGCGCGAGGCCGGCGTCCGGGTGGCCCTGGATGACTTCGGCACGGGCTATTCGTCGCTGGGCCGGCTGCAGGACCTGCCGGTGGACACCGTAAAAATCGACCGCACGTTTGTGTCCATGGTGCGGACGGGACAAGAACGGCTGCCTATCCTCAGCTCCATGATCAACATGGCGCACAGCCTGGGCCTGACCGTCACCGCCGAAGGCGTTGAAACGGCCGTGCAGGCAGATTACCTCACCGCGCTGGATTGCGACTCGTTGCAGGGATACCTTTTCTCGCTGCCTGAGTCCGGCCATCGGCTGGAGCTGGCCGGACGGCAGGCGGAGGACGCCCTGGCAGCCTTGGCGGCGCGGCGGCCAAAGACCGGCTGACCGGAGCATGTTATGCGCCTGCGGGAGGACAATGAACCTATGGACGTCGTTGTCATCGAAACACGGCCGCTCGGGGACCGCAGCTACCTGGTCCACGACGGCGAGGTGGCCCTGGTCATCGACCCGCAGCGGGACACGGACCGGGTGGAGGCCGCGGCCGCGGACGCCAACGTCCGGATCACCCACGTTGCCGAAACCCACCTGCACAACGACTACCTCACTGGCGGGCTCATCCTGGCCCGGGCGCACGGTGCCGAGTATCTGGTCAGCGCAAACGACGACGTCGGGTTTGAACGCACACCAATAGCCGACGGCGGCACGGCCCAGGTGGGACGGCTCACCGTGAAGGCCCTGGCCACTCCCGGCCACACCCACCACCACCTCAGCTATGTGGTCAGCGACGGCGAGCAGCAGGCCGTGTTCTCGGGCGGCAGCTTGCTGTACGGGTCGGTGGGGCGCACCGATCTGGTCAGCGGCGAGGACACGGAACGGCTCACCCACGCCCAGTACTCCTCGGTCCGCCGTCTGGCCGCCGAGGCCAAGCCGGACGCCGCTTTGTACCCCACGCACGGGTTCGGCTCGTTCTGTTCGACCGGGCCGGCGTCGAGCGTCCACGCCTCCACGATTGCCGAACAGCAGGAGGCCAACCACGCGTTTACGGACGCCGATGAGGACCACTTTGTGCGGGAGCTCATCAACAACCTGACCGCCTACCCGTCCTACTACGCGCATATGGCCCCCGCGAACCGGACGGGACCGGGGCCGGCGGACCTCACCGTACCGGAATCCGTAGATCCGGTGGAGCTCAGCCGCCGGCTTGCCGACGGCGAATGGGTGGTGGACCTGCGCCACCGCGTGGCCTTCGCCAGCAGCCATCTGCAGGGCTCGGTGAGTTTCGAGTACGGCCGCGGCTCCAGCTTCACCGCATACCTGGGCTGGGTCCTGCCCTGGAACCAAGGGCTGACGCTGGTGGGACCAGTGGAGGACGTCGAAAAGGCCATCCGGGACCTGACCCGCATCGGCATTGACTCCCCCGATGCCGCCCTCGGAACGGACCCGTCGGAACTCGCCCCGGGCACCGCCGTCGTGCATTATCCGCGTGTGGACTGGACCGAAATGCTGCACGGGCGCGGGCCCGCGGACGTGGTGCTGGACGTTCGCCGGACGGATGAGTACGACGCCGGCCACCTCGCCGGGGCGGTGAACATCCCGCTGCATGAGCTGCTGCCGCGGATGGCCGAGATTCCGGCGGGCACGGTGTGGGTGCACTGCGCCACCGGATACCGCTCCGGGGTGGCGGCAAGCCTGCTGCAGCGCGCGGGCCGGGAGGTAGTTCATGTGGACGCGAAGTACGGTCCTTCTTGACTTGTGAGGGATATCATAGGGATGCGTCTCTGCCCAGGTCTCGGGCGGGCCCAGGTCTCGCTTTTTCGTGGGTGACGGGCGCACCTATGGGGAGGGATCCGCGTGTCTCACACCGGTCTTCTGGAAAAACGTCCCGCCATCAGTAGGAGCACGGCCAGGCTGGGTTGGCTGATCGCGCTTGGTGCTGTTGTGCTGGGTGTTCTTGGACTGTATTTTGCCGCCAACAGCGGCACGACCACGGCCGTGGTGGCGGGTGACTTCGCCATCCTCATTGCCGCCGTGCTGGCAGGCCGAAGCTGCGCCAGCGCCGCCTGGCGCGGTGGGGTGAACGCCCGGGCCTGGACCCTGATGTCGGTGGCCGCTTACGTATGGGCGGCCGGTATGGCGGTGTGGACCTACCTAGGCCTCACCAACGACCACGTGTACCCGTTCCCCTCCTTGGCCGATGCCCTGTTCCTCGCGCATTCGGTGCCGGCTGCCCTCGCGCTTTTCAGCTTCAGGCGCCCAGGCGGCACCACCCGCGCGGGACTGGCACGGACGGTGCTGGACGCCGCGGTGATCGCCGGCTCAGTCCTGGTGGTCAGCTGGTACACGGCGCTGGGCCCGGCGTTCAGCGCGGAAGGTGACCTCCTGACCCGGCTCACGTCCATGGGCTACCCCGTGATGGACATGGTCATCACGTCCCTGGTGCTTGCCCTGGGGATGCGCCGGCAGCCCGGCGAACGGCTGCCGTGGATGTGTTTCGGCGGCGGCCTGCTGTTGCTCACCATCACCGACAGCACCTATGTGAAGCTGACGTTCGACGGCGTCACGGGCGTCACGGGATCGCCCCTCGCCCTTGGCTGGATCGGCGCCTTCCTCCTGATTGCGCTGGCACCGCTGCTCCCCTATGCGGAGAAACCCCGGCAGGACCGCAAGGCGTTTGCGCTGGCCCTTGAACTGCTCCCCTACGCGCCGATCCTGGTGGCAGTGGTGGTAGTCGCAGCCCCGCACGTGCACGAGATGAGTGCCTTCCTATTGGTGGTGGCCAGGGTCACGGTGGCCCTCATCCTGGTCCGCCAGGTGCTGATCATCATCGAAAACCTCACCCTTACCACCGGGCTGGAGCAGGAGGTTGCTGCCCGGACGGCGGAGCTCGAGGGACTCGGCGCGATTGTGAATTCATCTGCCAACGCCATTATGGGCACCACCCCTGACGGTGTGATCTCCAGTTGGAACCCGGGTGCTGAGAAGGTCTACGGCTACACATCGGCTGAGGTGATAGGGCGGCATGCCGGCTTTCTGCTGCCGCCGGAACGCCGCGGGCGGGTGGCGGAAGTCCTCGCCTCCGTCGCCGCAGGTGGCGAAGCCCAGACCTTCGAAAGCGAGCATGTCCGCAAGGACGGCACCAGGGTCCCGGTAGCGATAACCGCCTCCCCCATCCGCGATGGTCAACGTGTGCGCGGTGTCGCGAGCATAGCCCAGGATATGACTGTACGCAGGGCAGCCGAGAAGGAACTCGAGGCGGCCCGCGAGGCTGCACTGGAATCCACCCGTCTCAAGTCCGAGTTCCTGGCGACGATGAGCCACGAGATCCGCACGCCCATGAACGGCGTGGTGGGGCTGACGGCACTTTTGCTGGAGACACCGCTGGACCAAACTCAAAAGCAGTACGCCCAGGGCATCAAGGGCGCCGGTGAGGCGCTGCTGTCCCTCATCAACGACATCCTGGATTTCTCCAAACTCGAAGCCGGGAAGGTTGACCTGGATATCCGCGCCTTCGATCCCCGCGTCATGGTGGAGGAAGTGGCGGGCTTGCTGACCGAGCCCGCGCAGGCCAAGAACCTGGAGCTGATCGCCTACTGCGAACCGGACGTTCCGGCCAGGCTGCACGGTGATTCCGGCCGGATCCGCCAGATCCTGCTGAACCTCGCCTCCAACGCCGTGAAGTTCACGGCGGCCGGGGAAGTTTCCATCCGTGTGACCACCGAGACGCCGGACGCGAAACCAGGAGCCACCGCCATGGTCTGCTTCGAAGTCAGCGATACCGGCATCGGCATCGACCCCGCGCACCACGCGCGGCTGTTCGAATCCTTCTCCCAGGCCGATGCTTCCACAACCCGGCGCTACGGCGGCACCGGCCTGGGTCTGGCCATCTGCAGCCGGCTCACCGATGCCATGGACGGCGAGATCGGGCTGGACAGCTCTCCGGGCCAGGGCAGCACGTTCTGGTTCCGCATCCCTGTGCCCGTGGCCCCGCCGTCAACGCATCCCGTACCGGCGGCCGGTTTCCTCACCGGGCTGCGTGTCCTGGTGGTGGACGACAACGCCACCAACCGCCTGGTGCTGGAATCCCAACTGCGCGGCTGGAAGTTGCAGCCGGAGGCGGTCCCGGATGCCCGGGCCGCATTGGCCCGCGCCCACGAAGCCGCAGCGGACGGCATTCCTTTCCACCTCGCCGTACTGGACCTCTGCATGCCCGATACCGACGGACTGGAGCTGGCCCGCGAACTCAAGGCCGACGGCGCACTGGCGGACATCGAGCTGATCATGCTCACGTCCACCATGCAGGTCAACGCCGCCGAAATCGCCGACGCCGGAGTCCGCGAATGGCTCATGAAACCGGTCCGCAGCTCTGAGTTCTACAACCGCCTGGTCCGGCTGATGTCCACGAGTGAACACCACGCCCCGGCGCTTTCCGCGTCCGGCCGGCCTTCCGACGCGGACCTGACTGCTGAGTTGTCGTCTGAGCCGCTCGCCCACTCCTCCGCTGGGCTGTCCCTTCGAGGGAGGCCCCCTGCGCCGTCACGGGGCCGCATCCTTGTGGTGGAGGACAACGAAGTGAACCAGCTCGTGGCCCGCGCCACGGTGGCCAAGTTTGGTTACGCCGTGGATGTAGTTGCCGATGGAGCAGAGGCCGTAGCCGCCACCGCCAGTACGCGGTACGCCGCCGTCCTGATGGACTGCCACATGCCGGTGATGGACGGGTTCGAGGCTACCCGCGTCATCCGGCGGCGCGACGGGGCCAGCCATCTCCCCATCATCGCCATGACCGCCGGCGCCCTGGACGGAGACCGGGAACGCTGCCTCGCGGCAGGCATGGACGATTACCTCTCCAAGCCGGTGGACGCTGCCGAGCTTGAAGCAGCCCTCGCCCGCTGGGTCCCCGAGCAAGCGCCGCTCTCTACGCCGCAAGAGCCGGAGGCTAGTCGGCTGGAGGACGCTCCCCAGTTGGAGGCACCTCAGCTGCTGGCCGTCACCGGTGGAGGTGCGCCGGCCCTTGACGCGGAGCGGCTCGCCATGTTGCGCGGCCTCGGCCCGGAGGACGGCCTGGGCTTGCTTCCCGCCACGACGGAAGCATTCCGGAAGGACGTTCCCGCACGTCTCGCGGCGTTGCACGAAGCGGTGACCGACGGCGGCGGGCCGGCCCTGGCGCAGGCGGCGCACGCACTGAAGGGTGCGGCGGCCAACATCGGCGCCACCGCCGTCGCCAGACTGTGCGGGGAACTGGAGGCGATGGGACGCAGCGGCAAGCTCGACGGCGGCCCGCAGCTGGTCTCCCGGCTGGAAGGTGAGCTCGTGCGGGTGGACTTTGAACTCAACTTAGCGCTGGAGGTGGCACAGTGAAAGTCCTGGTGGCAGATGACGATCCGGGCTCGCTCCTGGTGGCACGCGCCGCCGTCGAACGCTCCGGGCATGACTGCCTGACGGCGGCGGACGGTGACGAGGCGTGGGCCCTGTACCTGGAACACCAGCCCGATGTTGTGGTCACGGACTGGATGATGCCCGGCATGGACGGGCTGGCGTTGTGCCGGGCCATCCGGGCGCGCGAGGCTGACCTGTACACGTATATCGTGCTTCTGACATCGCAGGGATCCCGGGACGATGTGCTCGCCGGACTCGAAGCCGGGGCAGACGACTACGTCACGAAGCCGCTGGACCCGTTCGTCCTGCATGCGCGTCTCCTTGTGGCACTCCGGGTGACTACGCTGCATGCGGACCTGGCGCATTACCGGAAAGTGCTTTCGCAGCAGGCGCGGACCGATCCGCTCACCGGCCTGCACAACCGGCTCAAGCTCTCCGAGGATCTCGGGCAACTGCATGCGCGCAGCCAGCGGTACACGGAGGGGTACTGCGTGGCCATGTGCGACGTGGACAACTTCAAGAGCTACAACGACATCTACGGGCACCAGGCGGGCGATCTCGCGCTGCGGGCCGTGGCGAAGGCGCTGGTGGGTGCGGCCCGGAGGAGCGACGGCGTGTACCGGTACGGCGGCGAGGAGTTCCTGCTGGTGCTGCCGAACCAGTCGCAGCTGAGCGCCAAGGCCTTTATGGAGCGGGCACTGGACAGCGTGCGCGAGCTGGAGATTGTCCACTCCGGGGACCCGCTGGGGCAGCTGACGCTAAGCGCCGGGATTTCCGCGTTCACCGCCGAGCACCGGGCCGATGCCGCCACCCTCCTGGGCGAAGCGGACGCGGCACTTTATGCTGCCAAGGCGGCCGGCCGGAACCGGGTGGAGCTGGCGCTGCAGTAGCGGCTACGCCGCTTTTTTTCGCTGCTTCGTTTGAGCCGGCTGCTTCTTGCCGGGCTGCTGCTGCACCGGATGGCGTTTCACAGGCTGCTGCTGAGTGACCGGGCGGTGCTGCGCGGGCTGTTTGGGGGCGGACTGCTTCGGGGCTTCAGGCTCGGCGGGCTGCTCCAACTCAACCAACGCGTACATGCGGTTGCGGCGCCAGCGGCGGACCAGGTCCATGCCGGCCAGGACGCCTGCCAGCGGCGTCAGGACAGCCGCGGCGTAGACGAACAGCATCCAGGTCAGGGTGGCCATGGGCGGCTGGTTGTTGTTCAGCAGCGAGAGCCCGCCGAACATGGCAATCACCCAGAACAGCAACACTGCCGTCAGCACCGCGGCCGCCGGGAAGTACTGGTTGCGTAGGATTTTCTTCAGGGTTTCCATGCATTTCCTCCTGTCTGGCCGGGGTGCGGCGAGAGGCCGCATGAACACCAGTATGCGGCTGCCGGTCCGTAGATTTGCGCAACACGCAGGCGGTGGTGACGAACGTAACTGCGGCCAGGTTGGGGCCGGTGATAAAGCCCATCGTGATCCAGGGTTTCGACAGGCTCATGCACCGGCTGGGGCTTCCGCACTAAGGGCACAGCCAATACTGTGGATGCCATCTGCCCTTGACCTTGACCTTGGAGGACCTTATGCGCAAAGTCACGTCCGGCCTGTTCCACTCCGTTGATGGCGTGGTGTCAGACCCATTCCGATGGCAGTTCGACAGCTTCGACGACGACCTCGGCAAGGGCCTGACCGGCATGATGGAACGCGTGGACACCGTGGTGCTGGGCCGCGTGAGTTACCAGGAGTGGGCCGGCTACTGGCCAACAGCCACCGCGGACAATGACTTCGCCGGCTTCATCAACCCGGTGGAGAAGTTTGTGGCCTCCCGGACCCTGTCCGAGCCGCTCGAGTGGCAGAACTCGCACCTGATCGAGGGACCGCTGGAGGAATTCGTGGCCGGCCTGAAAGCGCGCGACGGCGGCGAGATCGCCGTGACCGGCAGCATTTCGGTGGTGCGCCAATTGCTGTTCGCCGGGCTGCTGGACGAGCTGACCCTGATGACCCACCCTGTGGTGGCCGGCAGCGGCAGTAAGCTGTTCGAGGACGGGGACCCCGTGACGCGGCTCGCCCTGAAGGACCAGTACCGGACCACGAAGGGCAACGTCATCAGCACCTACGGCCTGCTGGGCGAATAACGGGCAAACGCGGCCGTCACCACGGCGCCGCGCTCAGGGCACTTTCTGCAGATTGGTCAGAACGTGAATGAATGTGCTGGTCGGCGACGGATTCCTGCTGCCTGCCCTCTTGCCTGGTGCGGAGCAAGTCCTTGACGATCTGGGTGAGGGTCAGAGCCTGCCCGGCCGTCCAGGCCAGGCCGAAACCGATCGCACCGGCCTCGGAGCGCGCCCTGGTAATGATCGATTCGATGCGGTGCTGTTCTGCAGGGTGGAGCGGAATGCCCCGGTCGGTGCGGTAGGAGTCGGCGGCCGCCAGCACGCGAATAGCAAGCTCGACGCCATGCCCGGCCACGTAGACGCCGGCCAATGACTCGAGGAAACCCACGAGGTTGCCCTGTGCACCCAACTCGAATCCGGCGTCGACCGCCTCGAGGAGCAGCCGCTCCGCGGCGTCGTATTCGCCGGCCCGCTCTGCGTTTTCGGCCAGGTTAGTCAAAACCACCCCGAGGGCCCATCGATCGCCGAGCGGTCGTACAAGCCTGACGCTCTCGCGACTCAGGTCAAGGGCTCGCGCGTGGTCACCGGCGTAGAAGGCTAACCGCTCCAGAACAACGAATGCGGCAGCGCGAGTCCGGGGGCTGGCATGAGGTATGGCCAATGCTTCGGCAGCGAGTTGGTGGGCGGTGACGGCGTCGTTGAGCTCCATCGCCTGCACGGCCAGGCACATCGTGGTCCAGGCGGCGCCTTCTTCGTTGCCAGCCCTCTGGAATGCCTCAAGCGCGCGGTGGTGAAGGTCGGCCGCCGCGTCGTTGCGACCGAGGAGCCAACACAGAGTCGCTGCTCCACTGAGTGCAGGGGCTTGGAGCGAAGGTGGAGCGTCGGGTGCGCCCGCGACCAGCTTGAGGGCGATCTCGCATTGCTCGGCCACGTCCTCGGTGAGCTCCCAGTAATGCCAGAGTTGCCCGACCATTCGAAGCGCCAGGTCCGTGGAGCCATCCGGCCCCGTTGCCCACAACAGTGCGGCGCGCAAATCGGGTGTATCAGCATTCAGCAGCCGGAAGGCGTCCACTTGCTCGCGCCCCCACAGCTGTGGGCCGACAGACTCAGCGAGGCCGAGGTAGTACTCAGCATGCCGGCGCCGAACGGCCGACACATCGTTGAGCACCCGGAGCCGGTCACGGGCAAACTCGCGAATCGAATGCAGCATCGACACGCGGATTTGTCCCGCGGGATCGGTATAGCGATGCAACAGGCTATGGCGGGCTAGGGAGATGAGCAAGTCTTCAGGCATCGTTTCCGTGCCCGGAGGCTGAGCACAGATGCTATTGACTGCCGCCATAGTCGGATCGCCAGCGAAGACGCCGAGCTGATCGAACAGCCGCCGCTCAGCCTTACGCAACAGCTGGTGGCTCCACTCGATCGTGGCCGTGACTGTCCGCTGGCGGTCCGGAAGGTCGCGGAAGGCTGCCGGCAGCGCGGCAAGGCTGACCTCCAAGTCGTCCAGGAGCTCAGTCTCACTGCGATCCCGCAACTGGGCGGCTGCCAGTTCGATTGCCAGCGGAAGGCCGTCCAGGCGGTGGCACAGACGGGTCAGAACAGCCGCGTTGCCGTGGTCGAGATCGAAATGCGGACGGACTGCCCGGCCACGGGCCAGGAGCAGCTTCACGGCCGGCACCTCCCGTAGCAGTGGCGGCGGGAGGGGCTGGTCAATCGGGGGCAGAGCCAACGGTGCGAGCTCATATTCGTATTCGGCGCGCAGTCCAAGTCTTCGTCGGCTGGTGGTCATGATCCGCAGGTCGGGGGCGGCGGTGAGCATGCCAAGCACCACCGGCCACGCCTCCTCCAGATGTTCGAAGTTGTCCAAAACCAACAACAGCCGGCGCGAGTGTAAGAAGCGAGCCGCGACCTTCAGCGGGTCTTCTCCGGCCCGGTCCTGCAAGCCGAGCGCAGCAACTATGGCGGCCGGCACTTGTTGAGTCTGGGTGAGCGGTGCGAAATTGACCCAGCCCACGCCGTCGGCCATTCGCTCACCGAGCTGGGCCGCTGCTGCCAAGGCCAATCTGGTCTTGCCGGTCCCGCCGGCGCCCGTTACGGTAACCAGCCTGCACCCCTCCGCGGCATACATTGAGCACAGCTCTCTTACCTCTGCATCCCGCCCGACGAACGGGGTGAGTTCGGCCGGGAGGTTGTCCAGCCGTTGCCTGATCCTGCGGTGTCCGTCAGCGGCGGGGGCCGCAAGCAAGGCTTCCTGCCGAAGGACCTGGCCTTCCAGTTCCTGGAGGCGTGCACCGGGATCAATACCCAGTTCCTCGACGAAGATGCTCCGCGCTTGACGGCATGCCGCCAAAGCATCGGCCTGCCGGTCAGAGCGGTACAAGGCGAGCGCAAGTGAGGCCCACAGTCGCTCCCGGTATGGATGCCGGGACACGAGCCGCTGCAGCTCCCCCACCAAAGTGCCGTGTCGGCCCAAAGCGAGCTCTACGTCGATGAGGTCTTGGTGCGCGTCCAGCCGGGCTTCCTCCAGTGCGTCCAGGTCCGGGCGCAGAAGCTCGACGTCGGCAAGGTCCGGGAAAGCGGCCCCTTTGAAGAGCTCTACAGCCTGGCGCAGATATTCGGTGCCTCCGGCCAAATCCCCTGCCTGCACGGCCAGTTCACCGGCGGTGACGTGTTCGCGGAACTGCAGGAGGTCGAGCTCGTCCTCGGTGACTGTCAGCAGGTAACCGCCCGGCCGGCTTGCCAGGCGCTGGGTAGCAACCCCCTTGGACCGGTCCGGTTGGAGCAGGCGCCGCAGGTTGGCAGCGTACACCTGCAGCTGCAGGCCCGGCCGCGCGGGCGGGCGGCCGTCCCAGACGGCTTCAGTCAGGAAGTCAGTGGAGACCACCGAGTTTGCCCGCAGGGCCAGGCATTCAAGAACGATCCGCAGCTTCCCCCTGCCCACAATGACCGGCGCCCCGTCGGCAACAACTTCCAGCGGGCCCAGGGTCCTGATCCACAATGCGCCCATCGCCAAGCACCCCTCACCGACCGGCCGCTGGCCCGGACCTGGTCGGCCCGGTACCGCGGAGCTCATCGACCAGCGACCCCATAGCGCCCGCCCTGACACCCGATGCGGCCTGGAAATTCCGGCCACAACAACCCCATCATGCTCCCGAGGCAGGCGAAGGGTCCAGTAGTCCGCGGGCGATTAAGGACCGGTTAAGCCCTGCGGGCCACGCTGAGAAAACCAACCCGAAATACGTCCGAAAGGAAATCCCATGAAAACCAGCAGCATTACTCGCAGCTTGGCCTTGTCTGCCCTTGCAGCAGGTGCCCTCGTCGCGCCCGCCCACCCGGCTATTGCCGCCGCTGCTCCCCAACCGATTGCAGTCTCATACTACGAGTCATGCCCGGGCTTCAAAGTGTTGGTGACGGCTGATGGCAAGGTCGGGGTTATCGACCTGCCCGGTGACCGAGCCAAGATCATCTGGCCGGGCTTGACTGTCACTCTCACGGCAAAATCAGGGGAATCCATAACCTACGAGGGCGCCTCGGGCGTGACCCACATTAAGCCAGCCTCCGATGGCGGCCAGTACGTTACCGCGACGGGACGCAACATCATCACCGTTCCTAAGGCAAACGGGCATCCTCTGGGGGTGTACTTCACCATCGGTACCGTCAACTGGACCCTCAACGCCGACGGAACCGAACGCGGAGGCATGTTCACCGGTACCGGCACAGTGGTTGACGTCTGCGCCGAACTGGCCAGCTGAGTCCTAGGCCCTGTTCCGTTCCAGTGACTGGCCGATGATCCGGGCGCCTTCAGGAAAGGCGCCCGGATTCGTCCCCGAGTAGTTGAGCCGGATGAACGGCCCTGCCGGTTCGGCCGGGAACCATTCGTTGCCGCCGGCGATGATCACCCCGGCGGTTTCACAGTCGCGGGTCAGCCGTTCGAGGTCGGTCCCGTCTGGCAGCCGCGCCCACAGGTTCAGGCCGCCCTTGGGCACCTGCTCGATATGGGCCTGCGGGGCGTGCTGGCGCAGGCTGGTGACCAGCAGGTCACGGCGCGACTCGAGCTGGTGGCGGAGGCTGCGGAGGTGCGTCTGCCATCCGGGCTGCGTGACGACGTCGAGCGCTGCCGCCTGGAGCAACCCGCTGACGTACATCGATTCCGCCGCCCGGTCCGCCAGGATGCGCTCCCTCGCCGGACCACGGGCGATGACCGCGGCGACACGGATCGACGGTGACACGCTCTTGGTCAGCGAGCGCAGGTAGACCACGTGGCCGGAGTCGTCGCGGGAGGCGACGGGCACGGGGTTGGAGGTGATGCCGAAATCGTGCGCCCAGTCGTCCTCCACCAGGAACGCCCCCTTCGCGCGGACCACGTCCAGGACCTGTTCACGCCGTTCGGCAGACCACTGCGCGCCCGTGGGGTTGGCGTAGTTGGGCTGCGCATAGAACAGCCGCGCGCCGGACTCCTCAAAGGCGCGGGCCAGCTCGGCCGGGTCCGGTCCGTCCGGTCCGCTGGGCACCGGGACAATGCGCACGCCGGCCTGCGCTGCGGCCAGGATGGCACCCCAATAGGACGGCGATTCCATCAGCAACGGCTGTCCGCGGCCGGCGAGTGCGCTGAAAATGGAGCTCAGCCCGCTTTGACTTCCAGGGAGTACGACGACGTCGCTCGGGTTCGGCGGAGTGGTCCCGGCCGGCGTCGAGGCACCGAGTTCGTGCGCGAACCACGATTGCAGTTCCGGCAGGCCGGCTGCGGGCGGACGGAACAATGCAGCGTCGCCGCGGGCTGCCCGGGCAAGGGCGGCCCGCACCAGCCGCTCGGGCAGGAGTTCGCGGTCTGGGTAGCCGGAGTGGAAGGAGATGGCATCGTTGGCCACGTTGCGCATGGTGCTGGACGCCGGCGGCGGCGGCGCCAGCGGCGAACGGAGGGCCGCCGTCTGCCAGCCGTAATCGGAAGGTCGGGCGCTCCGGACGGCGCGCACAAAGGTCCCCACGCCGGGCCGGCTCTCGATCAGCCCCTGTGCCGAGAGCGTCTGCAGGGCCTTCTGCACCGTGACGGGACTGGCCTGGTACTCGGCCACCAGCGAGCGCGTGGACGGCAGCTTCGCACCGGGCGCGGCCGAAGAAATCCATTTCTTCAGGTGCGCCACAATCCGGGAACTGCTATCGTTATTCATGAGAAACAATAGTAGCGCTACTACGCTTTTACCGCCAGTGATACCGTCCGGCCAGCCCACCGGACTCTGGTGGGGTCTCATCGGAGTAGCGGCCTTCTCCTTCACGGTTCCGTTCACGAAGGTGGCCGTCGAGTCCCTGTCCCCGCTGTTTATCGGGTCAGGCCGTGCGGTGGTAGCCGCCATCCTCGCCGCCTTCGCGCTCGCCCTCACCCGGCAGCGGCTCCCCCACGGCACGCAGTGGGCGCGCCTCGCCGTGGTGGCCGGCGGCATCGTCGTCGGGTTTCCCCTGCTGACCTCCTTCGCGCTCACCACCACGCCGGCCAGTCACGGCGCCGTGGTGATCGCCCTGTTGCCCGCCGCGACGGCGACCGTGGCTGTTCTGCGCGGGCGCGAGCATCCCCCGCTGGCGTTCTGGCTCATCACCGGCGTGGGCGGGCTGGCCGCAATAGCCTTCGGATCCCTGCAGTCCGGCGGGTTCGGACAGCTGCACTGGTCCGACCTGCTGCTCCTCGGCGCAGTGGTGGCCGCGGCCATCGGCTATGCGGAAGGTGGCCTGCTGGCCCGCGAGCTGGGCGCCTGGCAGACCGTGTCCTGGGCGCTGTTGCTGGCGTCGCCGCTGATGGTGTTCCTGGTGGCGGTGTCCGTGGCGCAGCAGCCGCCGTCGGGCACACCGGTCCAGTGGTTGGCCTTTGCGTACCTCGGCGTGGTCAGCATGTTCCTCGGCTTCTTTGCCTGGTACCGCGGCCTGGCCATCGGCCCCATGGCCCAGGTCAGCCAGATCCAGCTTGTGCAGCCTGTGCTGAGCATCTGCTGGGCGGGTCTCCTGCTCGGCGAGTCGCTGACGTGGCGCACCATCGTGGGCGGCCTGGCCGTCATCCTCTGCGCCGGCGCCGCGGTACGGGTCAGGCTCAAGCCGGCGCCCCCTCAGCCCGCCGCCCTCCAGCCCGTCCTCCCCGCCACAAAGCAGCTCGAGCCTGCAAAGGATTAGCACCATGTACACGCCAGCCCATTTTGACGCCGGCCCCGACGCCGTCCAGGAACTACTCACCCGGCCGGGCGCAGCCAACCTGGTCACCATGACCTCACAGGGCCTGCTCGCCACGCTGCTGCCGTTCGTGTACGACCCCTCGGTGGGCGAACGCGGCGCGTTGCACACCCACGTCGCCAGGAACAACCCCCAGTGGTCCGAACCGGCCATCGGGGAATCCCTGATGATCATCCAGGGCACGGACGCCTACATATCGCCGTCCTGGTATGCGTCCAAGGCCGAGCACGGACGCGTGGTCCCCACGTGGAACTACTCCACGGCGCACGTTTACGGCACCCTCGTGATCCATGACGATCCGGCGTGGATTGAAGGCCAGGTCAGGCGGCTGACCAACGTCAATGAAGCGGACTTTGAGCACCCATGGAGCGTGGACGATGCGCCGGAGCGCTACATTTCGGGCCAGCTTCGCGCCATCGTGGGCCTCGAACTGGTTATCACCAGGATCGAGGCGAAGACCAAGCTGAGCCAGAACCGATCCGCGGCGGATGTGGACGGCGTGGTCGCAGGAGTCAGCGCACGGGGGCAGGCGGTGAGCGCCTCCAATATCGAGCGGGCCCGGCCGCAATAAAGGGCAACGAAAAAGAGGACGACGTCGGCACTCCCATGAGTGCCGCCGTCGTCCTCTATGCAAAACCTACGGTGTGCTGGTGGACGTTGTTGTCGGCGAGGGGCTCATGTCCCCTTCCGCCTCGGTGGCGGTAGGCGATGCACTCGAGGTGGGGCTCGCCGTGCCTGTCGAGGAGCCGGTCGAGGTGCCGGTCGGCGAGGAGGCAGCTGAGCCGCCGTCGGCCTTGGCGAGAACCTCGTTCACGAGGTCCTCAAGCTCCTTCTGGTCGTCATCGCCCAGATCGGACCCGCCCTTGGTGGCCACCACCAGCAGCCTGCCCTCCGCAGCGGAGACCTGCATCAGCTTCTCGTTGGTACCCTGGCCGCCCATGCTCAGGGTGGCGAAGGTCTTCGCACCATCCGTTTCCGCCTGCAGTTCCTCGCTGGACACCTCGTAGCGCTGGCCCAGTGCCTCGACGCTGAAGTTGGCGCACTGGTCCATCTTGGCGCTCACTTCCTGGAGCAGTTCGACGGCGTCAGGGCCTTCGCTGCCGGACTGGGCCGACAAAGTGCGCGGCTGGGCGCTCTCGGAGAGGGCGACTGCCACGTCGCCGTTGTCCACCTTGTCGAGGAGCCCGGCAGTGGCGATGGACTTGCAGTCCTGAGGGTCCACCGTCGCCGTGCTCAGCAGCAGGTTGGCGATGTTGCTGCCCTGAGCCACTTGGTCCTGGGAATAGAGCTTTAGTTCGTTGCCTTCCGCATCCCGCATGCCGGCGATGAGTTCGCGCAGTTCATCGTCGCTGTAGACCTTGTCGGCTGCCGCCGCGCTGGTGGTGGCGGTGCCTGTGGGTGAGGGGCTCTGTCCGCCTTCTCCGCCTGTGCACGCCGCCAGGGCCAGAATGCTTGCTGCGGCCAGGCCAATCGCTGAAGTACTGCGCATCGAAACCACTCCTCAAGGATAGGAAGCATACTTGCGGTTTCTAGGTTAGGCCGTTTTAGCTGCCTATCCAACAGGGCGCGGCAAAGCGGCTCAGCGTGCGACGAGCGCCTCACTTGCCTCCCACAGACCCTGCGCCAGCTCGGCGTCGTACGCCTGTGCGTTGGCCTTCGCCAGGGCGCGCTTGGCGTAGTAGGCGCCGGAGATCCAGTCGGTTCCGGCGGTGCCGTTGATGAGCCAGAGCAGGGTGTCGGCGCCCTGGTCCGGGGTGAGCATAAAACGGTTGAGCAGCGTCTTGTAGGCATGCCGCATGGGGCTGGTGGACGCTGCCGCGAAGTTTGTGCGGACTACGCCCGGGTGGAACGCCGCCGTCGTGATTCCCTGCTCGCCGAAGCGGCGGTGCAGCTCGGACGTGAAGAGGATGTTGGCGAGTTTGGCCGTGCCATAGGCGCGATTGGTGGAGTAGCTGTGCTCCGATTTGAGGTCGAAGAGATCCAATTTGCCGAAGCCGTTGGCGGCGCTGGCCGTGTTGATGACCTTGGCGTTGCTGGCGGTGAGGACGTCCATCAGCTCGGTGGTGAGCAAAAACGGCGCCAGATGGTTGATCTGGAAGGTGGATTCGTTGCCGTCCACCGTGAGCTGGTGCCTGCCCATGATGCCTCCGGCGTTGTTGGCCAGGACATCGATCCGTTCGTAGTCGTCTTTCAGCTGCGCGGCGAGGGTGCGGACCTGGCCCAGGTCGGCGAAGTCGCTGACGAAATAATCGGCGTTGAGCTCCTTCGCGATGGCCTGGGTCTTCTCCTCGGAACGGCCGACGACGACCACCCGGTCGCCTGCCTGCGTCAGCGTCTTCGCGACTGCCGCGCCGATGCCGTCGCTGGCGCCGGTGATCACAATGGTGCGCTGGGTCAAGGGATGTCCTTTGGTTGGGGTGGGAACCTGAGAAGTGGGTGCGGACTCCTGCCAGCCTAGCGGTAGCCAATTCTGTCGCCGGCGCCCGAACGGGCATAAGCTGCACAAAGAATCACACCGCAACCCTGGGAGAACCACCATGGAGATGGCCAAAGCGTCCGACGAAGCCAAGGAGCGCTTCCGCTCAGTTGCGCCGGCCAACCCTGAGGTGGTGGTCAAGCCCATGTTCGGCAACCTGGGGGCCTTCGTCAACGGCAACATGTTCGCCGGCCTGTTCGGCGCCACCATCGGGGTGAAGCTCTCCGACGCCGACCGGCAGGAGCTCGAAAGCACCGAGCAGACAGTCCCTTTCGGCCCGGCGGAGCGGCCCATGGGCGGCTACACCGGACTCCCCGAGACGTGGAACGCCGACGGTGACAATGCACGGGCAAAGGCCTGGGTGGGGAAGGCCTTCGAATACGTCGCGGAGCTCCCGCCCAAAGCGCCGAAAGCAGCCAAACCCCGCAAGTAGGGGCGCCCAGGAATACGACGACGACGGCGGGGTGGCCAGAATTTCCCTGGACGCCCCGCCGTCGTACTTCCGTCAGCCGTGGCTGGAGTCAGATCGCTAACCCGCCACGCCGGCGAGCAGGAAAATGACGGCCGCGATGGCGAAGCCCATAACACCGATCAGCGTTTCCATGACGGTCCAGGTCTTCAGCGTGGTTTTGACGTCCATGCCGAAGAAACGGCCCACCAGCCAGAAGCCGGAGTCGTTGACGTGGGAGACCACCACGGAGCCTGCCGCCACGGCGATGACCAGGGCGGCGACCTGCATGCCGTTCAGCCCCGCCAGTGCTACGGCCGGGGCGATAAGGCCCGCGGTGGTGGTCAGGGCCACGGTTGCCGAACCCTGGGCGATGCGCAGGATGGCGGCGATAAGGAAGCCGGCCAGGATCAGCGGGATGCCCAGGTTGCCCAGGACATCTGCCAGCGCGGCACCGATGCCGGACGCGCGGAGCACGCCGCCGAACATGCCGCCGGCGCCGGTGATCAGGATGACCGAGCAGACCGGGCCCAGCGAGGATTCGAGCAGCTTCTCCAGGGCGCCGGCCTCGGTGCCGCGGCGGGCACCGAGCACAAACATGGCCACGAGCACGGCGATCAGCAGGGCCACCGGGGTTTCACCGATGGTGCGCAGGACCTGGAACCACTGTTCCTTCTTGACGGCTGCGTCCAGGACGCCGGAGGACGCGAGGGTGTTCAGGCCGGTGTTGATGAAGATCAGGACGAGCGGCAGGAGCAGGAGGCCGATGATGGTGCGGAAACGCGGCGGGTTGGCCTCGGCTTCGGCGCTGGCGTGGCCCAGGATTTCCGGTACCGGGAGGACCAGTTTCTTGCCGGTCCAAAGGCCGAACAGGTAGGCGGTGACATACCAGGTGGGGATGGCGGCGATGAGACCGGCAATCAGGACCAGGCCGATATTGGCATCAAAGAAGGCTGCAGCAGAGACCGGACCCGGGTGCGGCGGCAGGAAGATGTGCATCACGGAGAATGCACCGGCGGCCGGGAGGCCGTAGCGCAGCACTCCCCCGCCCAGGCGGTGGGCCACGGCGAAGACCACGGGCAGCATAACTACCAGGCCGGCGTCGAAGAAGATGGGGAAGCCGAAGATCAGGGAGGCGAGGCCCAGTGCGAACGGGGCACGCTTTTCACCGAAGACACCGATCAGGTAGTCCGCCAGCACTTTGGCACCGCCGCTGGTTTCAACGATGCGGCCGAGCATTGCGCCCAGGCCAACGAGGAGGGCCACGGTGCCCAGGGTTGTGCCGAACCCGTTTATCAGCACCGGTACCACCTGGTTGGCAGGGATTCCGGTGGAAAATGCCGTCGCGAGGCTGACCGCGATCAGGGCGATCAGCGCGTGCATCCGCAGCTTGATGATCAGGAACAGCAGTACGACGATCGCTGCTGTTGCGATGAGCAGCAGCGGGCCTGCGCCCAGCGTCTGGGTCCATCCTTCGATGACCATGGTTCTCCTTTGAAACAGAATTTATTGGGGTTTGTGAAAATTTGGGCGGGCTCAGCAGTCGGTGAGTTCCGCCTGGGCGGGAAGCGTGAGGCCTGCCAGCACGGCGGCGACGATCTTTTCCGGGGAGTTGGAGATGTCCAGGCGGAGGCTGCCGGCGGCAAGTTCCTGGTCGGTCAGAGGTTCCAGGGTGGCCAGCTGGCTGGGCAGGAGGGTGGGCGGCATGAAATGGCCTTCGCGGCCCTGCATGCGCTGGCCGATCAGGTCGGCGCCGCCGTCGAGGTGGATGAACAGGACCCGGCCCTGTGCTTCGGAGAGCAGGCGGCGGTAGCTGAGCTTGAGCGCAGAGCAGGTGAGCACGGTGCTTTCCCCGGCAGCGGCATGTGCGCTCATCCAGTTCTGGATTTCCTGCAACCAGGGCCAGCGGTCCTCGTCCTGCAGGGGAATGCCCTGGGTCATCCTGTCGATGTTGGACTGGGTGTGGAACTCGTCCGCTTCGGCACAGGCCCAGCCAAGCTGCCGGGAAAGAGCTGCCGCAATGGTGGACTTGCCGGAACCGGCAACGCCCATCACCACCAGGTGCGTGGCTGGATACTGCATGTTTACCTCCGAAGACGCCGTTGGCTAAGTGAAGAACGCTTTAAGCGCACCTCACAGGGAACTGCGCCGGGAGATAAGGTATCACCATTTAGAGCCATAGATACTATCTTTGAGTGTCACAAGTCATACCTTTGGCTTAATCTTCGGTATCCTGTGAGTGCGCTGCGGCGCATAGAGAGGCAGGAAACATGTCGACGGCGACAGTGGACCACGCGGATACCGCGGACGACGGCGGGGCTTCCCCCGCGATGCATGAACGCGTTCTGGAGTCGGTTGGCGTCGCCATCGCATCCGGGAGCCTCCCACCGGGAAGCCGGCTTACGCTTGAGGGCATCCAGCTGGAGTACGGGATTTCCCGCACTGTCGCGCGGGACACTATGAAAGTGCTCGAATCCATGAACCTGGTGTACTCACGGCGGCGGGTGGGCATCGTGGTGCAGGAGCGCGGGCTGTGGAACGTTTACGATCCCAAGCTGGTGAGGTGGCGCCTCGCATCGGCCAACCGCGCCGAGCAGTACGGCAGCCTCACGGAGCTGCGCATCGCCGTCGAGCCGATTGCGGCTGCAGGTGCTGCCCGCCGGGCGAGCGCGGCCGAACGGGCCAGGCTGGTTTTTCTGGCTGCAGAGCTGCGGCGGCTGGGTGAAGCCGGCGAACTCGAGGCGTTCCTGTCGGTAGACATCGAGTTCCACTGCCTGCTGCTCGAAAGCTGTGGCAACGAGATGTTCACCGCATTGGAAGGCATGGTGGCCGAGGTGCTCACCAGCCGGACCAAACAGGGTCTCATGCCCTTCAAGCCGCGGAACGAAGCGTTGCAGGCCCACGAGGATGTTGCGGCAGCGGTGGCCCGCGGTGACGCTGTGGCGGCGGAGACCGCAGTCCACCACATCCTGGACGAGGTCCGGAACGCGATGGGCCTGCACTGACTCTTCCGGGACGCCGCGTAAGTGAGTAGCCTGCACTTAGGGGCTCATGCAAAGGGTCCAACCATGCCGTGCAGACTAATCTGTGAGGTGAAAAATGGCCATCACCGGACATTCACGACTAGGGACCGCTTCAACGGCCGCTCCCCCGGTGGTACCGCTGCGTAAAGGCTCCATGGTGGTCGGCTGGCTCACCTCCACCGACCACAAGGTCATCGGGTACATGTACCTGATCGCCTCATTTGTGTTCTTCATGCTGGCCGGCGTTATGGCCCTGCTCATCCGGGCCGAGCTCTTCGAACCTGGCATGCAGATCCTGCAGACCAAGGAGCAGTACAACCAGCTGTTCACGATGCACGGCACCATGATGCTGCTGATGTTCGCCACCCCGCTGTTCGCCGGCTTCACCAACTTCATCATGCCGCTGCAGATCGGTGCCCCCGACGTCGCGTTCCCACGGCTGAACGCCCTGGCCTTCTGGTTCTTCCTCTTCGGCTCCACCATCGCCGTCGCGGGCTTCATCACCCCGCAGGGCGCTGCTGCGTTCGGCTGGTTCGCGTACGCGCCGTTGAATAACACCACGTTCACCCCCGGCGTGGGCGGTGACCTGTGGGTCTTCGGCCTGGCGCTGTCCGGCTTCGGCACTATCCTGGGTGCGGTCAACTTCATCACCACCATCATCTGCATGCGCGCTCCGGGCATGACCATGTGGCGGATGCCCATCTTCACCTGGAACGCCCTGGTGACGTCCATCCTGGTCATCATGGCCTTCCCGCCGCTCGCGGCGGCCCTGTTTGCCCTGGGGGCCGACCGCAAGTTTGGTGCACACATCTATGATCCGGAGAACGGCGGCGCGGTGCTGTGGCAGCACCTGTTCTGGTTTTTCGGCCATCCCGAGGTGTACATCATCGCGCTGCCGTTCTTCGGCATTGTGTCCGAGATCTTCCCGGTCTTCAGCCGGAAGCCGATCTTCGGCTACAAGGGCCTTATCTATGCCACCATCTCCATCGCAGCCCTGTCCATGACCGTGTGGGCGCACCACATGTACGTGACCGGCTCGGTCCTGCTGCCGTTCTTCTCCTTCATGACCATGCTCATCGCAGTCCCCACCGGCGTGAAGTTCTTCAACTGGATCGGCACCATGTGGCGGGGGTCCTTGACGTTCGAGACTCCCATGCTGTGGAGCCTGGGCTTCCTCATCACCTTCCTCTTCGGTGGCCTGACCGGCATCATCCTGGCGTCGCCGCCGCTGGACTTCCACGTGTCTGACTCCTACTTTGTGGTGGCGCACTTCCACTACGTGGTCTTCGGCACGGTGGTGTTCGCGATGTTCGCAGGCTTCTACTTCTGGTGGCCAAAATTCACCGGCAAGATGCTCAACGAGCGCCTCGGAAAGATCCACTTCTGGATGCTGTTCCTTGGCTTCCACGGCACGTTCCTGATCCAGCACTGGCTAGGGGTCATGGGCATGCCCCGCCGCTACGCCGA